>NZ_JBFULU010000008.1:0-255913 GCF_054049735.1 Bradyrhizobium sp. P5_C12
GAGGCACAGATGGGCGGAACGGAACAGCTCTGGGTTGATCTAGATCAATGCACTTCCGCTGCGGGTCACAAGCCGCCGAACATGTTCAAGGTGGGAGACTTCCGTTTTGCGTTGGTAAGCTGACGTTTATGAGTTACACGCCCAAGCCCGAGTTGCTCCACGTCGCCCGCGCCCCGAGCAGCCATGTCGAGCGCGGCGCCGGTGCCCCACGCTCCGGCGCAAGATCAAGATCGCGCGCGATCGGTGCGGCGAGAATGGCGGGGAGATAGGAGCTCGACGCCCACGCAACGGTCTGTGCGGTGCCGAGCGCCAATACAACGGCGAGCGGACCTCCAGCGTGGCCCGCAGGGACTCGCGTCATGAACAACCGCACCCCGCAGCGCCAGCCTTCTTGGCCGTTTCATCGGCAGCGCAGCAGGCCGACACATCTTCCTTCGCCGGCCCCCCGCAACATCCCGATGCGGCTTCGGCGCTCTCGACGCCACCGCGCGTGCAGACGCCGGTCTCCGGCAGCACCAGCTCGACTCTTGCCGCGGCCTCCTTGTCGCCGGCGATATCAGCCGCAATCGAGCGGACCTGCTCATAACCCGTCATCATGAGGAAGGTCGGAGCGCGGCCGTACGACTTCATGCCGGCCATGTAAAAACCTGCCTCATCATGCGCGAGCTCGCGCGCGCCGTGCGGGCGCACCGTCCCGCAGCTGTGCTCGTTGGGGTCGATGAGCGGCGCGAGAGCCAATGGCGCCTCGATCGCCGGATCGAGCCGCAGGCGCAGTTCTGACAGGAACGAAAAGTCGGGACGAAAGCCTGTCGACACGATCAGTTCGTCCGCGACCACGCTGCGCGCACCGCAACAGGAGCCGGAAGCGATCTTGAGGCGGCCTTCGAATTCCGACAGATGCGTGACGCCGAATTCGGTCTCTACCCTGATCCTCCCGGAAGCAACCAGCGCGGCGAAGGCGCTGCCGAGTTCACCGCGTGCAGCGAGCTTATCATTACGGCCGCCGCCAAAAGCCTTGGCGGGATCGGCGCCGCGCAACAGCCAGACGGGCTGCGTACCCGGCACCTCGTCGGCGAGATGCACGAGATCGATCAGCGTGCCCACGGCGGAGTGGCCGGCGCCGAGGACAGCAACGGTCTTCCCGGCATATCTCGCACGATCGCCACCGCGCACATCCGGCATGCCGTATGCGATGTGCTCGGTGCACTCGGGCTCGCCGATCGCCGGCAAGCCGTTGCGGCCGGCCGGATTGGGCGAGAACCATGTGCCGGACGTATCGATCACGGCGTCGGCGCGCAGCACTTCGGGGCCCTTGCCGTTCTGATAACGGATTTCGAAAGGCGCCTGCTCCCGCCCCTTGGTCTTCGCCTTGTCGAAGCCGACGCGACTGATCGCCGAGACCCGGCTCGACGTCCAGATCGCCTCGCGCAGCGGCGTTCGCGTCGCGAGCGGCGTCAGGTATCGCTCGAGCAGTTCGCCGCCGGTCGGATAGGATTGAGGGTCCGGCGAATTCCATCCCGTCGGCGCGAGCAGGCGCACCGCGGCCTTGTCGACATTGTACTCCCAGGGCGAGAACAGTTGGACGTGCTGCCACCGGCGCACCGCGTGCCCGGCCTCTCGCCCGGCCTCCAGCACAACGGGCGACATGCCGCGTTCGAGCACATGCGCGGCTGCAGCCAGGCCGACAGGCCCCGCCCCGATGATGGCAACTGTCTTGCCGTCGCTCATCTCGTTACTCCCATCATTCTAGAATCATCGAATAATTCGGCCGAAAAAATCAGGCTGCCGTCTTGGCATCCTTGCACTCGGCTTCGTCCGCGCAGCACTCCGACACCAGGAAATCGACCAGGCCCTGCATCGAATCGTAGTTCGCATGGCAGACCAGGGTCGTGGATTCGCGGACCTGACTGACGAGCCCGACAGCGACCAGAGACTTGATGTGGTGCGACAGCGTCGATGGCGGGATCTTCAGCTTGTCCTGCAGGCGGCCGACGGGCATGCCCGATCGGCCGGCGCGAACCAGGGCCCGGTAGATCTGAAGCCGTGTCCGATTGCCTAAGGCTTCCAGGCGTGCTGCTGCGTCGCCGATCTTCATGACACCAGGATGCTCCCGTTCGGATCTCTCTGTCAACCGTATTTCTAGAATATTGGAAATACGGGGAGCGAGCCACCGCCGGCTGACGCTGGCTCTAGCAACACCTGCCGTTCTGCTGGATCGGCGGACAAGGGACCGATCCGTACGAACAATAGACGCAGCAGTCGCCGCTTTTGGGCTTGAGCCTGGTCCCGCACCCCCTGCAATCGTAGAAGAACTGGCAGGCATCAGTCGGCATGGTTTCGGCTGACGTGTACCGACAGGCTGGACAGGTAATAATCGACTGCGTTTGCATTGGCCGGCTTCCGCGATCGCAAGACACGCGCATTCTAGTCATTCGCGCAACGCGGCCAAGTTCGGAAATCCGATTGACGCCCGGCTTTCATTTCTATAAATCTGGATATATGGAAGCTGAAGAAGCCGTCCTGGCGCTCGCCGCGCTGTCCCAATCGACCCGTCTGGAGGCGTTCCGGACGCTGGTCAGGCACGAGCCCGATGGCCTTGCCGCCGGCGACCTCGCACGCCAGCTGGAAGTCCCGCAGAATACGCTTTCGGCCCATCTGTCGATCCTGACGCGCGCGCAGCTGGTGACCTCGGAGCGGCACAGCCGTTCGATCGTCTACCGCGCCAACCTCGCCGAATTCCGGGACGTCGCGGTTTTCCTGCTGCGGGATTGCTGTGGCGGGCGACCGGAGGTCTGCGAGCCGGTCGTCGAAAGTCTTCAAGCCTGCTGCTCTCCAAAGCGAAAGGAGCGAAGCCGCTGATGGACAATTTCGACCTCTCGCGGCGCCTGGCCGCCGAAGCGCTCGGCACAGGTCTTCTCGTCGCCACCGTTGTAGGCTCCGGCATCATGGCCGAAACGCTGACCAGGGACGTGGCGCTTGCGCTGCTCTGCAACACCTTGCCGACCGGGGCCATTCTGGTTGTCCTGATCACCGTGCTCGGTCCGATCTCCGGCGCGCATTTCAATCCGGCGGTCACGCTGGTCTTCGCCGGCAAGCGCGAGCTGCCGTCGAATGAGGCCGCGCTTTACATCATCGCCCAGATCGCCGGCGGCATCGCGGGAACAATGGCCGCGCATCTGATGTTCGGGCTGCCGCTGCTCGACCTCTCGACGAAGGTCCGGACCGGAGGACCACAATGGTTCGCCGAAGCCGTCGCTGCCTTCGGGCTGGTTGCGACGATCCTCGCCGGCATCCGCTTTCAGAGGACGGCCGTCCCATGGCTGGTCGGCCTTTACATTACGGCGGCCTACTGGTTCACCGCCTCGACATCGTTCGCCAATCCGGCGGTCGCAATCGCAAGGTCCCTGACAAACACCTTTGCGGGCATTCGTCCTGGTGACCTGCCCGGATTCATTCTCGCCGAGCTCTGCGGGGCCATCGCCGGCATGCTGCTGATGAACTGGCTGCTCGGGCGCACCGATATGCGTGGCCCCGTTCCAATCGCGGAGACACAGAGATGACCGTCACGATCTACCACAATCCAGCTTGCGGAACCTCGCGCAACACGCTCGCCATGATCCGGCAGAGCGGCGCTGAGCCTGTCGTCATTGAATACCTCAAGACGCCGCCGTCGCGCGAAACGCTCAAGCAACTGACCGCGGCGATGGGAATCCCGGTCCGCGCCTTGCTGCGCGAGAAGGGTACGCCGTACAAGGAGCTCGGGCTGGACGACCCC
This sequence comes from Bradyrhizobium sp. P5_C12, assembly GCF_054049735.1. NCBI lineage: Bacteria > Pseudomonadati > Pseudomonadota > Alphaproteobacteria > Hyphomicrobiales > Nitrobacteraceae > Bradyrhizobium > Bradyrhizobium sp. P5_C12. Next base: position 3,776 of record NZ_JBFULU010000008.1, read on the forward strand.
AAATGGACGGACGATGAATTGCTCGACTTCATGATGGCGCATCCCATCCTCATCAACCGTCCGATCGTGGTCACCCCAAAGGGCACGCGATTGTGCCGGCCCTCCGAGGCCGTCATCGATCTCCTGAACGATCCCGTCGGCCGGTTCGTGAAGGAGGACGGCGAGGTGGTCGAAGCCCGATAGCTCGCATCGCCCGCGCCCCCAAGTCCTCAGGCCCAAAGACGCTTCACACCGGGACCTGGATCAAAGGAGCGACTTGCCGGTCCTGCGGATTTTCACTTGCCGCAAGCCCCGCCGCGACGCCGACGCGATCGGCTTCGGGACGGTTCTGGCTCATCTTGCGTTTGCCCTCGAACCGCACGACCGGAATGCGGATGCCCACGATTCCCCGCAACTGCGCTGCGATGAAATCAGCGGGAGCATCAGTGACGGCCCATGGCTTCGCGCGCGATCCTTCGTGCTTGTTGGTGAGGCGCGTTACCGCGTCGAGCAGCCGCTCGGGCTCCTGAAAGAACTCGACCGGACCGTAGGCGTGTACGGCGATGTAATTCCAGGTCGGCACCACCTTTCCGGTTTCCTGCTTGGTCGCATACCAGGACGGCGTCACGTAGGCCTCCGGCCCCGCGAAAATCGCCAGAGCTTCTCCGACCGGGGGCAGACGCCATTGCGGGTTGGCCTTTGCCAGATGCCCATACAGCGTTCCGTGCTCGCCCTCCGTCTCGTCGAGGAAGAGCGGCAATGGCGTCGCCACGGGGCCTTCGGCGGTGGCCGTCACGAGATTGGCGAGCCGGGCGTCGCGGATGATCGCCCGGATGCTATCGACGTCGTCGTCCTTGAAGGCGGGGGGTATATACATCGCTTCTCTCCGTTCCTGGTTCGGAGATAGCTGGAATCTGGCATACACAAAACTGCCAGTTCTCAAACTTTATTCTGGTCCAGTTTCCGATGTCGCCGGGGGGCGATTTCGTCGACGGCTTGAGCGAGAAGCTTGCAGCCCCGCTCGATCTGCCGCACGTCCAGCGCCGCGAAGCCCATGACGAAACCGACGACCTCCGGACGGCGGCGGCGCCCCTGCCCGCGCCGGTCGAACAGCGCCGAGACGGGGTAGACGCCCACGCCTTTCGACCGGGCTGCCTCCATCAGCGCTGCTTCGTATTCCAAGGCCAGATCGCGAAACCACGCCACGACGTGCAAGCCGGCATCCGCGCCGTCGATCCGGATCCGATCGCCGAACCAGTGGCGCAAGGCATCGAGCAGCGCCTGCCGGCGTTCAGCATTGCGCCTGCGGACCCGCCTGACATGGCTGTCGTAGGCGCCGCTCTCCAGCATCGTGGCGAGCGCCTCCTGTTCAGCCCGGGGCGTGTGCCGATCCATGATCTGCTTGGCCGCGCTGAACAAGGGTCGCAGCCCGGGGGGCACCACCAAATAGCCGATCCTCAACGTCGGCGACAACGTCTTGGATACCGTGCCGAGATAGATGACGTTGCCGCTGCCTTCCAGCGCATGAAGAGGCGGGACCGGCTTGGTGTCGTATCGATACTCACTGTCGTAATCGTCTTCGATCACGACGGCGTCGGCCCGGGCCGCCCATGCCAGCAGCTGTTGCCGGCGTCCTATCGGCAAGACGCCACCCAGCGGATATTGATGCGACGGCGTCACGTAAGCGAGCCGGGCTTCGACCGTCGCAAGGCGCGCCGTTTCCAGACCGTCTCTGTCGACCGCAATCGGCACCGCGACGGCACCGGTGGCCGAGAAGGCGAACCTCGCCATCAGGTAGCCCGGATCCTCCATGACGAAGCGGTCGCCGGCGCTGAGCAGCAGCCGCGCGCAAATATCGAGCCCTTGCTGCGATCCGTTCACGACGACGATCTGGTCGACATCGCATCGCACGCTCCTCGAGCGCCAGAGATAGCCCTGGAGCGCCCTGCGGAGCCTCGGCGATCCGCAAGGATCCTCATAGGCCATGCGCTCGGTCCGACGGTTCAACGCGGCGACCATGGCCTTCTTCCACGCGAGTATCGGGAAGTCCGACGGCGACAGGTCGCCGTATCTGAAGTTTGCAAGCAGGCCGCGCGCCGGTTCGATCCAGCGAGGCGGGTCTTGTCGCAGTCGCTCGCCGAATTTCGAAAGCCGCAGATTGCGCGCCGAGGGCCTGGATGCGGCGCGGACGCGTCCTCTCTCGACGACGGCACGGGCAACGCGCGGCCGCGCGCCATGGCGGATCTCGATAAAACCTTCCGCCGCGAGCTGCTCGTAGGCCACCGTCACGGTCGTGCGCGAGACGCCCAGTTCGCCGGCGAGGGCGCGGGACGACGGCAGCAGGCCGTCGACGCCGTACACCCGCGCCATGATCTGGTCCTTCAGCGTGTCGTAGATTTGGCGGGCTCCCATTCGCCCGGCGCGACGTCTGATCTGGACCATTCGATATCCGCAAGAGACTTCGATCTCCTGCGCCAGTGTGCGGCGAAGCGGGACGAAAACCAAGCGGCTGTTGTCGAAATGCGGTATTCACCGGCCGCGTCGGCTTCGGCTGCCGTCGCGTACGTCACCGGCGAGCGCCCGATAGGCCGCTTGGGCAAGACCGAGGCGCCTGGTCGAACCCAATCATCACATCCTAATGCCGGCCGCACCGGCAGTTCTCGTAATCGACGGGATCATGGCTGTTGAAGATGGTGACGCGGTCGCCATGGCCGAGCTTCAGCGCGCGCAGCCGCGCCTGGTTGGCGATCCGTAGCTTCCGGTCCATGTCGGCCCGGCGCTGGAAATAGCCGAGCACCAGCGGCATGCGCGGGGACGGATCGAGCTGGGCATGATGGAAATAGCTGTCGCCGGCATGCAGCAGCCATGTGTCGCCGATGCGCACCGCAATGCCGCAATGGCCGAGCGTGTGGCCCGCGAGCGGGATCATCAGGATGTCGCCTTCCCGGTCGCCCAGCGCGCGTACGCCCTTGAAGCCGAACCAGTCCTCGCCGGCCTCATCATAGAACGTCCAGCCCGGTCCGTGGCTCCACTGCCCGGTGACGTAGCGCCCTTCGGGCGGCGCGGGCTTGCGCAGCACCGCCATGTCGTATTCGACGCGGTGCACGTGGATCGCGGCGTGGGGAAAGTCAGGCACGCCACCGGCGTGGTCGCGGTCGAGATGGGTCAGCAGCACGTGGCGCACATCCGTGGGCGAATAGCCGAGCGCCTTCACCTGCTGCACCGCCGTCTCCGACGGATCGAGCCTTGGCGCGGTCTGCCGCAGCCATCGCCGTCCCAGTCGTTCGGGCGCTGCGATATCGCCAAGCCCGATGCCGGTATCGACCAGGGCGAGCCCGTCATTGGTCTCGATCAGCAGGCAATGGCAGACCATGCGGGCCCGCTGGAACAGGCCGCCGGTGCCGTTCACCAGGCGGCGGCCGATCGGGCACATCGTGCCGGTGTTGAGATGATGGATTTTCACGGAAGACCTCGCCGTTTGTGACCAGGGCGTTCTTGTCATCCTTCAATCCATAGGTAAAATATCGAATATTGATGATATCTCTAGGCCGATCCTATGGACATCCGCGAGCTTCGCTACTTCTCCGCCGTCTACCGCGCGCGCAATTTGACCGCGGCGGCGCGCGCATGCTTCGTGTCGCAGCCGTCGATCTCCACCGCGATCACCCATCTGGAGGCCGAGCTCGGCACCACGCTGTTCATCCGCCACAAGAAGGGCGTCGCGCCGACCGCCTCGGCCGAGCAGTTTCACGCCGTTGCCCGCCGCATCATCGACGAGGCCGATGCCGCGCGCAGCCTGTTCAGGAAGCCGAGCACGAAGGCCACGCTGACGCTCGGCCTGATGCGCACGCTCGACGTGCCCAGAACGATCGCGCTGCTGAAGCCGCTGACGGCGCGCGCGGACATCGCGCTCCGCCTGGTCGGCCACGACGAGCGCGCCGATGCGCGGATCATCTCCAAGACCATGCTGCGCAGCGACGAGCATTTCGTCGCGCTGTGGAGCGAGCGCTATGTCGCGGCGCTGCCGCCGTCGCATCCGCTGACGCTCAAGGACAAGCTTCGCGCCGCCGATCTCGCCGGCGCGGCCCTGATCGACCGCTGCCATTGCGAGCAAAGCGAGTTCTTCGGCCGCAATGCGCAACGCCGCCAGCCCGCCGCGATCGCGCAATCGGAGGATTGGGCGATGGCGCTGGTCGCGGCCGGAATCGGCATCGCCATCGTCCCGGAAGGCGWGGCGCGCGGCAATCCGGACGTCGCCGTGCGCGAGATCGAGGTCAAAGTCAGGCGCGAGGTCGGCCTCGCCTATCGCGCATCAGTGCCGCTGGCGGACGCGCTGAAGGATTTCGTCGGGAAGCTGCAGAAGCAGCGGCGTAGCGGAAGCCGATCGCGCCCTGATGCCCGTAAAACGTCCCGGCGCGGACGCGGCGCGCGTGTCAGCGCTGCGCGTGCATGAGCACGCGACCGAACGGCCGATCCTCAATCAGGAAGCGGACGGCTTCGGCCGCCTCGGACATGGGGAATACCTTGCCGATCGTGGGCTGCAGCGTCCCCTCCTTCAGGTATTGCAGAAGCTCGGCGCTGGCGGCAGCGACCGTTTGCGAAGTGAAAAGTCTGAACGTGAATCCACGGATGGTCGCGGCCTTCCAGATCACGTCCGTCACGTCGACCTTCGCCTCGCGTCCTCCGGCGTAACCGGCGATCACGACCGTGCCGCCAAAGGCAAGCGAGGATAGCGCGTCGGCGGTCAGGTTGCCGCTCACCCCATCCACGACAACGTCCACGCCCTTGCCCTCCGTCATGCGAAGCACGCCTTCCTTGAGGCTCTCCCTGGAGAGATCAATGACATGCTCGTAGCCAGCCGCGCGCGCCCGTTCGGCTTTTTGCGTATTGCCGGCGGTAGAGATCGTCAGGGACGCGCCGAGGCGGCGCGCGACCTGCACCGTTTCCATCCCGACCGCGCCGCCAATGGCGGGCGCCAGCACCGTTTGCCCCGGCCTGAATTTTGCGAGTTCCGTCAGCGCCAGATAGCCCGTCAGATATCCCGCCCCCGCCAGATAGGCCGCGGCGTGATCGTCATCGACATTGTCGGGAATGTGTGAGAGGCCCGCAGCGGGCGCGGCCACGAACTCACGCCAGGTGCCGTCGGCCGTGATGCCGAAGCCGGGCCCTCTGACGAACACGCGATCGCCGACATTGAAGCCGTCGCTCTTGCCCTGGACAACCGTGCCCACGCCCGTCTGACCGCCGATTCGGGGCAGGTTTTGCGGCGTCGCCGCATAGTAGTGACCCGAGCGGAATGTGTTGTCCAAAGGGTTGATGCCGACCGTATGCATCTGGACGATGACCTCGCCGGCGCGAGCTTCGGGGCGCGGGAGCTCGACCAGGCGATTTTGGCTGTAGTCTCCGTAGGACTGATACTGGATCGCTTTCATGGCTTTGCTCTCTGCCTGCACGTTGCGCTTGCGTTGATCTAATGCCTTCCAGATCTGAGTGATACCGACTAAGATGGGAACACAACTTTCAAATATGGAAGGCTTATGGATCGACTGGAAGCCATGGCGATCCTGGTGGCCGCGGCTGACACCGGCAGCCTTTCGGCCGCGAGCCGTCACCTGCGCATCCCTCTTGCGACGGTCAGCCGAAGGGTCTCGGACCTGGAGGAGCACCTGAACGTTCGCCTGCTCCACCGGGGCGGCCGCAAGCTCGTGCTGACCGACATTGGGCGCAGCTATGTCGCCTCATGCCGGCGGATCGTGGAGGAGATCGCGGAAGCCGAACGTACGGCGTCTGGGGAATACCACGCGCCTCAGGGCGAGCTGATCATCACCGCGCCCTCGGTGCTTGGCCGCAGCCATCTCTTGCCGATTGTCGTGGAGTTTCAACGCGTCTTCCCGGACATCCGGATGCGGATGCAGCTCACCGATCGATACGTCAACCTTGTCGAGGAGCATGTCGACCTTGCCGTGCGCATCGGGGAGCTACCGGACAGCAGCACGATCAGCACGCGGGTCGGGGCAATCAGCCTCGTCCTGTGCGCCAGTCCCGCCTATCTGAAGAAACGTGGCACGCCGAAACGGCCCGCCGATCTCGTTGCGCATGATTGCGTGGTTCAGTCGGCGCACGCCACGTCGTCCGATTGGAAGTTCTTGACCGGAGAAGCCGTACAGACGATCCAGGCCCCGTGTCGGCTCGCAGTCAACCTTGGCGAGGCAGCGGTGGCCGCTGCGATCGCCGGTGCCGGAATTGCGCGGGTCCTGTCGTACCTCATCGATGATGAGTTGAAGGCACGAACTCTGGTGAAGCTGTTGAGCGCTTACGACCCGCCTCCCATGCCCGTCAGCCTGATCTATCCGAGCCAGCGCCAGGTGCCGTTGAAGTTGCGCGCCTTCCTGGACTTCGCGATTCCACGGTTGCGAAGGCGGCTCGGCTACAAGGGCACGTAGGTGATGGAAGCCAAGGGCATGCGTCAGCCCTTCGAGATGACCGCGCGGCCGTAGGGCGGCTGCGCTTGAACTGGCGGGTTGGCGGTCTGGGCCGCGAGCTCGCCGATCAGGCGGTCGGCGTCGGCGGCCATGCCGTCGGGCGCCTGGATCACCAGCCGCTCCAGCGCCCAGCGATAGGACGAGACGCGCTGCTCCAGGCATTGCTGCACCCACTGCACGATCAGCGAGTTCTCCTGCATGCGCTCGATCGCATCGGCCTTCTCCCTCGGCGAGAGCTCGGAGACGCGCGCCATGCTGGCATTGCGCTTCCTGTCGAGGTCGATGACGCGGATCGCGGAGGCAAAGAACGGCTCGAAGCGGGTGATGTCGTTGCGCACGTCCTCGATCAGCTGCGCATAGCGCGAGGAATGCGAGCGATGCGGCTCGTCGATCAGCGTGCGTCCGTACATGGTGCGGTCGAACACGATTGTCTGGCGCCAGGGCGACGGCAGCGCCTTGTAGTCGCCGAACACGCTCTTCCATGCGGGGCGCGACAGCGGCGGCTCGATCAGGGGATAAGCGAGGTCGCGAAGCTGACGCTCTTCGTCGGTGAGCTGGAATTGCGACGGTTTCAGGCCGACGCTGGAGGTGACTTCAGCGCCCAGCCAGCGATGCATGTCGTCGCTGCGCATGTCGGCGCGGGTGCGGCCGAAATCGCCGCCGCTACAGGCAGCGAGTGTCGCGCCTAGCAGCGCGAGCACGATGGCCGATACGAAAGGTCGGATCTGGCGGATGGGGTCCGGCATTGCAAGAAGCCGGACGTCAGCGGCGGCGACGACGGCGCCCCGGCGCTGTGCCCGCTTCCGGCCCACGATCGCCGCTGGTTTCGTCCGCCTCGCGTTCGATACGGATCACGGGAAGGATCAGGATCGTTCCCATTCCCGCGCGCGGAGCGACGTCCCCCGACGAGCCCACCCGGCGACCGGCCGGAAATTCAATGATGGTCCCCATGTCAGCTCTCTTCTATTGCCGCGCGACCAAACGCGCTCGTGCAACATGGGATCATTAAGATCAGTTCATGGTTAACGGGGTGTAAACAGGCGGGGCGGACCGTAACCGCACGGGGCGTGCGCGGGCCGTCCCGTTGCGGCACGACAACGGCTGAAATGACGCGTTGGGCTTCACGTCTCGTTTTCCTTAACGAGGCTTTAAACGAACCTGCGATAGGCTGCGGCACCAGTCTCTTCCGAGTTGCGTACGCCTCAATGACCAAGTCGCTGTTTCCCGGATTCGACGGGCTGATGACCCTCTCCCGTCGCGAGGGCGTCGATGTTCGTCCGACGCTGCTGCGCGTGCTGACCGACCTCTATGTCCAGACGCGCGTCCATAGCGATGACGAACAACGTCAGTTTATCGAGCTTGCGACGCGGCTGATCGACCAGGTCGACGATGCGACGCGCGCCTCCGTCAAGGCGAAGCTGGCGATTTACCCGCAGACGCCGGTCCCGGTCCTGCAGAAACTCGGGTTGGTCGCGACCCAGGATGGCCGCAGGGTTCCGCTCGCACGCGAAATACCCGCACGCGCGTCCGCCCCCTCGCCGGCTCGCACGCCGACCGACGCGGAATTGCGCATGGCCGCGAGCATGGCGATGCAGCCGAAGGACGCGGCCGAGATCCACGACATGTTCTTCGGCGCCGATGCGTCCCAGCGCGCGCTGATCCTGCACAATCTGGCGGAGACCCCGCTGAAGGCCGCGCCGCGGATTCCGACCGTGCGCGCCAAGCGCGCGATCCAGATCCTGGAGATGGCGGCGATCGCGGGCGACGCCGAGAATTTCACCTTCGAGCTCGGCGACAGCCTGATCCTGTCCTCGCGCGTCGCAGCCGAGATCGTCGACGATCCCGGCGGCGAAGCGCTGGCGGTTGCCGCGCGCGCGCTCGACATGCCGAGTCCGAACTTCCAGCGCATCCTGTTGTTCTTCAAGCCGGAGATCGGCACGTCCGTGGACGCGGTCTACCGGCTGTCGCGGCTCTATGACCGCCTCGCCGACCGCTCCGCACTGGTGATGCTGGCGGCCTGGCGCGGCTCGACGCTCGCCGTCACACGCGCGAAGTACCAGCCGACGCTGCATGACAGCGAACGTCAGCGCGCGCGTTCCAGTGCAAGCCAGACGCGGCCAGGCGTGCAGCCCGGCTCCGCGCCTGCGGTGCGGACGGGCACCGACGGATCGGACCGCTAGGACGCGGACTGAAGTTGCGGTTGCTGGCGTGCAGCCGATCAGTTCGGCCCGGAGCCAGGCACCACGCCTGGAACAGGAAAAGCCCGGCACATCTCGACGCACTCTGACCTGAGGCGCGCGACGACCATATCGTCTCCGTTCGCCTGCAGAGCCGCCGCAATGAGCTCGCCGATACGACGCATTTCGGATTCTCCCATGCCACGCGTGGTCGCCGCCGGTGTCCCAAGGCGAATACCGCTCGGCCTCAGCGGCGGGCGCGGATCGTCCGGAATAACTTGCTTGTTGGTGGTGATGGCTATGGCATCGAGCACGTCCTCGGCTGCTCGCCCGTCCAGTCCGACGGATGCCACCGTATCGACGACCATCATGTGATTGTCCGTCCCGTCCGTGACCAGCTTCATCCCTCGCTCCATCAGCGCACCGGCAAGAACCTTCGCGTTGCGCAAGACCTGCCGCGCGTAAACCTGGAAATCCGCGGTCGCCGCCTGCTTGAGCGTCACGGCGATCCCGGCCACCACGTTCATGTGAGGTCCGCCCTGTAAACCGGGAAAGACGGAAGCATCGATCCGACCGGCATTTTCCTTCCGGCACAGGATGATCCCCCCACGGGGGCCGCGCAGTGTCTTGTGAGATGTCGTCGTCATGACGTCGAAGCCGGCATCAAGCGGATTGCGCATGACATTGGCGGCAACCAATCCGCCATAGTGGCTCACGTCAGCCATCGTGAGCGCGCCAACTTCATCGGCAATACTCTTGAATGCCGCATAGTCCAGGTCGCGCGGATAGGAGCTGTAGCCGCACAACACCATCTTCGGACGCGCTTCACGCGCAATCGCGCGCAATTCGTTGAAGTCTATCGCGCCGCCGCTTGACGGGGCGGTCTTGTAGCGAATGAAGTTGAACAAGCGCCCCATGTGGGACACCGGCGCGCCGTGGGTGAGATGACCGCCGTGGGACAGGTCCATCGCGAGAATGGTGTCGCCGGGATTTAATAGGCCGAGATAGACGGCCTGGTTCATCGGTGATCCGGAAAGAGGCTGAACGTTGGCGTGCTCGGCACGAAAAAGCGAGCAGGCCCGCCGGCGCGCGAGGTTCTCAATTTCGTCCGTATACTGCTGGCCGCCGTAGTATCTGCGTCCCGGATATCCCTCGGAATATTTATTGGTGAAGACAGATCCGAGCAGTTCAAGCACCTCCGGGTAGGTGTAATTCTCGGACGGAATCAGTTCGACGCCGTCCTGTTGACGGCGCTCCTCCCCCACAAGGGCGGCGGCGATCTCTTGATCGTTGGCGGACAGCTCATTGCGAAATGACGGCATGCTCGGGCTCCTCAACACGCTGTTTTCCAGCAGTTTGGTTGCCCAGGCGATCGGCGTTGGAACCCTTCGCGCTTCACCGTGGTCGATTCCACGTTAGCTCGCCAGTCGCGCGATAGGACGAATGAGCACGGAGACTCTTCGTAAAGTAGAACTTAGCCAACCTGCGGACCTTCCGCAACTACCAGGTCGTGCGGCCCCTTGCGGATAAGCCTGAGAAAGAGCGCCCCGAATGGATGTCTAAACCAAAGCGAATGGTGCCGGCGGAAGCGAATTCTCAAGAAACTTCCGCAACGAGCCACCCCCTGGTCAGGTCTTCGCCAGTTCGAGAAAATGCCGGCCCGCGCGGTCCTCGGTCTCGACGATCCAGGCATCGGGATCGAAGCGAATTTCCTTGGTCAGGCGCTCCTCGACCGCAGGCTCCGGCATCGGTTGCAGCGCGGCCGGCACGAAGAAGCGATCGACCGGCCGGCCGTCGTCATAGACGGTCTGCGGCGCCGGCACATACAGCATCGCATTGCCGTCGAGGAGGGCGACTTTCACGAACACCGCACCTGCCTCCTCGGCGCCGCGACGGCGCACCGCGCCGAACACGCCCTCGGTCTGGCACCGGCGCAAGTAAGCCGCGACCCATATGTTTGATTTCAACCGCATGAATCGCACGATAGGCCAGTGCCGCAATCAGCACCAGCCTTCGAGCACCAGCCTTGGCGCAAGCCCAGCGATTATTCGACGGGATGGCCGATCGCGGCGCCGAGCTCGCGCAGCAGGCGATCGGACACCTGGCCGGTGACCTGCATCTTGTGCTCGCGCTCGAACTTCTGGATCGCGGACTGGGTCTCGCCGCTCATCGTGCCCGTGACCTTCAGCTGGCCATAGCCATATTCGGACAGCGCGCGCTGCACGCCGGCGATGCGCCGCGCGGCCGGGCTCTGCGGCACCGGAATCGGCGCCGGCGGACGCGCGACGGCAACGGAGGGCGACGTCGTGGCCTTGACCAAATTGGTCATGGGATCGCCCGCGCGCGACGTCGACGCGGTGGCCTCGACGGGCTTCTCGGGCGGCTTCTCGGCCGCTCTCTCGGCAGGCTTGGGCTCGACGCGGAACTCGGTCGCCTTCGGCTCGAGCGGCGACGTATCGGCACCGACGGGGCGCGCGCGCGGCAAGGGATTGGCCTGCGGAACGGACGACGGCATCGGAAGATTGATCACGGTGCCGAACATCGGCGCCGGATGCCGGCCGGTCTGGAGGAACAGCGCATTGGCGACGATGGCACCGATGGCGGCGACCGCGACCAGCCCGGCCAGCGTGTCCTTGGGACTGTAAAGCAGAACGCGCATCGCCAGATTGCGTTCGGTCTCGATGTCCACGACCGCGGCCTTGGCGCCACGGCGGCGCGGAGCAGCGTCGTTCTTTGCAGACTTTCTAGGCACTTTTCTTCACCAAAGCAGGTTGGTCCTGAGGTTGACCTTGAAGTTGATCCTGAGTGTCCTGGCGCAGCACCGGCGTCAGCGTCGCGATATTGCTCTCGGGCGCCTTTTTATCGAGCGTCTTGGCCTGCGGCGGCGTGTAGACGAGCGGCAGCTTGACGGTGACGGCGGTGCCCTCGCCGAGCCTGCTTTGTACCGTCAATTCACCGAGATGCAATGCCACCAGGCTCTTCACGATCGAAAGTCCGAGGCCGGTGCCTTCGTGACGACGCTGATAGGTCTTGCCGGCCTGGAAGAACGGCGCGCCGATGCGCTTGAGATCGTCGGGCGCGATGCCGACGCCGGTGTCGCTGACGTGCAGCGTGAGCTGCGATCCCGACGCCACGGCGGCAACGGAGACTTGACCGCCGCGCTCGGTGAACTTGATGGCGTTGGCGACGAGATTGAGCACGATCTGCTTGAAGGCGCGCGGATCGCCGGTCATCACCGGCAAATCCTGCGGCGCATCGGTGACCAGATCGATGCCGTTCTCCCGCGCCTTCAGCGCAAGCAGGTTGCAGCAGTGCAAGAGCGATGAGCGGGGCGCGAACGGCTCCGACGCAATCTCGAAATTGCCCGATTCCATCTTGGACATGTCGAGGATGCCGTTGACCACCGACAGCAGATGCTGGCCGGAATCGTTGATGAGCTGGGCGTATTCCTTGCGCTGGGCCGCGCCCAGCATCAGCGTCTGCTCCTGTGCGATCATCTCGGAGAAGCCGATGATGGCGTTGAGCGGCGTGCGCAGCTCGTGGCTCATGGTGGCGAGGAACCGGGTCTTGGCGGCGTCGGCCGCTTCCGCGGCGCTGCGCGCCTGATCCAGCGCCTGCTCCCCAAGCTTGCGATCGGTGACGTCGCGCATCACGGCGACGACGTCGACCTCGCGCGCGACAGGACGGTCAAGATCGTGACGGTCAAGATTCTGGCGGTCAAGATTGCGGTCAGGATTCTTGCGACCCGGATCCAGCTCGAGCGGCCGGCAGCGCATCTCGACCCAGATGAAGTCGACGTGAATATCGGCTTGGCCGCGCTCGAGGCCGGCCCTCTCCCGCCGCAGCCGGAACTCGACGCTGCGGACGTCGCCGCGCGCGGCATCCGAGAGCGCCGTGAGATAGGCCGGGCGATCGGCGACATGGACGCGGTCGAACAGGCCGTGGCCGAGCAGCCGCGCAACGGGCATGCCGAGCAAGGCCTCGACCGCGGGCGAGATGAATTGCACCGCGCCGTTGCGCTGATGCCGTGAAATGACGTCGCTCATGTTGCGCGCCAGCAGGCGGTAGCGGTCCTCCTCGCGCGACAGCAGCGCGACGCTGGTGCGCGCGAGCGATTCCGCGCCGAAGGCGAGACCCGCGGCGTAGAGCGTTGCCGAGGCGACGCCAAACGCCATCAGCACGCCGCGTTCCGCGGCGCTCGCATCTGCGGGCGGCAGCCAGCCGAACTGACTGACGAGAATCAGGATCCCCGCGCAGGACAGCGCCAGCAGCGAGGCGAAGGCCGCGACGCGGCGCGAGGCCGACAGCGCGGCTTCGAGGGGAACCACCACCAGCCAGATCGCGGCAAATGATTCGATGCCGCCGGTCGTGGCCGCGATCGACATGATCAGGCCGGCGAGCGCCAGCGACGACAGCACGTGAGCGCCTTCGTAGCGGCCGGTGCGCGACAGGAACCAGGACAGCAGAATTGGCGCGATCAGCCACGCGAAGGCGGCGACCTCGATCGCGCTCGGCGCGCCGCGCATGGCGAGATAGACGGGAAATGCAGCGAAGGCGGCCAGGCTGCCCAGCAGCCTCGGCGCCATGAAGGCACGATGGCGCGCCCGCGTCAGCGCATCGTAACGCGCGGAGGGATGCAGCAGCGCATCGAGACAATCGCGGATGATACTCAAAACTGTCACGGGTCTCGCGCTTCGGCTCAATCGTCGAGAAGACGCGCCGGAACGCCTCCTTATCGTTGAGCCACCGTGTCAGAGCGACCTTAAACGAGTGCTAAGGCGGCCCCGCCTGCCGCCGCACACCGTGTCATCGCGGAGATTTTTAGACGATTTTGCGACGTCTTCCGCGGGGATGGTGAACACAGGGTTTCGCGGCCGGCCTCATGGTTTCGAATTGGTGGATTTTGCAAGCCGGAAGATCACGGGCGCGCGCGTCAATCGAAAATTTACCAGGCCGTCAGCAGCAAACAATTTCGCGCAAATTTTCCGCGAATTAAGCTCAAGGCAATCACTTGCGATTTATCCAGAGTTGCTAGGTCGGACGCCTCGCGGGCATCGCCGTGGCGGGATCTAACACACAGGTCGCAAGATGCGCTTTCTGCTCCGCATCACATTCTGGCTCGGGCTGGTGCTGGTGCTCCTGCCGCGGGACAAGACACCCGAATCGGAGAAGTTGCCGCAGATCGGCGCTGCCGATGCGGTGCAGGCTGCGACCGCGGCCGTCTCCGACATGACCCAGTTCTGCAAGCGCCAGCCGGCGGCCTGCGAGGTCGGCGGACAGGCCGCGACCATCATCGGCCAGCGCGCGCAGGACGGAGCGCGGAAGATCTACCAGATCATCAACGACAAGAAAGAGCACATCACCAACGACAAGATCGACAAGAGCGACAAGAACGACAAGAAGGCGCCCGACCATACCGGTTCGATCGCGCTGGCCGGCGAAGGCGATGCCGCATCGAGCGAGATGCCGCGCGATACCCTGTCCCAGGACGACCTCGCGCTGGAATGGCGCGGGCCGAGCCCAGCGAATTAGGGCTCAAACCCTATCGATTTCACGCGCATGCATCCCTATATTGGCCTGAACGGGAACACAGGCCAGCATGACGACGATCGACGAAATCAGAGACAATTTCGAGCTTCTGGACGAGTGGGACGACCGCTACCGGTACGTCATCGAGCTCGGCCGCACCCTGGAACCGCTGCCCGAGGCGGAGCACTCCGCCGCCAACAAGGTGCAGGGCTGCGTCAGCCAGGTCTGGCTCGCCAAGCACGTCGACCGCAGCGGCGGCGCACCGCGCCTGAAATATCTTGGCGACAGCGACGCGCATATCGTGCGCGGGCTGGTCGCGATCGTGCTCTCGCTCTATTCGGGCCGTACGCCGCAGGAGATTCTCGCGACCGACGCCATCGCCGTGTTCAACGAGTTCGGCTTTCGCGACCATCTGACGCCGCAGCGCTCCAACGGGCTGCGCTCGATGGTCAACCGCATCAAGGCCGATGCGAAAGAGGCGCTCGCGGACGCCTCGTAAGGAGCTTCGTAGGGTGGGCAAAGCGGAGCGTGCCCACCATTCCGAGCGAGATCGACGAAAGCTGGTGGGCACGGCGCTGCGCGCCTTTGCCCACCCTACGAAATCCGGGACCCGGCTCTACTTCCGCTTCCGCTGCTGCTGTCCCAGCCCCATCTTCTTCGCCAGTTGCGAGCGCGCCACCGCATAGTTCGGCGCGACCATGGGATAGTCGGCCGGCAGGCCCCATTTCTCGCGATATTGCTCCGGGGTCATGTTGTACTGGGTGCGCAGATGGCGCTTCAGCGACTTGAAGCGCTTGCCGTCCTCCAGACACACCAGATAGTCCGGCGCGATCGACTTCTTCAGCGACACCGCCGGTTTCGCGGGCTCGAGCGGCGCCGTCTCGTTGCGGCCCGACGAGACCCGCACCAATGCGCCGTGCACCTGGCTGATCAGGTTCGGGATCTCGGCGGCCGGCGTCGGATTGCTGCTGAGATAGGCCGACACGATGTTCGCGGTCAGCTCGATGAAATTCTTAGCCCCGGCATCCGACATGGACCCGACCTTTCTCCGCCCTGCGTCTCTCGCACGGGATTGACGACGCCAAAGTATTCCGTGTCAACAATACGTTCGGCTGAAATGTGACGACTGACCAATATGGACTGATTACTGACGGGGTGACGGGAAGACGGCGATTTACTTGACCCGCGGGCCGCTCAGGACCGCTGGTCGAGGTGGGCGCGCAGCTCGTCGATCGAGGCGAAGCGCATCATGCCCTCCGGCATCTGCGCCTCGATCGAGCCGTCGGAATAGAGCGAATAGGCCATGCCGTCGACGATACCGGATTTGAGCACGGTGACCTGCGGCTGCTCGGCCGGCGGCGGCTCAGGCTCAGGCTGAGGCGCGGCGGTCTCGAAGGTCGACGGCGTGCGCGGCGGCGGACGCCGCGGCGCGGCCGGCGGCTCCGATGGCCGCGCACGGTCCGGCTTCGGCCAGGCATCATCGAAGCTCGCCGGCGGGACGTCCGGCGCGGCAGGCTCGTCGTGCGGCGGCGGGCCATCGGGGGCCTTCGCCTGTGCACGCTCGCGCTCCTTGCGGGAGGTCGAGGCGAACAGCAGGTTGCGCCGGCGCGGGGCTTCCGCTGCCGGCGGAGGCGCTTCCGGCGGCTCCTCGAGCCGCGGGCGCTCGCGAGCGGCCGCCTCACCCAGCCACGGCGGTGGCGCGGCGGACGCTGGCGCAGCCGGCGGCTCGGCCTTCACCGCAGGAGCAGGCACCGCCAAGTCGGGCGCGGCCGCGCCAGGCATCGCCAGACCCGGCAGCACCGGCCTGACCCGAACGTCCGATGGAGCGGTTGAACCGGCCAGCCGGCGCGCAATGCCCCTCAGCTCCAGCACCACCACGTGGAGGCCGACCAGTAACATTCCGGAGCAGACGCCGATCGTGCCGGCGATTATGAGGGTACTGCCGAGGCTGAAATCCCTGACGGTGTAGCCGAATAAGACCGCAAGGAGGCCCGCCACAACGGCGACTATCCCAGCGATCAGCAATGCCAAGGTCATCGAACTCACCCCCGGCCGCGCACCCATGCGCGACACCGTCACGCCAAGATACCGTCTTCCTGCGTTCCTCGCCAACGACCAATTGCCCACGCCGTTCCTAAAGGGAAGGAAATCAGAGACTTATTCACATTCCCTTCAGCTACGGCTCGTTACTCTTAACAGGCTTCGAGTTGCCTGGATTTGCTGCGTCGCATCAGGAATTTAGCCATAATGCCCAATTACTTGGTAATGGAACTGCGCTATAGGGAGTCCGGGGTAGAGGCCCGCGCGCACCGGCAGGGCCGAGAGGGGATTCCGGGTCACCAATAGCCATGACATCCATCACGACTTCGGCGATCGACACGCCTCTCCGGCGCTCGGTTGAACGGACTTGCGACGATCTCGCCATGCTGGTGCTGGCCGCGGTCGCCGTCACCGCCGGCCTGACCTTCCGCGACTACGGGCTCGGCTGGGACGATTACACGCACGCTGAATATGCCGACCTGCTGCTGCGCATGTTCGGTTCCGGCTTCAAGGACACCGCGGCGCTCTCCTTCGCCAACCTCTATATGTACGGCGGCGGCTTCGACATGGTCGCGGCCCTCCTGCACAAGGTCATTCCGCTCGAGCTGTTCGAGACGCGGCGTCTGCTCGGCGCCATCGTCGGTGTGATCGGGCTTGCGGTGACGTGGCGGCTCGGCCGCCGCATTGGCGGACCGCTTGCCGGTCTTGCCTCACTCCTGCTGCTCGCGCTCTGCCCGATCTTCTACGGCCACATGTTCATGAACCCGAAGGACGCGCCCTTCGCGGTGGCCATGATCATCCTGATGCTGGGCCTCGTACGTCTGGCCGAAGAATATCCGCAGCCGTCGCCGCGCACGATCCTGATCGTCGGCCTGGGTGCCGGCCTCTCGCTCGGCTGCCGCGTCCTCGGCGGCCTCGCGCTGGTCTACGCCATGATCGGCTTCATGCCGTTGTTCCTGGAGGAGCTGCGCACCGAAGGCGTCCGCGAGGCAGCCCGCCGCTTCGCCCATGTCGTCTACATCCTGCTCCCCGGCCTCGTGTTCGGCTATCTCGTGATGGGCCTGATCTGGCCGTGGTCGATCATGGAGCCCGGCAATCCCTTCGAGGCGCTGACCTACTTCTCGCACTTCTTCGAAAAACCCTGGAAGGAAATGTTCGACGGCGCGATCGTGTCCGTGCCCGACATGCCCTGGTCCTATCTGCCGACGCTGTTCGCGCTGCAACTGCCCGAGGTGATGCTGGTGCTGATGGGCGGCGCCGTCGTCAGCACCTTCGCCATGCTGCCGCGCCGCGAGGTTCCGGCCCGCCGCAAGACCGTCCTGTTGATGCTGACGCTGGCGGCGACCCTGCCGCTCGCGATCGCGATGGTGAAGCGGCCGGCGCTGTACAACGGCATCCGCCATTTCGTCTTCGTGATCCCGCCGATGGCGGTGCTCGGTGGCGTCGCCTTCGGCTGGGCCATGGAGCGCCTGCGCACCAACCACCGCACCTGGCAGCCCGTCGTGCTCGCCACCTTCTGCTTCGGGCTGGCGCTGTCGCTCGCCGAGATGATCCGGCTGCATCCCTATCAGTACACGCATTTCAACCACATCGCCGGCACCGTGCGCGGCGCCGACGACCGCTTCATGCTGGACTATTGGGGCCTTGCGCTGAAGCAGGCCTCGGACGAACTGCGCGAGCAGATCGTCGAGCGGCAGGAAGTGGCGCCGGGCAACCGCAAATGGAAGGTCGCGGTGTGCGGCCCGCAGCGACCTGCCCAGGTCGCGCTCGGGCCCGACTTCACCATCGGCTGGGATTCCAATGCGGCCGATTTCGCGATGACGCTCGGCGAGTTCTACTGCAAGGGCCTCACCGCGCCGGTCATGGTCGAGATCAAGCGCGACGACGTGGTGTTCGCCCGCGTCTACGACATCCGCGGCCGCAGCATTTCCAGCCTGCTGTCGATCCCGGCGCCGTAATATCGTTATCCGATCGGGCGGCCGCGGAGACGAAACATCACTCCGGCCACCGTCGGATGGTTCTGAAATCCGGAACCTCGCCCTCCGCATATCGTCTCGCTCATGCGGGCTACGCTTGACTGCCGCGCTTTGTGCGCCTTGCCGCCAGCCCGCGGCAAGACTAGGCTCCCTCCCCGCAACAACGATGTTCGGAGAGATTTGCCATGTCGCCAGCGGAAGCGCGCCTGAAAGAAGTGCCGTCGAACATGACGGAGGCGGAGTGGCAGCAACGGGTCAATCTCGCCGCCTGCTATCGTCTGGTCGCGCTGTACGGCTGGGACGATCTGGTCGACACCCACATCTCCGCGCGCGTGCCCGGACCGGACCATCACTTCCTCATCAACCCCTACGGGCTGATGTTCGACGAGATCACGGCGTCGAGCCTCGTCAAGGTCGATTTGCACGGCAACCAGCTCTCCGAGAGCGAGTACAGCATCAACCCGGCCGGCTTCACCATCCATTCGGCGATCCACGAGGTGCGCGAGGACGCGATCTGCGTGCTGCATCTCCACACCCTCGACGGCACCGCGGTGTCGAGCAGCGCCGAAGGCCTGTTGCCGCTGAACCAGACCGCCCAGCTCGTCACCCACGACCTCGCCTATCACGACTATGAAGGCATCGCGCTCGACCATGACGAGCGGCCGCGGCTCCAGAAGGACCTCGGCGACCACAATCACATGCTGCTGCGCAACCATGGCACGCTGACGGTCGGCCGCTCGGTCGCCTCCGCCTTCGAGCGCATGTATCACCTCGAGCGCGCCTGCTCGATGCAGGTGCGCACGCGCGCGCTGGGCACGCCGGTCTACCCCGTCGACGACGTCGCGATCGACAAGAACACCGAGCTGCTCGCCAACCGCGACCGCGCCGAGTTGCGCGCCACCAACCTGGTGTGGCCGCCGCTGCTGCGCAAGCTGGACCGCGAGCTTCCGGGCTACCGGTCTTGAGATTTTTGCGGTTTGGTGTAGAGTAGTTCTCAACACCCTCTGCACGTTTCGGAATGAAACGCCGCCCAATTCCGGGCGGCGTTTTTATTTGGCGGGCTGCGGGCGCAATCACCACCGTCACCCTGAGGTGCTCGCCTCTTCGGCGAGCCTCGAAGGGCGACGGCCCGGCTGCATCGGGGCCGTGCATCCTTCGAGGCTCACCGTGAAGCGCGTTGCGCTCCACGGCTCGCACCTCAGGATGACGGGAGGCGCAATTGGGGCATTGCCAACCTCGTAGGGTGGGTTAGCGAAGCGTAATCCACCATGTATCCGCGCGTGCGGAACGAAGTTGGTGGATTACGCCTGCGGCTAATCCACCCTACGGCACCGAGGATGAAGCTCTTGTAGGGTGGGCAAAGCGAAGCGTGCCCACCTTTTCTATCGCGATCCGGGACGGATGGTGGGCACGGCGCTTCGCGCCTTTGCCCACCCTACGGCACTCGTACAACAATCTCCGGATTCCGGGTTCGCCTCTTCGAGGCGCCCCGGAATGACCGTTGCGCGGTCACTTCACCTCCGCCAGCGCGGCGAGGATGCGGGCCCAGGAGCGGATGCCCTTCTGGAAGCTCCGCAGGTCGTACTTCTCGTTCGGCGAGTGGATGTTGTCGTCATCGAGCCCGAAGCCGACGAGCAGCGAGTCGAGCCCAAGCGTGCGCTTGAAGTCGGCGACGATCGGGATCGAGGCGCCCGAGCCCATCAGCACGGTCTCCTTGCCCCATTCCTCGGTCAGCGCCGTCTTGGCGGYGGCGAGCGGCTTCATGTTCCAGTCGAGCGCGATGGCGGCGCCGGCCGAATGGTCGCCGAACTCGACCTTGCAGTCGCCGGGAATCCGCGCCGACACGTAGTCGCGAAACAGCTTGCGTATCCTGGCGGGGTCCTGTCCCTCGACCAGGCGGAACGAGACCTTGGCCGAGGCATGCGACGGGATCACCGTCTTGGACCCCTCGCCGATATAGCCGCCCCAGATGCCGTTGACGTCGCAGGTTGGACGCGTCGAGGCCTGCTCGATCAGGAGCCGGCCCTTCTCGCCGGCCGGGATCGACAGCCCGATCGGCTCGAGGAACGTCTTGGGCGTGAAGTCGAGCTTCTTCCACTGCGCCAGGATGTCCGCCGGCGTATCCTTCACGCCGTCATAGAAGCCGGGAATGGTGATGCGGTTGTCGTCGTCGAACAGGCTGCCCAGAATTTTGGTCAACACCCGGATCGGGTTCATCGCGCTGCCGCCGAACACGCCGGAATGCAGGTCGCGATTGGCGGCGGTGATCTTCACCTCTTCATAGAGCAGGCCGCGCAGCGACGTCGTGATCGCCGGCGTGTTGCGGTCCCACATCCCGGTGTCGCAGACCAGTACATAGTCGGCCTTGAACTCGTCCTTGTTGGCCTCGATGAAGGGCACGAAATTCTTCGAGCCGACCTCCTCCTCGCCTTCGATCAGGAAGGTGATGTCGATCGGCAGCGAGCCCGTCACTTTCTTCCAGGCGCGGCAGGCCTCGACGAAGGTCATCACCTGCCCCTTGTCGTCCTCGGCGCCGCGCGCGACGATGATCTTGCGGCCGTCGGCATGGTCGGTGACCGCAGGCTCGAACGGCGGACGGTGCCAGAGATCGAGCGGGTCGACCGGCTGGACGTCGTAATGGCCGTAGAACAGCACGTGCGGCCGCCCGCCCGCCTTGGCCTTGCCGACGACGGCGGGATGGCCGGCAGTCGGCCTCACCTCGGTCGCGACACCGAGGCTCGCGATGTCCTTGGCGAGATGCTCGGCCGCAGCCTTGCAATCGGCCGCGAAGGCCGGATCCGCCGAGATCGACTTGATCCGCAACAGCGAGAACAGGCGCTCCAGGCTGTTGTCGAAATCCTTGTCGATGTGGTCGAGCACGGATTGAAGCTGCGCATTGGCCATGGTCGTGTTCCTGACTGTGGATCTCGATATGTCTTCTTAGGACGTGTTGGGTTTTAGCCCTGCCGCGGCGTCGGAGCTAGCCACAACCGGCGGATGCCGGATGTGCCAGGCGAGGCAACCGGCGAGGACGGCCGTGGCGATGAGATTATTGCCCCAGGCCTGGATCTCGTTGGGTAACCACGGCAGCGCCAGCAGCATGAGGATGCCGGCCGCACCCAGGGCAAGCCAGGTTCCCAGGCGCACATTCGCCCGCTCGTCGAAGGCGGCGCGATGCATCAGCACCGTCATCGGGAAGAACAGCCACATGAAGTAGTATTGCCGCGCCAGGGGCGAGGCCACCGTCATCAGGCAGAACAGGATGCCGAGCTCCTCGGCATCCGAGCGCGCCGTTCGCCGCGATTGCCGTGGCATCACCGCGACGAAGCCGAGCCCGAGCAACGCCGACACCGCGAGCACGATCCAGTTCGCCGTCCGGTAATCGACGTCGATGACATTCATCGTGCGCGGCGGCTTGTTGGGATCCTCCTGATTGTAGTTGATCGGCCGGACCAGGCGGTGCGTGACGGCAATGAGGGACTGGTTGACCCACGACCAGTTCTGCTCGTCGCGCTGGCCAAAGCCCTTTTCCGAGCTCGAGCCGACCATGCCCTGGTACCAGGTCTTGAGCTCGGCCGCGTTGCGCTCGAAGCCGCGAATTGGCGCCGGCACGACATAGAGAAGGATGCCGGTGAAGGCGACCGTCGCGACGACGGCCGCCCATTTCCGCCGCCAGACCAGATAAGGCAGCACCGCGATCGGAAACACCTTGATGGCGGTGGCGAGCGCGAACATGAAGCCCGCGAGCCAGGAGCGCCCACGCTGCAACAACCAGAAGCCCCAGAGCATCATCGCCAGCAGCACGAGGTTCGGCTGGCCGAGGTCGAACATGTCGAACACGAAGGTCACGGTGACGATGGCCGGCAGCGCTTCGAGCCACGGGCCGGGCCTGCGGCCCGATCCCGTCATGGCATTGGAGAATATGCCCGTGTACCACCATGCCGCCACGTTCAGGATCGACAGCACGATATAGAGCGGGATCTTGCCGAACCAGCTCGGGATCGCCAGCAGGATCGCCGGCAGCGGTGGATAGATGAATTCGAAATACTCGCCGATCTTGTCGGGATAGAGCGACCCGCCGTGGAGGACCTGCTGTCCGGCCCAGTACCACAGCCCATAATCCTTGGTCTTGCCGTGGCCGAAGATCTCGGGAACGAGCACGTCGGCGGTCAGGAGGACGCAGCAGAACAGGAAGAGCAGATCGAGCGGCGCGCGCAGCGACAAGGCTCTGTGCGGGCCGAGTTTGTCTGATAGATTCGGTGGTGTCACATTATGTCCCGTGGGCAACAAATAGCACGTAGCAGACCGACGGACGCTTGGAGAGTCCCCCTCTCCTGAATTTGTGGTGTTCGGCCTCGCCCGGCGTGCTGGGCAATCGCATCTACGTTCTTCGAGTGCAAGTAGGGCGTGGATGGCCGGGACATAGTCGAGCGGAAGCGACGCCGTCCTTCGGACGGCTATGCCCGGCCATGACGCTGTGGAGGCTTGAGTGCCTCAAACGCGGCTTCTCTGCCTACCGACGCAGCAATCCGCCGAGCGCGCCGCGGACCAGCGTGCGGCCGATCGAGCCGCCGATCTGACCACCGACCGATTTGCCGATATTGGCCGCCATCCCGCCGATCACCTGATTGGTGACCGATCGCGTCACGTCGCGCGCAATGACCTGGCCGGCCGACAAGCGGCCGCGCTTGACATTGGTGCCGAAGATGGTGCCGACGATCGAGCCGATCTGGCCGAGGATGCCGCCACCTCCGCCGGCCGCGCCGGCATCGGCAGTCGCAGCCGTGCCGGCAATGCGCTTCTGGATCATCTCGTAGGCGGACTCTTCATCGACGGCGGTGTCGTATTTGCCCTTCACCGGGCTCGCATCCATGATCGCCTTGCGCTCTTCCGGCGTGATCGGCCCGATCCGGGCCGAGGGCGGACGGATCATCACCCGCTCGACCATCGCCGGTGTGCCGTTGCCTTCGAGGAAGGACACCAGCGCCTCGCCCTTGCCGAGCTCCATGATCACCTTGGTGGTGTCGAGCTTCGGGTTGGGCCGGAAGGTCTGGGCTGCGGCCGCGACCGCCTTCTGGTCGCGCGGGGTGAAGGCGCGCAGCGCGTGCTGCACCCGATTGCCCAATTGCCCGAGCACGCGGTCGGGCACGTCGATGGGGTTCTGCGTCACGAAATAGACGCCGACGCCCTTGGAGCGGATCAGGCGCACCACCTGCTCGATCTTGTCCATCAGCGCCTTCGGCGCGTCGTTGAACAGCAGATGCGCCTCATCGAAGAAGAACACCAGCTTCGGCTTGGGCGGATCGCCGGCCTCGGGCAGTTCTTCGAACAATTCCGACAGCATCCACAGCAGGAATGTCGCGTAAAGCCGTGGGCTCTGCATCAGCTTGTCGGCGACGAGGATGTTGACCATGCCGCGGCCGTCGCGGTCGGTCCTCATGAAGTCCTTCAGCGTCAGCGCCGGCTCACCGAAGAATTTGGTGCCGCCCTGGTTCTCCAATACGAGGAGCTGGCGCTGGATGGTGCCGACGGTGGCCTTGGTGACGTTGCCGAACCCCTGGGCGGCTTTCCGGATGTCGGCAAGCGGATCAGCGGCCGCGTCCGGCCCCTTCTTGCCGCTGTCGGGCACGATGGCATCGAGCAGCGCGCGCAGATCCTTCATGTCGATCAGGACAAGGCCGTTGTCGTCGGCGACGCGGAAGGCGACGTTGAGCACGCCTTCCTGCACGTCGTTGAGATCGAGCATGYGCGCGAGCAGAAGCGGTCCCATCTCGGTGACGGTAGCCCGTACCGGGTGGCCCTGCTCGCCGAACACATCCCAGAACACCGTCGAGAACTGGTCGGGCTGGAACGTCAACCCCATCGCGGTGGCGCGCTTGACGATGAAGTCCGCGGGCACGCCGACCTCGGAGATGCCGGACAGGTCGCCCTTGATGTCGGCGGCGAACACCGGAACACCGGCGCGCGCAAAACCTTCCGCCATCACCTGCAGCGATACTGTCTTGCCGGTTCCGGTTGCACCGGTGACGAGGCCGTGGCGATTGGCGAGCGCCAGTGTCAGCCAGGCCTGCTGGTCTCCCTTGCCGACGAATATCTTGTCGTCGGTGTCGCCGAGCTTGCTGTCCTGTGCCGTCATTTATTTTCTCTGATGTTTCTGCGGGTGTTTCGCGTATCGAAACTCACGCGCTCCAGTCCCGTAGTTTAACGCATGTCGCGTCCCGATTAAAACCGTTCAACGCGATCCGAACATGCGACATTGTCGGAGGCCGCATGGATGACGTCCGCCGAAAGTCGGAACGGTGCGTTCGCACCGCGGCAATTTGTTGCTGATTTCATCTCCACTCTTGCATCGCTGCAACACTTTTCGCGCGATCGAAGATGAATCGCGACGTCGCGTGCGTTCATCGCTTGTATTTCACACCGCACCGGCTCAAGATCGTTCTTCGAAAGTAAATTTCCGGACGCAGRCCGGCTGAGGGGCGGGGCTAATGGACGAGCTGATCGGGCGGCTGGCGACAAACGCCAGCATAGATAGTGCTGTCGCTGAAAAGACCGTCGGCATTATCCTGGGCTTCCTCCGCAGCGAGGGTCCTTCCGACAGCGTCCAGGCCCTCATCGACCAGATTCCAGGTGCAGAAGCGGCGATCGAGGCGTCCACGAGCGGCGGCGGACTGTCGCGGCTGATGGGCGGCGGCCTGATGGCCGTCGGCACGCGCCTGATGGGCCTGGGACTCGGCATGTCCGACATTCAGAACGTCGCCCGTGAACTTTTTCGCTTCGGCCGAGACAAAATCGGAGCGGATCGAATGGGCAAGATCATCGCGGGGACGCCGGGCCTCGGCCAGTTCGCCTGAAGCGCGCATTTCATACCGAGTATCATGACATATCCGATCTCCGAGATTGAGGGCCTGTCCGCCTTTGCCGCTGGCAAACTGAAGGCACAGGGCATTCGCACCACCGATGCGTTGCTCGAGGCGGCCTCAACCGTGAAGGGCCGCAAGGCGCTCTCCGCCAAGACCGGCATCAGCGAGCAGCTGCTGCTGGAATGGGCCAACGTCTCCGACTACATGCGCATCCCCGGCATGGGCAGGGCCAAGGTCGGCCTGGTCCGCGCCGCCGGCGTCACCACCGTGCGCGAGCTCTCCTATCGGAATCCGGCAAGGCTCGCCCAGAGCATGCGGGAAGCCAACGAGAAGAAGAAGCTCGTCCGCATCCTGCCCTCGGAAAAGTCGGTCGGCGATATCATCGCCAAGGCCAAGAAGCTGCCGCCGAAGATCACGTATTAGGGCTGCTTCTCTCCACGTACGGATTGCCGCGCAAAATTCTCGGTGTCGTCCCGGCGAAGGCCGGGACCCATACCGCGGAATCTATCGATTGTAGGCGGTAGGCGTACCGAACGCCGAATCTTCGCCAAACTCCTCCCTGTGGTTATGGGTCCCGGCCTTCGCCGGGACGACACCGAGAATTTTGCGCGGCAATCCGTTCCGGCGGTGATGGGCGTGCTCAACATCACCCCGGATTCATTTTCCGATGGCGGGCGGTTCATCGCACCCGACCAGGCGCTGGTGCAGGCGCGGGCGATGATCGAGGCCGGCGTCGACATCATCGACATCGGCGCCGAATCCACCCGGCCCTACACGGGTGCCCGGCCGGTCACGGTGGATGACGAGCTTGCCCGGCTGAAGCCGGTCCTGGCTGATGTGGTGGCGCTCGGCGTGCCGGTGTCGATCGACAGCATGAAGGCGGAGGTGGTCGCCTTCGCGCTCGACCAGGGCGCCATGATCGCCAACGACGTCTGGGGCCTGCAACGCGATGCCGGCATGGCGCCGCTGGTGGCCGCGAGAGGCGTCCCGGTCATCGTCATGCACAACCGCGACAGCGTCGATCCCGCCATCGACATCATCGCGGAGATGAAGGTGTTCTTTCAGCGCTCGCTGCAGATCGCCGCACAGGTCGGCATTGCGCGCGAAAAAATCGTGCTCGATCCCGGCATCGGCTTCGGCAAGACCGCCGAGCAGAGCATGATCGCGCTGGCGCGGCTGCGTGAATTCGACGTATTCGGCCTGCCAATCCTGGTCGGTGCCTCGCGAAAACGCTTCATCGCCTCGGTGTCGCCGTCGGAGCCGTCGGGCCGGCTCGCCGGCTCGATCGCCGCGCACCTCATCGCCGCACAGCGCGGCGCCAGGATCATCCGGACCCATGACGTCGCCGAGACCTTGCAGGCCTTGCGGGTGGCGCACGCAATCGAGAGCAAGCAATGACCGATACGATCTTCGTGACCGGCCTGTCGATTCATGCCCGCCACGGCGTGATGGATCACGAAACCGAAGTCGGCCAGCGTTTTGTCATTGACCTCGAACTCTATACCGACCTGTCGGAGCCTTCGCGCACCGACCGGCTCGCCGACACGGTGTCATACGCCGAAGTCGTGGCGACCACGACGGCGGCGTTCAAGAACACCAACTACAAGCTCTTGGAGCGCGCGGCCGGCGCGGTGGCCGACGCCATCCTGTCGCACTTCCCGCGCATCCGCGCGGTGAAGATCACCGTGCACAAGCCGCATGCGCCGATCGCGGCGATCTTCGACGACGTCGGCATCATGCTGACGCGCTCGCGGCATCCCTGATGGCGAGCGTCCTCATTGCGCTCGGCGGCAATGTCGGCGATGTCCGCGCGACGTTCGGGAAAGCGATCGCCCATATCTGCGGCATGGCGCAGGCCGCGCTGATCGCGCGCTCGTCGGACTATGCGACGCCGCCCTGGGGCGACGAGAACCAGGATCCCTTCATCAATGCCTGCGTCGAGATCGAGACCAGCCTCGACCCGCACGCGCTGCTGTTCGTGATGCAGAAGGTCGAGCAGAAATTCGGCCGCACGCGGACCAAGGAGCGGCGCTGGGGACCGCGCACGCTCGATCTCGACATGATCGCCTATGACGATGTGTCGTTCCAGAAGCCCGATTTGACGCTGCCGCATCCGCACCTGTTCGAGCGCGCCTTCGTGCTGGTGCCGCTGGCCGAGATCGCGCCCGACCGCGTCATCGGCGGCATCCGCGTTCGTGACGGGCTCGCCAGCGTCTCGACGCAAGGCATTGAGCGGCTTCCGGATACCGGTTAACCAAAAACAACCGTTTGCAGGGGCGGCCGGCCGTGGCAATTTCGCCTGCGAACGACAAGATTTTGGGAGCCCCTCGCCGCATGACCTCCGTGACCGACGACCTGCCGCTGGCGGCCGATTTTCCCAAGGCAACGGTCGACGACTGGCGCAAGCTGGTCGATGGCGTGCTCAAGGGCGCGCCGTTCGAGAAGCTGGTCGGCAAAACCTATGACGGGGTGAGGATCGACCCGCTCTATCCGCGCGCCAAGGGCGTCGCGCCGGTGGCGGGACGGCCAGCGGCAGCACCCTGGCAGGTCATGCAGCGGATCGACCATCCCGATGCGGCCGCCGCGAATGCGCAGGCGCTCGCCGATCTCGAGAATGGCGCAACGGGTCTTGCGCTGGTGTTCGCCGGCGGCAATGGCAGCCACGGCTTCGGCCTGGAACCGACGGCCGACGCGGTCGCGAAAATCTTGAAGGATATTCATCTCGATGCCGGTATCGGAATCGAGCTTCAGATCGGACCGCAATCGCGGATGGCGGCGATCCATGTCGCGGAATATGTGAAGAGCAACGGCATCGATCCCGCCGCCTGCGACATCCGCTTCGGGCTCGATCCGCTCGCAGCCGGCGCGGTGTGGGGCCACAGCCCTTATACCTGGGAGGAGATCGTTCCTGCCGTCACCGGCGGCATCAAGGGCCTCGCCGCGCTTGGCTTCAAGGGGCCGTTCGCGTCCGCCGACGGGCGCGTGATCCACGATGCCGGTGGATCGGAGGTGCAGGAGTTGGCCTTCGTGCTCGCCTGCGCCGTCGCCTATTTGCGCGCGATCGAAGGCGCCGGCGTTCCGCTGGAACAGGCGCAGGGCATGGTCTATGCGCGGCTTGCCGCGGATGCCGACCAGTTCCTCACGATGGCAAAGTTCCGCGCGCTGCGGCTCTTGTGGGCGCGTGTCGAAACGGCCTGCGGACTGACGCCAAAACCGCTGTTCATCGCCGCCGATACCGCCTGGCGCATGCTGACGCAGCGCGACCCTTACGTGAACATGCTGCGTGCGACCATCGCGACGTTTGCGGCGGGACTTGCCGGCGCCAATGCGATCACCGTGCTGCCGCACACGCTGGCGCTCGGACTGCCCGACCCGTTCGCGCGGCGCGTGGCGCGCAACACGCAAGCCCTGCTGCTGGAAGAGAGCAACCTCGCCAAGGTCAGCGATCCCGCGGCCGGCGCAGGCGGCATCGAGACGCTGACTTCGCAGCTGTGCGAGGCGGCCTGGGCGCTGTTCCAGGAGAGCGAGACAGCCGGCGGCGCCTTCGCCGCGCTTCAGCAGGGCGTGTTCCAGAGCAAGGTCGCGGCCACGCGAAAAGCGCGCGAGGCCAACATCGCAAAGCGCCGCGACGTGCTGACCGGTGCCAGCGAGTTTCCGAACCTGCAGGAGCGCGAGACGGCGGTGCTGAAGGCGACGCCGATTGCGCTCGCACCTTACGGCGAGCAGAAATACAAGTTCGACGCGCTGCTCCCGATCCGGCTTGCGGAACCGTTCGAGGCGCTCCGCGACAAATCGGACGCAACGTTGAAGGCGCGCGGCGCGCGGCCAAAGGTGTTTCTGGCCAATCTCGGCACGCCCGCCGACTTCACGGCGCGCGCGACCTTTGCAAAAAGCTTCTTCGAGGCCGGCGGCATCGAGGCCGTCGATAGCGAGGGCTTTGCCGATCCGGCGCCGCTCGCGGCCGCCTTCAAGGCCTCCGGCGCCGCGCTCGCCTGCCTTTGTTCCAGCGACAAGGTCTATGCGGACCGTGCCGAGGCCGCCGCCGGGGCCCTGCAAAAGGCCGGCGCGCGACATATCTATCTGGCAGGCCGCCCGACCAAGACTGAGGCGGCGCTGCGTGCAGCCGGCGTCACCGGCTTCGTCTTTGCCGGTGGCGATGCGCTTGCGACGCTGCAGGACGCCTATCGACGGATGGAGCAGCCATGACGGAAGCAGGCAAACCCGTTCTCACCGGCGGCTGCCAATGCGGCGCGGTCCGCTTTGCGGTCTCGGCGGCGCCGGCGAAGATCAGCATCTGTCATTGCCGGATGTGCCAGAAGGCGAGCGGTGCGCCGTTCGCCTCCTATGCCGATATCGAGAAGGGTGATTTCGCCTGGACCAAGGGCACGCCCTCTGCGTTCCGCTCCTCGTCCATCGCAATGCGCGATTTCTGCGCCGCCTGCGGCACGCCGCTGAGCTTCCGCCGCATCGACGGCCCGCGCATCGAGATCATGACCGGTGCGTTCGACCGGCCGGATCACGTGGTGCCGACTCGGCAATATGGAACAGAGTCGCGGCTTGGCTGGGTGGTCGGCATCGCCAATTTGCCGAGCCAGACCACGCAGCAGAATTACGGGCCGGAGAAGATGGCGACCATCGTCAGCCATCAGCATCCGGACCATGATTGAGGGCGACATGTCGAGGCCGCAACCGTGATAGGCTATGCCATGCTTCAGTCGCTCGGAGAAATACTGCTGGGCTTGATAGAGTGGAAGGCGAACGTCGGAAAGCTGTTCGCGCGGCTGCTGTGGAGCGGGACCGGTGCGATGACCAAGAGTCATTTCGACGACCCGGTCTACAAGAAGAATGTTCAGAAACTGATCGAACGAAACCGCAGGTTTGAGGAGTCGAGAGGCACAGCCAAAGTCAGTCAAGCAAAGGCGGCGAAGGAATGATCCAGCGCGCGGCGGAGACCTCTGGAATGCTGAGCCTCAGCGCGATCGCGACGGTAGTCGCGGCGCTGACCGGGAC
This sequence comes from Bradyrhizobium sp. P5_C12, assembly GCF_054049735.1. Taxonomy (NCBI): domain Bacteria; kingdom Pseudomonadati; phylum Pseudomonadota; class Alphaproteobacteria; order Hyphomicrobiales; family Nitrobacteraceae; genus Bradyrhizobium; species Bradyrhizobium sp. P5_C12. The sequence continues at coordinate 33,832 of NZ_JBFULU010000008.1, forward strand.
CATTTTCGGCGTCATCGTGAGCTTCCCGTTCTCGCTGATCGCCGTGATCATCTTTCCGATCCTGCTGATCGGCCTCGTGCTGGCAGCGATGCTGGCCGCGCCCGTCACGCTCGTGCTGTTTCCGCTGGCCTATCCGTTCCTGAGGGGCCGGCCGATGCTGGCGCAACTCGTGTTTCCGCTGATCGGCATCGCCGGCGGCGGCGCCATCATATGGCTCTGGCTTGCGCTGGGCGTATTGCCCTATGCACCGCATTCCTGGGAAGTTTTTTCTGCTATCGGCATGATATCTGGACTGGTCGCCGGAGCGTTCTTCGGGCGAGGATTGCACGCATGAGCCGTATACCGAACTTTGCAGATGTCGCCTTCGAGCGCACCGCCACCGCCGCGCCAACCGGCAGCGCCGAGCCGTGGCTGACGCCCGAGGGCATTCTGGTGAAGCCAGCCTATGGCGAGGCCGATCTCGCCGGGCTCGATTTCCTCGAGACCTATCCGGGCATCGCGCCCTATTTGCGCGGCCCCTACCCGACCATGTATGTCAACCAGCCCTGGACCGTCAGGCAATATGCCGGCTTCTCCACGGCGGAGGATTCCAACGCGTTCTACCGCCGCAACCTCGCGGCGGGCCAGAAGGGTCTTTCGGTCGCCTTCGACCTCGCCACCCACCGCGGCTATGACTCTGATCATCCGCGCGTCKGCGGCGACGTCGGCATGGCCGGCGTCGCGATCGATTCCATCTACGACATGCGCACGCTGTTTGCGGGCATCCCGCTCGACCAGATGAGCGTGTCCATGACCATGAACGGCGCGGTGCTGCCGATCCTGGCGCTGTTCGTCGCGGCCGCGGGCGAACAGGGCGTGCCGCCGGAGAAGCTCTCAGGGACCATTCAGAACGACATTCTGAAAGAGTTCATGGTGCGCAACACCTACATCTATCCGCCGGCGCCGTCGATGCGGATCATCTCCGACATCTTCGCCTACACCTCCACGAAGATGCCGAAATACAATTCGATCTCGATCTCCGGCTATCACATGCAGGAGGCCGGGGCGACGCAGGACCTCGAGCTCGCCTATACGCTGGCCGACGGCGTCGAATATTTGCGCGCCGGCCTTGCCGCAGGGCTCGACGTCGACCGCTTCGCGCCGCGGCTGTCGTTCTTCTGGGCGATCGGCATGAACTTCTTCATGGAAGTCGCCAAGATGCGCGCCGCGCGGCTGTTGTGGGCGAAGCTGCTCAAGCCGTTCAACCCGCAAGACCCGCGCTCGCTGTCGCTGCGCACGCATTGCCAGACCTCGGGCTGGTCGCTGACCGCGCAGGACGTCTTCAACAACGTGATGCGCACGACGGTGGAGGCGATGGCGGCAACGCAAGGCCACACCCAGTCGCTGCACACCAATGCGCTCGACGAGGCCTTGGCGCTGCCGACGGATTTTTCCGCGCGCATCGCCCGCAACACCCAGCTCTTCCTCCAGCAGGAGAGCGGCACCACCCGCATCATCGATCCCTGGGGCGGCTCGCACTACGTCGAGCGTCTCACGCGCGATCTCGCGGCGAAAGCCTGGGGCCACATCCAGGAGGTCGAGGAGCTCGGCGGCATGGCCAAGGCCATCGAGGCCGGCGTGCCCAAGCTGCGCATCGAGGAAGCCTCCGCCAAGACCCAGGCCCGCATTGATGCCGGCAAGCAGGCGGTGATCGGCGTCAACAAGTACAAGCCGACGGATGAAGCCCCGATCGACATCCTCAAGGTCGACAACACCAATGTCCGCCGGCTCCAGATCGACAAGCTGACGCGGCTGAAGTCCGAGCGCAACCAGAAGGACGTCGATGCCGCGCTCGCCGCACTGACGCGCTCGGCCGGCGAAGGCAACGGCAATCTGCTCGCGCTCGCCATCGACGCGGCACGAGCGAAGGCAACCGTCGGCGAGATTTCCGACGCGATGGAAAAGGTGTTCGGCCGGCACCGCGCCGAGATCAAGTCGATCACCGGCGTCTACAAGCGGGAGGCGTCCAGCATGGGTAACCGGGTCGAGAAGGTTCAGGCGCTGATCGACGCCTTCGAGGAGGCGGAGGGCCGCCGCCCGCGCATCCTGGTCGCCAAGATCGGCCAGGACGGCCACGACCGTGGCCAGAAGGTGATCGCCTCGGCGTTCGCCGATATCGGCTTCGACGTCGACATCGGGCCGCTGTTTGCCACCGCCGACGAGGCCGCGCGGCAGGCCGTCGAGAACGACGTCCACATCCTCGGCGTCTCCTCGCTCGCCGCCGCCCATCTCACCGCCGTGCCGGAATTGAAGGCCGCGCTGAAGAAGCAGGGCCGCGACGACATCATGATCATCGTCGGCGGCGTGGTGCCGCCGCAGGATTACGACGCGCTCTATGCCGCCGGCGCCGAAGCGATCTTCCCGCCGGGCACGGTGATCGCGGATGCGGCCGAGGAGCTGATCCGCAAGCTCAATGCCCGGCTCGGGCATAGCGAGGCGGCGGAGTAGATGATAGGCTGGCCGCGTGATCGGCCGGGCTGTGTCCATGACACGTGACGAAATCATCGCTGCGATACGCAAGAACGCGGATGCCATCAAAGGCAAGGGCGTGGCGAAGCTTGCGATTCTCGGCACGCGGGCGGGTGGAGATTATCGCCCGGACAGCGACATCGATGTCCTGGTCGAGGTCGAACCGAAGGCCTCTTTTTCGCTACTCAACCTGATCGATGTCGAGCAGATCATCGCGGACGCGACCGGCTTGCAGGCGCAGGCGACCGTCCGGCGCTCCGCCTCCCCCCACTCTGCGCAGCAGATCGCAGACTACATCCTCGAAATATTCTGACGCTCACGTAAGGAGCACTCCCCCTTGAAGTTGATGATCGGTTTGAGCGTCGCCATGGCGCTTAGCGCAGCATGCGTGATCCCCACCCTCGCCGCGGACGCAAAGCCCGACGCCATCGTCAAGACCAGGAGCATCGAAGCGCGAATCTTCCTCGACGACAAGATCAAGGTGGATGCCCCGCTGGCGGCGGATTGCCTCGCCGAGGGCAAAAAATGGCTCGACAAGAACGCAGCCGAGGCCGCCGCCTCACGCAAGGAGGACCCGCAGTTCTTCAAGGACGGCGGCTGGGATTTTGAGCGCAAATATTCGATACGCTCCGTGGTCGGCGACCGCTATGTCAGCCTCTTGCGCAACGATTACATGGACACCCACGGCGCCCATCCGAATTCGGACGTGAACACGATCCTCTGGGACAAGACCTCGAACAAGCGCATCTCGATCCGCCCGTTCTTCACCGAGACCGCCGATGGCGGCCCCACCATGAAGGCGATGGTGAAGGCCGTGATCGCCTCGCTCAAGACCGAAAAGAAGAAGCGCGATACCAGCGAGACCGCGACCGACGAATGGTTCAAAAGCGTGGAGCCTCGCCTGCTCAAGATCGGCGCGGTGACGCTCGCGCCCTCGAGCGAAGCCGGCAAGAGCTCCGGCCTCACCTTCCACTACCCGCCCTACGCGGTCGGCCCCTACGCCGAGGGCGAGTATGTCGCCTTCGTGCCGTGGGAGACGCTGAAGCCTTACCTGACCGCGGAAGGCATCCGCATCTTCGGCGGCGCGCGGCCAAAGGGCGACGCGGACGAGCCGTGAGCGATCGCTAGGATCGCGGATGGGCCCGCGCCAATGTCCGGGCAAGCGAATCCGTCCAATCGGGAATCCAGGACGCAAACAGAGCCTGCCAGCGATCGGCGTCCACAGGCTCGGTATCGAGGGCGACCGACCATTCGATGAGGGTGCGGTTACCCTCGATGATCGGGAGCAGATGCATGGTGCCCTGATAGCGCGTCGGTGCCGGCGTCCGGCTTCCGTCGTCTTGCGGATACGGCAACGCTTCGAGACCGGCATAGGTCAGGGTGTGCTGCTGGTCCGAGTGATCAACCAGACGCTGGCGGATCCAGTTTCCGAGATAGCAGAAGCGTCTGATGGCGCCGACTTCATCGCCGCGCTTGTCGTCTTCGATCACGCTCTCGCTCACGCCGTCGATATAAGCGGGATAGTTGTTGAAATCGCGGATCAGCGACCAGACTTGGTCCAGCGGGCGGTCCAGTACGGCGCTGTAATAGGCTTGGGTCATCGGTGGCTTGCCTTTGGCTTTCGTTACCCGCTCAGGTTGGCGAAGCGTGCGGGCAAATCCCACCCGATTTCCGGCTTCCATCAGATGGGCATGCAGTTTTCGCACAACATGGCGATCTCCTTGGTAGCGCTACCTTGCAGCCTCGCTGCAAAGCCGACTAGAATGCCGCCATTGACAAGAGCGCCCGGTGTCACGGGCGCCGCTGGGAGGCATTCATGTCCAAGATTACGCGCCGCAGCTTTGCGGCCTCGACCGCCGCTGTTGCCGCATCCGCCGCATTCGGCCTCACACCGGCACGCGCACAAGCCTATCCGGCACGGCCGGTCACCGTGATCGTGCCCTGGGGCGCCGGCGGCGGCACCGATGCGACCGCGCGCATTGTCGCAGCGCTGCTGGAAAAGGATCTCGGCCAGCCCTTCAACGTGGTCAACCGTACCGGCGGCTCCGGCGTGGTCGGCCATACCGCGATCGCGACCGCACAACCCGACGGCTACACCATCGGCATGCTCACCGTCGAAATCTCGATGATGCACTGGCAGGGCCTGACCGAGCTGACGCCGAGGAGCTACACCCCGCTCGCGCTGATGAACGAGGACCCGCCGGGCATCCAGGTGTCCTCCTCCTCGCCCTACAAGACGGTGAAGGACCTCGCCGAGGCGATCAAGGCCGCGCCGCCCGGCAAGTTCAAGGCTTCGGGCACCGGCCAGGGCGGCATCTGGCATCTGGCGCTGGTCGGCTGGATGCAGGCGATGGGCCTGCCCGCCAACCAGGTCGCCTGGGTGCCGTCGAACGGCGCGGCGCCTGCAATGCAGGATCTCGCCGCCGGCGGCCTCGATCTCACCACCTGCTCGGTGCCGGAGGCGCGCGCCATCATCGAGGCCGGCAAGGCCAGGAGCCTCGCGATCATGGCGCCTGCGCGCAACCCGATCTTCCCCGACGTGCCGACGCTGAAGGAGGCGATGGGCATCGCGTATGCGACCGGCGCCTGGCGCGGCATCGGCGCGCCGAAGAACCTGCCGCCGGAAATCGCAACCAAGCTGACCGCCGCGCTGAAGAAGGTCTACGACTCCGCCGAGTTCAAGGATTTTATGGGCAATCGCGGCTTCGGCACGGTGTGGGGCGATGCCGGCCACTTTGCCGGCTTCATGGACAAGGGCGATGCCCAGATGGGCGAAGCGATGAAGGCCGCCGGCCTGGCCAAGGCGTGACGTTTCACCTCTCCGCGCTCTTGTCCGCCGAAGCTTCAGCGAAGGCGGATGCGGGGAGAGGTCGAATTCGAGCTCCGCTCGAATTCGGGTGAGGGGGAGTCTCCGCAAGACCAACTCTCACCGTCCGCGCGGAGAGCCCCCCTCACCAAAGCCGATGCTACGCATCGGCGTTCTTCAACAACGGCGGCCGAAGGCCGCCTATGCCTCTCCCCGCGCGCGGGGAGAGGGAGTGCACCTGTTATAGGATTTCCACCATGCGTCTTCCCGACTCCGTCACGGGATCGTTTCTCGTCGTACTCGGCGCGGCGTCGGCCTATGGCGGCTGGCTGCTGCCGCCGGTGCCGGGGCAGCCGGTCGGCCCCAACGTGTTTCCGCTGGTGATCGGCACCGGGCTTGCCCTGTGCGGTCTCGCGATCGTGTTCGGCATCGGGCATTCCTTCGAGGAGGAGGAAGAGCTGATCCCGCTCGAGGATGGCCAGGCCGCAAGCCTGCCATCGCCGCAGGGCAAGCTCTACAGCCTGCGCGCCCTGCTACCGCCGGCGCTGCTGCTGTTCTACGTGGTCGCCGCCGACCGGCTCGGCTTCATCATCACCGCGGCGATCATGGTCTACGTCACTTCGACCGCGTTAGGGGCGAAGTGGAAGCTGGCGCTGCCGCTCGCGGCGCTGTCGCCCTTCGCCATCCACCTCATCTTCGGCAAGCTGCTGCGCGTGCCGCTTCCTGCCGGCCTGCTGCCGACGCCCTGGTGATCCATGCTCAAGACCCTGATTGAAGCCTTCGCGCTGATCTCCACCTGGGAGGTGATCATCGCGATGTTCGCTGCCTCCGTGTACGGCCTCGTCATCGGCTCGCTGCCGGGCCTGTCGGCGACGATGGCGACCGCCCTGCTCGTCCCCGTCACCTTCTACCTCTCCCCGATCGCGGCAATCGCGACCATCGTCGCGGCGTCCTCGATGGCGATCTTCTCCGGCGACATCCCCGGCGCGCTGTTGCGCATTCCCGGAACGCCGGCTTCCGCGGCCTATGCGGACGAGGCCTACGCCATGACGCGCAAGGGCCAGGCCGAGCTGGCGTTAGGCGCGGGCGTCTGGTTCTCCGCGGTCGGCGGCATCGCCGGCGTGCTGTCGCTGATGATCCTGGCGCCGCCGCTGGCCGAGGTCGCGCTGTCGTTCTCGACCTTCGAATATTTCTGGCTGGCGCTGCTCGGCCTGATGTGCGCAACGCTGGTGGCGCGCTCCTCGCCGGTGAAGGCGATCGCCGGCATGTTCCTCGGCCTGCTGGTCTCCTGCATCGGCATCGAAAATCCCGGCGGCGTGCCGCGCTTCACCTTCGGCCTCACCGATCTCTTTGGCGGCATCGAGCCGATCCCGGCGCTGGTCGGCGTGTTCGCGGTGGCGCAGGTGATGCGCGCGATGCTGACGCCCGAGCCGCCACCGCTGCCGCGGCGAAAATTCGGAAGCATCATGGCCGGYCAGTGGAAGCTGACCAAGAAGTATCATTGGCAGATGACGCGCGGGAACATCGTCGGCATCATCATCGGCGTGCTGCCCGGCGCCGGCGCCGACATGGCCGCCTGGGTCTCCTATGCGATGTCGAAGCGCTTCTCCAAGGAGCCGGAGAAATTCGGCACCGGCCATGTCGAGGGCCTGGTCGAGGCCGGCGCCAGCAACAATGCCAGCATCGCGTCGGGCTGGGTGCCCTCGTTGCTGTTCGGCATCCCCGGCGACACCATCGCCGCGATCGCGATCGGCGTGCTCTACATGAAGGGGCTCAATCCCGGCCCGACGCTGTTCACCGAGAAAGCGTCGAGCATGTACGCGATCTACCTGATGTTCATCATCGCGAACATTCTGATGATCCCGCTCGGCATCGCCATGATCCGGATCGCCGCCTACATCCTGCTGGCGCCGCGCTCCGCCATCATGCCGATCATCATGCTGTGCTGCGCGGTCGGCTCGTTCGCGATCGGCAACAACATGTTCGGCGTGGTCACCGTCGCCGCGTTCGGCGTGATCGGCTATGTCATGGAGGCGAACGGCTATCCCGTGGCCGCGATGGTGCTCGGTATCGTCATGGGCACCATGGTCGAGCAGGCCTTCGTCACCTCGCTGATCAAGTCCGACGGCAGCATCCTGCCGTTCTTCGAACGTCCCGTCGCCGCCATCCTCGCAGCCATGGCGATCGGCGCATTGCTGTGGCCGGTGATGGTGTGGGTCTGGCGCAAGGTGAAACCGGTGCAGGCGGTGGCAGCAACATCCCGGTGATAGCGGGCGGGCGGCCCTCGCCTGCCCCGCCGGGGCGTTGTAAAGCAGGGCATGACTGAGAAGAAGGCCTCGCTGGACATCAAATCCCTCGCCCGCGACTTGCGCGCCGGCAGTCGCGCGGCCCTCGCCCGGGCCATCACGCTGGTGGAGAGCCGGCGCGGCGACCACCAGGCGCTGGCGCGCGAGCTGGTGCAGATGCTGCTGCCCGACACCGGCAAGGCGGTGCGCGTCGGCATCACCGGATCGCCCGGCGTCGGAAAATCCACCACCATCGATGCGCTCGGGACCTATCTCATCGAACAGGGCCACAAGATCGCGGTGCTCGCGGTCGACCCGTCCTCGGCGCGCAGCGGCGGCTCGATCCTCGGCGACAAGACCCGGATGGCGCGGCTCTCGGCCTCCGACGACGCCTTCATCCGCCCCTCGCCGTCCTCGGGCACGCTCGGCGGCGTCGCCGCCAAGACGCGCGAGGCGATGCTGCTGTGCGAGGCGGCCGGCTTCGACGTCGTGCTGGTCGAGACCGTCGGCATCGGCCAGTCCGAGACCGCAGTCTGCGACATGACCGACTTCTTCCTGGCCTTGATGCTGCCGGGCGGCGGCGACGAACTCCAGGGCATCAAGAAGGGGCTGGTCGAGCTCGCCGACATGATCGCGATCAACAAGGCCGACGGCGACAATCTCAAGCGCGCCAACATCACCGCCGCCGACTATCGCGGCGCGCTGCATATCCTCACCCCCCGCTCCGAGCATTGGCATCCGCCGGTCGAGACCTATTCGGCGCTGACCGGCGACGGTATCGCAAAGCTCTGGCAAAAGATCCTCGATCACCGCAAGGCCATGAACGCGTCCGGCGATTTCGCCGCGCGCCGGCGCGAGCAGCAGGTGAAATGGATGTGGTCGATGCTGGAGCAGCGCATGCTGGCCCGGCTGCGCACCGAGGCTGCCGTGCGCGCCAAGGTGAAGAAGATCGAGGCCGAGGTGGCCGATGGCCGCGTCACGCCGGCGCTCGCCGCCGAGCACATCATGGAGTTGCTGCAATGAGCGGAAAACTCCGCATTCTCCTCACCGGTTTCGGCCCGTTTCCCGGCGCGCCCTATAATCCGACACAGCCGCTGGTCGCGCGACTGGCGCGGCTGCGCCGCCCGTCGCTCGACGATGTCGAACTCGCGACCCACATTTTCCCCGTCACCTATGCCGCGGTCGACCGGCAATTGCCGGAGGTGCTGGCCGCACAAACCCCGGATGCGCTGTTGATGTTCGGCCTCGCCGCACGCACGCCCTATCTGCGAATCGAGACCCGCGCGCGCAACGCCGTCACCATGCTCTGGCCCGACGCCGCCAATACCCGCTCGAGCAAGCGCGGCATCGCCGCCAATGCGGACGCGATGCTGTTCGGCCCGCATACCGCAAGGCTGTTGCGCGCCGCGCGCCTCACCGGCATCGACGCCCGCCCCTCGCGCGATGCCGGCGCCTATCTCTGCAACTATCTGAGCTGGCGCGCGATCGAGAACGTGAAGGCGGGCGGGCCGCAGCTGGCGGCGTTCATCCATATTCCCCTGCTCGCCCGTGGCGGCGCGATGCGGCGCAAGGGTGCGCCGCGGATCACGCTGGAGGAACTGGTGGATGCGGGGGAAGCGATGCTGATGGAGATGGTGCAGTTGGCGCGGAAGGCGCGGAACACGCCGGTCTCGTAGGGTGGATTAGCGTAGCGTAATCCACCTCATTGGCTTGAACGAGTTCCGTGCTCGCGGTGACATGGTGGGTTACGTCTGGCGGACTGCGCTTCGCGCAGCCGCAAGGCTAACCCACCCTACGGCCCCGTCCTTGCGGTAAACATTTAACCCTACCGCGAACAATCCCCACGCCACCGGCGGCCCTGCGCTACCTAACCATCGCGGACACGCCCCGCGTCCGCCGGAGGACGCGTCATGACCCTCAATCGCCGTCATCTCATCGGAGCCTCGGCCGCAGGCGTTGCCGGTGCGCTGGCCATGCCTGTCGACGCCGCGCGCGCTGCGCCGCTGACATCGCTGCTCGGCCGCGACGCCACGCAATACGGCGTGCGGCCCGGCAGCAGCGAGGACCAGACCCGTGCGCTCCAGCGCGCCATCGACGAGGCCGCGCGGGCGCAGATGCCGCTGGCGCTCCCGCCCGGCATCTACCGCACCGGGCTGCTGCGATTGCCGAATGGCGCGCAGCTGATCGGCGTGCGCGGCGCGACGAAACTGGTCTTCACCGGCGGAGCCTCGGCGATCCAGAGCGACGGCTCCGACGCGATCGGCCTCACCGGCATCACCTTCGACGGCGGCGGCATTCCGCTGCCGACGCGGCGCGGGCTGATCCACGTCCTCGGCGGACGCAACGTCCGCATCACCGATTGCGAGATCACGAGCTCGGGCGGCAGCGGCATCTGGCTCGAGCAGGTCTCCGGCGACATCTCCGGCAACATCTTCACCAATATCGCGGTGACGGCGGTGGTCTCGTTCGATGCGAGGGGGCTCAGCGTCGCGCGCAACAACATCATCGGCACCAACGACAACGGCATCGAGATCCTGCGCACCGCGATCGGCGACGACGGCACGCTGGTTGCCGACAACCGCATCGAGGACATCAAGGCCGGCCCCGGCGGCTCCGGGCAGTACGGCAATGCCATCAACGCGTTCCGCGCCGGCAATGTGATCGTGCGTGGCAATCGCATCAGGAATTGCGACTATTCCGCGGTGCGCGGCAACTCGGCCTCGAACATCCACATCACCGGCAACAGCGTCAGCGATGTGCGCGAGGTCGCGCTCTATTCCGAGTTCGCGTTCGAGGCCGCCGTGATCGCCAACAACATTGTGGACGGCGCCGCGGTCGGCGTCTCCGTCTGCAATTTCAACGAGGGCGGCCGCATCGCCGTGGTCCAGGGCAACATCATCCGCAATCTGATCCCGAAGCGGCCGATCGGCACCGCGCCCGACGACGATGCCGGCGTCGGCATCTACATCGAGGCTGACAGCTCCGTGACCGGCAACGTGATCGAGAACGCGCCGTCCTACGGCATCGTCGCCGGCTGGGGCAAATATCTGCGCGACGTCGCGATCACGGGCAACGTGATCCGCAAGGCACTGGCCGGCATCGGCGTCTCCGTGGTGCCGGGCGCCGGCACTGCACTGGTCAACAACAACATGATCTCGGAAACCCCGCGCGGCGCCGTGGTCGGCCTCGATCACGCGCGCGCGGTGACGGCCGACCTGTCGGCGGACGGCGCCCAGCGCTTTGCGCAGGTGGTGGTCGGCGGGAATGCGGTGCGGCGGTAGGACACACTCAGTGTCCTGGACAAGCGAAGCGCAGATCCAGGCCCCCCGCGCGAGCGCTTTCGCTCGTCGCATAACCACAGGATGGGGTTATGTGGGTGGTACTGGCCGCATCGTCCTATCGAGAAACTCCGCGGTATGGGTCCTGGCCTTCGCCAGGACGACGGCGGAATGTTTGGCCGGCGCCAGAACCTCTGAAGCTAGAACTTATTCCGCAGCAGCGGGTACTTGGCCTGGAGGCCGTCGAGGCTGAAGGTGAATTCGACGACGCGGTCGGGGGCTGCGACGATTTCGGCGGCCGGCGGGGCGAACTGAGGCAGGAGCGCTGCCATCGCGGCAGGCGTGGTCAGCGGTGGCCTTACAGCAGGCGCGGTGGACGGTGCCATTGCAGCGGGCGCGGCGACCGGGGACCTCACGGCAGGGGCGGTTAGCGGCGCCCGCGCAGCGGGAGCCTTGAGCGGTGCGACAGCAGCAGGCGCAGTGAACAATGCCACCGCAGCAGGCCTCGCAAGCGGTGCGGTCGGGGCCAGCGGCGCGAGCGGGGCTTCGGTGACTTCGGCGAGCATATTTGGCTTGGGGTCGAGCGCGACCGGCACGGCGGTCTCGGGCGCGATATGCACGGCCTTTGGCTGCAACATCTTGGGCTGCACGGTCTGCGCATGCCCCCGGGGAGCCGTGCGCGACAAGGTGGCCGGCGACCAGCCGAACGCGGCCGTCACGCTCGCGGCGGCCGCGGCAACGTCCTCGCCGGTCGCGATGGCCCGCCAGGTCTGAACGGCGCGCTTGGCTTCCTGGATGTTTTCGAGGAACGCGAGTTCTGAGTGATAGCGGCGCCAGCGTCCGGTCTCGAACATTTCGGAGAGATGTTCCAGCCGTTGCTCGGCGAGAGCGCACCAGCGTGTCGCAATGTCGCGGCTGCAAGCCGCGGCGCCAAAAGGCGCGCTAAAGGATTCTTGGCGATGTGTCATGAACCAGCCCGTCAGGAGAAAATACGGACGCGGGACGCAACGCACACGAATCAATTTAGACGCGACATGAATATTTTGTGGAAAAGTTTTGACTTGTCCAGCAACGACCCGGCACTCGTCGTCAAACACCGTAGTCGCGCGGAGATTCAGCGGGTTTTCGAGTCAAGCTTCGCGCAAGCATGGCGCGCTTGCGGTGCGCCGGCCGGGCGTGGCGATCGGCGCAGCCGCGATCTCTCAACCAGAAGCTGATCTCGCGCGGCGCTTCAAGGAATCGGATGCCCGAAAAGAAAAGACCCGTCCGGGGGGACAACCGGACGGGTCGAGCCATATGGGCGCTTGGGGTGGATGGGCGCTCGCGCCTAATATGACTGATGGGGAGGGATGACCGCTCCCACATAATTTGGTCGTGGCAGCGGGCTGAACGTTCAACGCGGCGTTCGATTTTTTGAGCTTCGCGCCGCGCGCAAAGTTGTCGCAGCCGCTATCGCGTCGGCGGCCTATCTGCCTGAGAAACCGCAGATTTATCGGCYGCGCTCGACAGCGAGGGTTGTTCGATTGCGCGGATGCCTGGCTCGTCGCGACGCTTCTCGGCATCTTCACGTTTAGTTGTACCGGACGCCGCGGCAACCGGCGTCGCGCTGTCGGCCGGAACAGCCATGACCGCGGCAAAAGCGTCGGCCTCGCCGTCGCCGAAGAGATCATCACGGCCGGGTGAGCCGAGGTCGCGCGCGGTCTTGGCGAGCGTCATGCGCAGCGCTTCCGGCTTCAGCGCGTAGTTGCGCTCCAGCAGCAGTGCCGCGACGCCGGAGACATAGGCCGCCGAGAACGAGGTTCCCGACGTCATCTGGTATTTGCCGTCGGGCGCCGGCAGGAAGATGTCGACGCCGGGCGCGGCCAGCGCGATGTAATTGCCGCGGTTGGACGCGGTGAACAGCTTGTCCTGCTGGTCGGTGGCGCTGACCGCGATCACGTTGGGATTGGCGGCGGGATAGAGCGGCGGCGATTTCGCCCCGGCATTGCCGGCCGCCGCGATCAGCACCAGGCCGCGCGCGGCGGTCGCCGCGATCGCGCGCTCGATCACCGCGTCCTTCGGTCCGGCAAAGCTCATATTGACGATCTGCGCGCCGTGCTCGGCGGCGTAGTTCAGCGAGCGCAGGATGACGTAGGAGGAACTCTCGGCGCCGCCCGTGGTGCCGCCGAAGGCGCGAATGGCGATGATGCGCGCCTCCGGTGCGCTGCCCATCAGCCGCGCATGCGCCACGATGGCGCCCGCGATGCCGGTGCCGTGGATGTGCGGGCCCTCGGTGCTGACCAGCGCATCGAAATTGTCGGCGATGGAATTGGCGAGCTCGGGATGCCGGGCGTCGATCCCGGAATCGATCACCGCGACCGTGACATTGGCGCCGTGCGCCAGCGTGTGGGCCTGCGGCAGGCGCAGCTTTGCCAGCGCATATTGCGCCGGATCGCCCTCGGTCGGCGCGGACGATTTCTGGTCCTGGAGCACGTAGCGGAAATTCGGCTGGAGCGAGCGCACGCTGCCGTCGGCGGCGAATTCGCGCCGCACGGTCTCGGAGGGCCGGCCGTCGGTGATGCGGAACAGGCCGATCGTGGCACCGATCAGCGGGAAGCTCTCGGAGGCGACGCGCGTCAGGCCGTGCCGGCGCGCCAGCTCGTCGGCCTCGGTCAACGACAGCGCGCTGTCGATCTCGGCGACGAACTCGTTGGCGAAAATGCGCAGGTTCACGGCGGCCGGCGTGCCGTTGCCGCGCCCCTTGCCGGCGCTCTTCTTGCCCGATTTGCCGGCGCCGTCGCCGCCGGCGTTCGGCTGCGCAAGGCATTCGCCGTCGGCGTCGCGATAGGGCGCGGTGCAGGCCGGATAGAGGTTCGGCGAATAGCGCGCAAAAGGCAGCACCGGCGTCGGCCTTATCCGTGCCGAGATCCGAGGCGTCGTGGCGGCAATTCTGGGCGGACCGCTGTCGACGGCCACCACCCTTGCGGCAACGCCCGGGCTGACGCGCGCGGCGACGCTCGGAGAGATGGTCGGGGTGCGGGATGGGACGCTGATCGTGGGCGTGCGCATGATCGCCTGCGCGTGGGCGACCTCGATGCCGAGACAGGCGGCGAGCAGGAGCGCAGCTCCGACCGACGAAGCATAGGCCCCGGCCCGCAACTTACTCTCGGACTTGCGCGTCATGATCCCAGAGGCGCCTTACGGCGACGCGACGGCGAGGTTGACGAACTTTTCGCGCTGCATCTTGCCGAGCAGCGAGGCGAGTTCGTCCTGGCTCATCGCCTTGTCGAACTGGAGGCGGAACATGCCGCCCTTGGCTCCGTCGATGATCGAGGCCTGGTAGCTGTCGAGCAGCGAGGTGATGTCGGCCACCCGCGCCTCGGGCGTGAAGCGCACCAGCGCCCGCGCCGGCGCGGCGGCTGCTCCCAGCTCGCGCGTGATCGGGGCGCTGGTGGAGAGCGACGCAGTCTGGAAGGTGGCGGTCTGGTTCTTCATCAGCACGGCGCCGATGACACCGGCCTGGAGCAAGAGCGCGATCGCGCCGAGGCTCGCCGACCAGGCCAGCGCACGCGGCGACAGGCTCGCGAGGAATGTCGAGATGCGCGCCGACAGCGGCAGCGAACCGGTCGCCCGCGCGGGCTCGCCATCGATCGCGGTGAACAGCTTTTGCATCGCGCGCGCCGACGGAGCCCCTAAGCTCTCGTTCAGATGGATGGTCTCTTCGTACTCGCCGCGGATCGCCGCATACTGCCTGGCAAGCGCCGGATCGCGGGCGAGCGCCTCCTCGACGCGGCGGGCGTCGCGCGCGTTCAGCGTGCCGGCGGCGTGCCACGGCAGCAGCATTTCGATCTCACTGGGCTCTTGCTCCAGCATCTTCTTGCTCAAAGCCATCATGGCCAGCCTCGCTCAATGCCGGCTGCCTTCAGCAGTTCGGCCAATTTCTTGCGCGCATAGAAGAGGCGCGTCTTCACAGTGTTCTCGGGTATCCCGACGATCTCGGCCACTTCTTCCACGGACTTCTCGTGGTAGTAGACGAGATCGACGATTTCCCGATGGTCCGGCGAGAGGCCCGTCAAACACTCCCGCAACGCTTCACTGGTATCCTTCTTCTGCACCACCGTTTCCGGATCGTCGGACGTATCCTCGATCGCGTTGGCGGCTTCGTCGTCCAACTCGAAATCCTTCCTGCGCCGGAGCGCAGACAGGGCCTTGAATCGGGTGATTGCCAGTAGCCAGGTTGAAACGGCGGATCTGCCCTCGAACTTGCCGGCCTGACGCCAGACGTCGAGGAACACCTCGCTGATGAGGTCTTCGGCCGTCTGCTCGTCCCGAACGAGCCTCAGGCCGAAACGATACACCCTGACATGGTGCCGCCCGTACAGCACCTGCATGGCAAGCCGGTCGCCTTGAGCGATCCGGGCGATCAGGACCTCGTCCGAAGCCGCCTGTGTCACGCTCAAAGGCCGTCTCGCAAGGTTGGTCGGGTCGGAACGGTGGAGGGTTCGACGGCGGGCACAAGAATCTTCAACCTACCGCAGTCGTACGGGGGCCTGTGTGATCTACCCCACATCGGTACACTTTCCTGTAGCCATCCGGGGCGCCGGATCGCCCTCATCCATATTGGTAACATAATACTGAAACGTTCTCCCGCGGAAGTTCCCGCAAGTTCGCGCGATCTTACCAAGCCTCGGTCCATAACACAGCCTTGTGCAGCGTATCCTGACAGGCCCTGCGGCCCGATCGCCGGCGATCCCTAATCGCTCGCTAATTTCCCTGTCGGATCAAGGCCGTTTGCCGGTGCAGCAAGCCCGGATTCGCAGGGCAAGGATACCAAACCTAAAGGCTTGCCACGTAGATTTTTGGACCGACATCCACCAATGGCGAGACCATGACCACGGCCGCGACGTCCCTTCCGGACCGGAATGCCGCAGAAGCCGCGGAGCTCGCGTTGACCTCCGACGCGACGATGCCGGAGGTGCGCGCCCGCCGCATGCGGCAGCGCCGCCAGATGTATGCCGGCCAGGTCGTAAGCTACTCGCTCGGCGCGTCGGTTCTGCTGCTGTACGCCCATGACGGCGCGGTCGCGATGGCCGTTCCCTCGCTGTTCTGGCTCGGCGGCCTCCTGATCATCGGCGCATTCACCGTGCTGTCCGAAGCCGGCGTCGGCGACCGCCACAACGATCACTATCTCACCGTGTTCCAGATCTCGGCGCACATGGCGCTGCAGTTCGTGTTCCTGGTGTCGGTGCCGACGATCGGGATCGCCTTCATCGCCGTGCTGTTCCTGATCTTCGCGTTCGGCACGCTGCGCATGACGTCGAGCCAGGCGATGGTGACCTGGGGTCTCGCCACCTGCGGACTCGCACTCGTCTTTCTGGTCTCGGACCTGCCGATCGGACTTCCGGTCACGACCCGGCTGGAACGCGCCGCCTCGATGCTCTGCTTCGTCCTGGTGATCGGCCAGTGCGCCTTCCTCGGCCTGTTCGGCGCCACGCTGCGCAAGATCCTGTACCGGCGCAGCATCGAGCTGAAGGCCGCCTATCAGCGCATCGAGGAGCTCGCCGAGCTCGACGAGCTCACCGGCTCCTACAACCGCCGCTGCATCATGCGGCTGCTGGACGCAGAGATCGAAAAGTCGCGGCTGGCCGCCACGCCTTGCGCGATCGCGCTGATCGACCTCGACTGGTTCAAGCGCATCAACGACGCCCACGGCCACCCGGTGGGCGACGAGGTGCTGCGCACCTTCGCGATCACGATTTTCGCCAACATCCGCCCGGCGGATCGCTTCGGCCGCTATGGCGGCGAGGAATTCCTGCTGCTGCTGCCGGGAGCAGAGGGCGACGCCGCCGCGCGCATGCTCGAGCGGCTGCGCGGCATCGTCGCCGATCTCGACTGGAGCGCATTTTCCCCCGGCATGCGCGTGACAATTTCAGCCGGCGTCGTGACGCTGCGCGACAACGATACTGCCGACACATTTCTCGTGCGCGCCGACAGCGCGCTCTATTCCGCCAAGGCGCAAGGGCGCAACCGCATTGCAACGAACTGACCAATTCATTTTTCCCGGCTGCACAGAAACCGCCGCCGGACCGAACGCTCCAGGACAGGGCTATGAGATCCAGATCCGCCAAGCCATCTGAAAACCTGCTCGACGAATTGCAGGCGGCGCTCTCGCACGGCACCGTCGCGCGCCGCGTCGAGACGCTGCGACGTGTCACCGACCTCTTCGTCAACAACGCGGTGGACTATTCCGACGACCATGTCGGGCTGTTCGACGACGTATTCCAGTGCCTGATCGACCAGATCGAAACGTCGGCCAGGGTGCTGCTCGCCGAGCGGCTGGCGCCGATCGCGGCCGCGCCGCCCAAAATCATCCGCACGCTCGCGCTCGACGAGGTCATCGAGGTCGCCGGCCCCGTGCTGTCGAAGTCGGAACGGCTGGACGAGGCGACCCTGATGGAGATCGCGCGCAGCAGAGGCCAGGCGCATCTCAAGGCGATCTCGCTGCGCAGGGTGCTTTCCGAGGCACTCACCGACGTGCTGGTGACGCGCGGCAACGAGGAGGTGGTGCAATCGACCGTCGCGAACCCGGGTGCGCAGCTCTCCGAGACAAGCTTGACCGACCTCGTCACGCGCGCCGAGCGCGACGACGACCTCGCCGGCTGCATCGGCCTGCGGCCCGACCTGCCGCGCCATCACTTCCTGAAGCTGGTCGCAAAGGCCTCGCTCAGCGTGCGCAAGAAGCTCGAAGCCGCCCATCCGGAGCTGGCCGACGAAGTCGCGAGCGTGATCCAGGAAGCCGCCCAGCGGGTTCGCGCCGCCGCCATGACAAGGCAGACCGAGACCGCGCGGGCGCTGGTGAAGTCGCTGCATGACGACGGCCGTCTCAATGAACTCCAGGTCGCGGCTTTCGCCGAGCAGGGCAAGTTCGACGAGACCAACGCAGGGCTCGCCGCGCTCGCCGGCGTCCCGGTCGAGACCGCCGAGAACATGATGATCGAGAGCCGCACCGAGGGCGTGATGCTCCTCGCCAAGGTCGCGGGCATGTCGTGGCCCAGCGTGCGCGCCATCATCGCCATGCGCGAAAAACTGTCCGGCGGCTCGCAGACGGACATGCTGATGCTGCGCGATACCTACGAGGCCCTGCGCTCGTCGACCGCGCAGCAGGTGCTGCGCTTCCATCGCATGCAGCAGGCCGCGAGCTAGGTCTCAAGCGCGACGAGGTGAAGCGTTGGCGCGCTTCGGCGCCGCCGTCGTTCGCGCATGAACTCCAAGAATGCGGATCCCTCGGTCGTGACAAGGAAAGAAACGGCTCCGCTTTTTCCGCTCCATCTCCGGGTTTCGTCCCAGGGACATGCAATTCTGGCCCCCCGCCTATGGAAGCCGGCACATTTTTGCCTTACCTTCGCCTTGGAATTCGTCCTTGGGGGTGTTGTTGCGTCTAGTCAAACCCATAACACGATCAGAACTTGAGCTTTGGCGTTTTCAGAGCTTTGCAGTGTGGGGAGCGTGCGTTGGCGCCGTAGCAGCTGGCCTCTCGGCCTATCTGGTTCTGCATGCCGCCAAGCCGGACCTGGGCGCAAACCTGGCACAGGATTTTCCGGTCGTTCACGCCTCGAACAGCGACGCCATCAAACGCGCCGAGAAGATCTTCTATGCCCTGTTCTATGGGGTCGGCGCTATCGCAGCTTTTGCAGCTCTCAGGCTCCGAACGTTTTTTGAAGGCCGCTCGCTCGTTCTGTTCTACCTCTCGTCGGCGATCATTGTCACGGAGCTGCATCCGTTCCTGCGGGCTACATTCGAGCCAAGACTGCAACAGGTTGCGCTGGCCGCCCTTGTCGCCGCCGCCGTCATCCCGTTCGTGAAGCGCATCCCGACCTTCGTACACATCAAGGGCGATCCCGACGTCAGGCCGATCAAGCTCTCCGAATTTGGATGGGTCGATGCGGTGCTGATCGCAGCACTGCTGGCCCTGATCCTGCCTGCGGACGTGCGGGGCCTGGCCACACGGGCCATGGCCGGCAATCATCCGGTATCGTACCTGACGGGACCGGCGCTCTATCACTTTGCAAATGGCATGGTGCCGGGCCGCGACTTCCTGGCGTTCTACGGATACGGACCGCCTTACCTATTGAGCAGGTTCCTGACGGCGGACGTCAACGCTCTGTATGAGCTTTACATCAGGCTCATTGCCGCAAGCCTCGTGATCTTCCACCTGTCAAGCTACTGGGTGCTGCGGGACTTTTTCCAGAGCAGGGCAATGCCGTTTGTCTTGACGGCCGTGTTTCTCGCGCTGTGTCAATACGCCGACGGCGACGCCTTTGGCGGGCCGTCCGCTCTCGCGATCCGCTACGCGTTCGTGTTCATTGCGGTCGGCATCCTGGCGCACCTCATGGTGCAACCGTCCTTCCGGCTGTTGATGGCGCTGTCTGTCGTCTGCGCTGTCTCGATCTTTTGGAACACAGAGACCGGAATTTATACCTGGGCGGTGGCCTGCGCCGCCTTGTTGGTACGGGTGCTGGAAGGGCGTCGGTTTTGGGAAGTCGCGGCCTTGACCTGCATGACGCTCGTGTTTTTGCTGGCGTTGTTCGTTGCCGCATTCGGCCCGGCCGTCCTTTCGGCGGACTTTCTGTACGTCTTCCTCGCCCCGCTCAGCCTGCACAGCCTCTCGAATTGGGTGGCGGTGATTCTGGTCTGGAACCCTGGATTCGGGACGCTCTACCAGATCGTCATGCCCGCGATCGCCATCGGCACGGCAGTCAGCGTCGCCGGTGCGTGGACCGGCTCGCGCACCATAGAGCGCGCTTATCTGCTGGTTCTGTCTCTCGTCGCGCTGGTCTTCATGACGAAGTGGGTGAACCGATCGCTGGATGCGGTGTGGCAGCAGAACGCCTTTGCTTATCTTGCCGTTGGCGCATGGTGGGGCCGATCGGCATTCCGTGCCGCACTCGGCCGAACGACGTCGCAGCTTGTCCCGGCAACGTCGTTGGCGGCGATCGCCGCAGTCTCCGTTGCCGTGCTTCTGAACGCCCAGGACCGGCGCCAGGACGCGATGATAGGGCTGCGGTCGTATTTGAAGTTCCCGAGCATCGCCAGCTTCAAATGGAGAAAGACTTCAGGGCCACACGAGGTCGCACTCGACGCCAGTGACATCGACCTGGTCAACAAATTCGTGCCACCCGGTGGCCGCATGCTGCTGCTGTCGGACCAGGATTGGCTTGTCCTCCCGGCTCTCGGGAGGGCCCCGAAAGGCTACTTCATGCCTTTCCGGGACACGTTCAGCCGCGAACAGGTGAGCAGGAGCTTTGCTGGGGCCGACCATTTCTTTTTGGACCGCGGCGCGACCTACCAATATGACTGGTTGAAGGAGATGGTGGAGGGGCTTCTGCTGGAGCAGTTCGAGCGCTCGGAAGAATCCACCCGGTTCATCCTCTATCGCAGGAGGGCTTGACGCCGGAAGCTGCGCGGCTCGTGCAGGCGTTGAACACGGTCACGTCCTGCAGGAAGCGGCGTGGTTGACGCAGTCAGTATCTTAGGACCTTCGACCCCAACAGCGCACCGATCGCCGTCACTAGCGCGGTCGCGAGCGTGTACCAGGTCGCGACGAACAAGGGCGAGTCGTCGGTGCAGTGCGAGGCATAGAGCGTCGCGGCGAGCCCGGCCGACACCAGGCCGGCGAGCGCGCCGGCGAGCGCGGGGCGCGACGGCGCGCCGTGGCGCAGGCCGAACAGCGCGCCCGCAAGCAGCGGCAGCGACATCGCCGGGATCGCAAACAGGCACACCCTGGAGTTCCTGCCGACCATCCGCATCGTCATCGGCATCGCCGGAGCCATCATCATCTCGCCGCCGATCGCGACCGCAAGCAAGCCGACGGGAAGCAGCAGCAACCAGCCCCAGCCGCGCAAAAGCGCCTCGGGCCGCGACAGATGCAGGCTGACGATGATCGCGGGGATCGCGAGCGACAGGGTGACCGCAAACTTCATGTCGAAGAACGGATTGCCCATGGCGCTCATCACGTCGGGCCGCACGCCGAGGAAGGTCGCGAAGATCAGGATCGACAAGGGGGCGGCCACCAGCAGTGCCATGGTCAGCATGGCGCCGACGCGCGGGGCGCGGTGGGCGTTGTCGGCCGCGAGCGTGCGAATGAGTTGATCGGTATCCATGTTCAATGGTCCCGCAGTTTGGCGGTGAGCGCCGCAAGTCCGCGATGCAGCGCGACCCGCACCGCGCCCTCGCTCATCGAAAATCTCGCCGCCGTGTCCTTGATCGAGGCGGCCTCGACCGCGATCGACTGCAGCACGTCGCGCTGGCGCTGCGGCAAGGCGTCGAGCTGGCTGGCGACCTCGGCCGCGGAAGCCGTCTCCTGCGGCGCCTCACCCGGCAGCGTCTCGGCGAAGTCGTCGATGTTGACGAACACCCGCCGGCCCCGCCGCCTCAGCGCGTCGATCAGCTTGTTGCGGGCGATCGCAAACAGCCAGGGCGCGAAGGGCGCTTCGCTGTCCCATGTGTGCCGCTTCAGATGCACCGCCAACAGTATCTCCTGCACGATATCCTCGGCCTGATCGGGAGGCTGCCCGGCCCGCGCCAGGCCGCGCCTCGCGGCAGCGCGCAGCACCGGCGTGACCGCCTTCAACAGGCGATGATAGGCCGCATCATCGCCTGCCATGGCCGACCGCATCAGGCCGGTCCACTCATCCTCACGTCCGCGCACGCGCGCTCCTACACGGCAATTCGGCCGCTCTTTCAATTTGTTACGCCGGCGCCGCAGCGATCACGAAGTTGTGATCAAAACGCAGCCCGAAGACTCCGGTCCGGCCATAAAGCCCGGGAGGCTCATAACATCGATCGGTCCGACTCGCATCCGGTGGCTGCGGGCGCGGCCCCTGGTTTGCCCCGCTTTTGCCCGGTCTTGCCCGAAGATTCCCCTTTTTTGCCCCGCTGTCGTCATGCACCGGGGTCTCTGTTCGCTCCCGGGATGGCGCAATCGGGGAGATCGTCAACATGTTGAAAGCCAGCAGGCGTGCGGCATTGCTTCTTCTGGCCGCGGTATTCGTGCTGTTCGGGGGCGCTGCGCAGGCGGCGCCAAGCTCGGCCGCCAATTCGAAGACGGATGGCGCGACCAAGCAAGCGGAAACGGACAAGTCCGGCAAGCAGCGCCGCCACTATTCTCATCGTGGCAGCAGCAGCAAGACGGCGCAGAAATCCTCCGACGGCAAGGCGGACAAGGACGTGACGGCAAAGGCCGACGACGCCAAGGCCGCTAACGACGCGCCGGCCTCCAGCCAGATGCCGCCGGTAGTCGCCAATGCCAATGCGCAGCTCGCGGCCGCCGACACGGCGACCGCGGCGGCGGCCTCCGCGATGACCGGCCGCGCCAACGACAATTTGCAGGCCGCGGCCGATAATACCGCCACCTCCGGCGCCGAGAGCCAGGTGGTCGCGCCCGACCAGCTCAACGATATCGATCGCGCCGCCCTGCAACAGGACAATCCGTCCGCCCGGCCCGCGGTCGTTGCCGCAACCGACGCGCAGCCGCGGCCGGCGCCGGTGATGGCGAGCAGCCAGCAGAACTCGGCCTGGGACCAGAGCTCCCTGATCGGCAAGATCTTCATCGGCGTCGGCACGGTGCTGACGCTGGCCTCCGCCGCACGCATGTTCATGGCCTGATTGACGGCCTGACAACCAGTTCCCTCGGGGCGCGCGGCTCGCGCGTCCCTGCGGGGCGTTCGGCCCTCTTGAAGCCCACCGCGCCAGCGGGCAGATTGCCCGCTCAATCAAATGCGTGGGTGGAGCATGAGCACGTTCGAACACATCATCGTCGAAGGCAAAGGCGCGGTCGGCATCATCAAGCTGAACCGGCCGAAGATGCTCAATGCGCTCTCCTTCGGCGTCTTCCGCGAGATCGCGGCGGCCGTCGACGATCTGGAGGCCGATGACGCGATCGGCTGCATCGTCGTGACCGGCAGCGAGAAGGCCTTTGCCGCCGGCGCCGACATCAAGGAGATGCAGCCGAAGGGCTTCATCGACATGTTCTCCGAGGACTTTGCCGCGATCGGCGGCGACCGGATCGCGCGCTGCCGCAAGCCGACCATTGCCGCGGTCGCGGGCTATGCGCTTGGCGGCGGCTGCGAGCTCGCCATGATGTGCGATTTCATCATCGCCGCCGACACCGCCAAATTCGGCCAGCCCGAAATCACGCTCGGCACCATCCCGGGCATCGGCGGCACCCAGCGCCTGACGCGCGCGATCGGCAAGTCCAAGGCGATGGACCTCTGCCTCACCGGCCGCATGATGGATGCAGCCGAAGCCGAGCGAAGCGGCCTGGTCAGCCGCATCGTGCCCGCGGACACGCTCATGGACGAGGTGATGGCGGCGGCCGAGAAGATCGCCGCGATGTCGCGGCCCGCGGTCGCGATGGCCAAGGAAGCGGTCAACCGCGCCTTCGAGACCACGCTCGCCGAGGGCATGAGCGTCGAGCGCAACCTGTTCCACTCGACCTTCGCGCTGGAAGACCGCTCCGAGGGCATGGCCGCGTTCATCGAGAAGCGCAAGCCGGTGAACAAGAACCGGTGAGGCAAGCGCCCGCAAGACAAGCTGGCAGGACAAGCTGGTAAGGCTGCTGTAAGGCTCTGACGCCTCGCCGCAGCATTCCTGTGACGAAGCTGCAACAAGCACGGAATAGATGGGGGTTTTCCCCGCGGCAGTTTGCCTGCGGGACCCGCGCTGGTTAAACAGTTAAGAGGGCCACCGTCGGCGGGGGCGGACAGCCGGGATTTTGCGGGATTACATGATTGGGCGTGCCGCCAGAGCTGGCCGCGTGATGACGCGGTATCGATCGGGCGTGGGTCCTGTGTTGACGACATGGACCGCGCTGGCGCTCGCTTGCGCGCTGCCCGCTGCGGCATGGGCGGAAGCCCTGCCCGAGGCGCTGGCCAAGGCCTACCAGACCAACCCGCAGCTCAATGCCGAGCGTGCGCGGCAGCGCGCCACCGACGAGAACGTGCCGCAGGCGCTCGCCGGCTACCGGCCGCAGATCGTGGCAAGCCTCAGCGCCGGCCTGCAATCGGTGCGCAATCTGCTGCCCGACAACACCATCCAGACCGCGAATCTGAAGCCATGGATCATCGGCGTCACCGTGACGCAGACCCTGTTCAACGGCTTCCGCACCGCCAACAACGTGCGCGCCGCCGAGCTCCAGGTGCAGTCGGGCCGCGAGGCGCTGCGCAATGTCGGCCAGGGCGTGCTGCTCGACGCGGTGACCGCCTACACCAACGTGCTGGCCAACCAGTCGCTGGTCGAGGCGCAGCGCTCCAACGTCGCCTTCCTGCGCGAGACGCTTGCCGTGACCCAGCGCCGCCTCAACGCCGGCGACGTCACGCCGACCGACAGCGCCCAGGCCGAGGCGCGGCTCAGCCGCGGGCTTGCCGACCTCAATGCCGCCGAAGTCGCGCTCGCGGTGAGCCAGGCGACCTACGCCCAGGTGATCGGCAATGCCCCGTCGCAGCTTCGGCCCGCCGAGGTCGTCGACCGCTATCTGCCGAAGAGTCGCGACGATGCGCTGACCATGGCGATCCGCCAGCATCCGGCGGTGATGGCGGCAGGCTTCGACGTCGACGTCGCCTCCACCAACATCCGCGTCGCCGAAGGCGCGCTGCTGCCGAGCGCCAGCGTCCAGGGCAGCGCCAGCAAGAGCCGCAACAACGACCCGACGCTCGGGACCTTCGCCGAGGACCAGGCCTCGGTCGTCGCCAATGTCACCGTGCCGATCTATGACGGCGGCCAGGCGGCGGCGCAGACCCGGCAGGCCAAGGAAATCACGGCGCAGAGCCGGCTCGTGCTCGACCAGGTCCGCAACCAGGCGCGCACGGCGGCGACCAGCGCCTGGGTTGCCAATGAGGGCGCCAAGATCGCGGTCTCGGCCTCGGAGTCCGAGGTGAAGGCGGCAACGGTCGCGCTCCAGGGCGTGCAGCGCGAGGCCGCGGGCGGGCAGCGCACGACGGTCGACGTGCTGAACTCGCAGGCCGACCTGATCCAGGCCAAGGCCCGCCTGATCGGCGCGCTGCGCGACCGCGTCATCGCCTCCTACACGCTGCTCAGCGCCGTCGGCCATCTCGACGTCAAGACCTTGAGCCTGAACACGCCGGACTATCTGCCCGAGGTGCACTACCAGCAGGTCCGCGACGCCTGGCACGGCCTGCGCACGCCGTCGGGGCAGTGATTCATTAACTGCACCGGCAGCGCGTTGGTCCTTGCTACTGTCCCGCTGGTCAACCTCCGCTAGAGTGGCAGCCAGATATTCGCGTCGGTCTGCCGAGGACCATTTGATCGCCAAAATTCTTCGCGGCGCAGCCAAGCTGGGCCTTGTTGTCTTGTTGCTGATCGTCGCCGCGGTCGCTGCGTTTCGAATTGCGGCGGCGGCTCGTGAAACGGCTGGCCGCGGCGATCTCGCACCGTCGACCGGGCACCTGGTTGCAACGCGCTCCGGCGACGTCTTCGTGCAGGAGAAGGGACCGGCGACAGGCACGCCCGTCGTGCTGTTTCACGGCACCGCCGCCTGGAGCGAGTTGTGGCGGGCGACGACCGACGCGCTCGCAGCCGCCGGGTACCACGTCATCGCGTTGGACCTCCCGCCCTTTGGCTTCTCCGATCGTCCGGGCAACTACACGCGACAAGACCAGGCCGAACGGGTGAACGACGTGCTGGCGCGGCTCAACGCGCGGCCTGCCATCATCGTCGGCCATTCCTTCGGCGCAGGAGCTGCAACCGAGCTTGTGCTGCGCTTTCCGGATCGAGCCCGCGCGCTCGTGCTGGTCGATGCGGCGCTCGGGCTGACGGCCACGCCGTCGGATGCGCCGGCGCTGCTGCATCCAAAATGGCTGCGCGAAGTGCTGGTGTCGCTCACCGTCACCAATCCCTTCGCGACGAAGATGCTGCTGAAGTCGCTGATCGCGAAAAAGGATCGCGCGCTACCCGAATATGTCGAGATCCTCCAGCGCCCGCTCTCCCGGCAGAACAGCACATCCGACATTGCTGATTGGCTGTATTATTTCGTGGGCTCCGATCGCGCCGCCCAAAGCGCGGACCGCAGCGCCTATGCACGCCTGAAACAACCCGTCGCCATCCTCTGGGGCGAGCTGGATACGGTGACGCCGCTCGAACAGGGGCGCGATTTGAACGTGTTGCTGCCGCAGGCGCACTTAACCCTGCTACCCGGGCTCGGTCACATTCCGCAGATCGAGGATTCCCAAATCTTCAACGATACCCTGCTCAAGGCCCTCGCAACACTCTAGACTTGGCGAGATTCGAGACGCGACCGGAGGGACCATGGACATCATCAGATTGTGCGCCTTTGGCTACGCCGCGCTGCTCGGATTCGTGATCCTGACCGGCTACATCCCCGCCTTCATCGACCAGAACGACATGATCTTCGGCCTATTCCGCCGCACCTGGTATGCCGACGGCCTGCATCTCGTCTCCGCGCTCTGGGCGCTGACCGCGGCGCTGTCCTCGCGGCGCGCCTCCGAGCTGTTCTTCCAGCTGTTCGGCGCGTTCTATTTCGCCGACGGCGTGCTCGGCCTGCTCACCGGGAGCGGCTATCTCGACTTCGGCATCCTCATCAACGGCGTGCTCAACCTGCCGCTCGCAACGCGCATCTTCGCCAACGCGCCGCATCTGGGCCTGGGCGGCGTCGCCATCCTGATCGGCTTTCTGCTGGCACCGCGCACGCGCCCTGCCCATGCTTAAGCGCCTGCGCCGCATCGTCCTGGCGCTGATCGCGCTGATCGCCTTCGCGATCCTGGTGCCCCTCGCCTATATCGAGGGGACCTGCCAGCCCGCCGCGCAGGCGGCATCATCCGCAACAGCGCCGGTGGCGCTGCCACCGATCACGGAGAAGGGCTATCGCCGTCCGCCGGACAACACCTATTTCACCTTCCCGGAGTGGTACATCGTCTATTCCTTCGAGGACTTCGGCCGCTTCCTCGATCATTCCAGCGAAAGCCAGTTCGGCTATCTCCGCCACATCCTCGGCTTCTGGCAGAGCTTCTGCACCATCAACCGCGCCGTGCCGCCGGCCACGGAGTCCCGCTTCGACGTCAAGATGATGATCTACGTCATCGGGATCAGCTACTCCACCGAATACGCGATCAAGGGACTTTACGAAAACACGGTCGGCCGCGTCTTCGAATGGATCCGCGGCGACAGGCTGACGCCGCAGGATGAATATGCCCGTGCGGTGCTCCAGGACTACGCCGCCTTCCTCTACACCGTGCCCTGGTTCAAATATCCGTTCCGCGACAAGCTCGACGGTCTCGGGGCGATCCCGGCGCCGACGCCGAGCCGGCTGCGCACATGGGAGCGCGACTTCGCGCTCGGCAGCGAATATTTTCTCAAGATCGGCTATGCGCATGCGATCCAGTCCGCGCTCGACGCTGCCAATGACGACGAGCCGCGCGATATCATGTTCGTGGTGGCGACATTGCCGCCGGACGTGCTGGCGGCCGAGCCGCGCATCACACCGGTCCGTGCGCTGTCGGCGGATTGGCAGCTGGTGCAGGCGCCGCGCTACAAGGCGCTGACGGAAATCCTGGGCAAGCTTCTCGACGGCGGCCATCGCCTGGCCGAGATCGCCGGCAATCACGACATCCTCATCACCGTGATCGCGCCGAAGGATGCGAAGCTCGACATCGCCGATACCACGGCGCTGTTTTCGCTCGATCTCGATGCCAGGCCGGGCTTCCGCCGGGCCGGCCTCAGGGCTAGGATCGACCGCCTGGTCGAGATCAAGCGCGCGTTGACGGCGAAGGGAGTGAGCCTTGAGCACTTCTACGACTATTAGCCGAACAGGATTGCGGCCGCTCGGCAGGATCGCAATTGCGGTCACGCTCGTCGTCGCCGGCTGGCTCACACTCGTCGTCGTGCTCACCTTCGGCGCCTCGCCGGGCCGCTCGCTTGCCGTGATCGGCCCGCAGGCTGAGGCCATCGCCGCTGTCGCCAGGGCCAATGGCCGGGTGCTGGCGTCGAGCGGCTACGTTACGATCGCACGCTCCGATGCCGCCGACTTCGTCAGCCGGCTGTACACGGCGGGCGCCCTGCTCGTGCTCGATGCCGAGCAGGCCGGCGGCTGCAACGGGCTCGCGCCGAAGCGAAGCTGACGCCGCCGCCGGCTTGCTTCACCTCTCCCGCTTGCGGGAGAGGGAGCGCACCTTACGACGCGTATTTCTGGTACATCGTATTGGTGAACAGCCCGGCCGGATCGTATTTGCGCTTGGCGGCGAAGAAGTCGTCGATCTGCGGATAGGACTTCTTGAGCTGGTCGCGCGAGTAATAGAGCTGATACGGCAGGAAGAAGCGGCCCTGATTGGCGATGGTGAGGTCGATCAGCTCTTCTGTCGTCTTCTTCATGCGGCGGTTGCCCTCATCGTCCGTCGGCTGGTTGATGTAGAGCACCAGCGAGAACGCCGGCTCCGGCGCATAGGTCAGGAAGTTGTCCTCCTTGTGCACGATGCGGACCGAGGCGTTGAGCAAATTGGTGTTGTTGGCGAGCATGATCTTGCGCATGCCGTCGACGAAGGCCGTGAAGTTTTTGCGCGGGATGAAGTATTCGTGGAGGATGTCGGTTTCCTCCGGCAATGCGTTGCGCAGGTAGGGCACGGAATCGTGCATGGGATCGTTGCGGCTGACGAGGCAGGCTTCGCCCGAGGCGATCGCCTGCGCCCGCGTCACCGTGCAGGTCTCCATGCGGTGTTCGATGTGCTTCTCCGAGAGCCATTTCAGCTCCTGGAAGAACGGACCCTGCTTGGACAGGTTGATGGTCAGCCGCCGCAGCTTGGTGCCGCTGACCTCGCCGAGCGGCTGGCGCTTGAAGTCGGCGCCGTCGGCTTTGGTGTAAGTGTAGAGCAGCATTTCCTGGAGGAAGCTGCTCGGCGCGGTCGACAGATGTCCGTACATCAGGCCGATATTGCCGTCCTTCTCGATCTCGCCGGCGAACAGCGCGGGAAAGGTCTTGTAGTCCAGCACGCGCCGCCCGGTCTGGTAGACCGTGTTGTCGGCAATATCGAGCTCGGCCTCGACGATGACGCCGAACAGGCCGTAGCCGCCGACCACGAGGTTGAACAGCTCCGTATTCTCGGTTGAAGAGACATTCTTGATCGAACCGTCGGCGAGCATCACCTTCATAGCCTTGATCGAGCGGGCCAGCGCGCCGGCCTGATGATCCATGCCGTGGGCATTGACCGAGATCGAGCCGCCGACGCTGAAGATGTCGGTCGACTGCATGGCGCGCACCGCAAAGCGCGGATGCAGCGCGATCTGGATGTCGTGCCACGTCGCGCCGGGCTGTACGGTGACGCTGTGCGCCGCCTCGTTGAGCGCGATGCGGTTGAAGCCGCGCATGTCCAGCACGATGCCGCCCTTGCGGAATGCCTGCCCGCCCATGGAATGGCGCACGCCGGCCGTCGTCACCGGCAGCTTGTTGTCGCGGGCAAAGGCCAGCGTCCTGGCGATATCGTCGACGCTGTGCACCTCGACCACGCCGTAGATCTCGGTGCGGTTGAGACAACTCGCATCATTGATGCTGCCGCCGAGCTGCGACCATTTTACGCCCTGGAGCGGGGCAATCGCCCTCACCTTGTCCAGGTCGATCTTGCCTTTTTCGCCGATATCGTCCGCGGCCCGGCAATCCTTCGGCCCGGTCGGATCGGCCGCCAGCGCCTGGAGCTTGCGGAAGCCGTAGACGCCGAACAGGGCGACCAGGACGGCCGCGGCCGATAAGCCTGCTTTGAATTTGCCAAAGGATTTTTGCATAAGGTGATTCCGGTGGGACGGCGATGATCCGGGTGCGCGGATCATTAGTCAAACCGGATACGCGCCGGTTCAATGCCCTGCTCTCGCCGACGATCCCTGAAGAGCTCCTGGCAGCGCTCACCAGCCATGCAGCGGCCGGACGAAGATGCCCCCCGGGGACGTGATATTCTGCCACGACAGAACAATGATGCAGGGAGAGAACCCGTGCTCAACCGACGCAGCGTCCTGCTTGCCTCCCTCGCCGCCGGAGTAGCCATGACCAACAAAGCCCACGCCAAGGCGTCGCAGCCCGCGACGCCGGTCAATTTCGACATGCCGGCCCATGCCTGCGACTGCCACACGCATATCCACGGCGATCCCGAAAGGTTTCCGTTCTTCGCCGGGCGCGTCTATACGCCGGAGCCGGCCTCGCCGGAGGAGATGGCCGCGCTGCACAAGGCATTGCATATCGAGCGCGTGGTGATCGTGACGCCGAGCGTCTACGGCACCGACAATTCCTCCAGCTTGTTCGGCATGAAGGCGCGTGGCGCGACCGCGCGCGGGGTGGCCGTGATCGACGACAAGACCACGGAGGCCCAGCTCGATGCGATGCAGCAGGAGGGTTTTCGCGGCATCCGCATCAATCTCGCGACCGACGGCATCGGCGACCCCAATGTCGGACGCGCCCGCTTCACCGCCGCCGTGGAACGCATGACGGCGCGCGGCTGGCACGTGCAGCTCTACACGACGCTGCCGATGATCACGGCGATCAAGGACCTCGTCCTCGCCGCACCGGTGCCGGCCGTGTTCGACCATTTCGGCGGCCTCGAGGCCCCGCTCGGAGTGGAGCAGCCGGGATTTGCCGACCTGGTCGCGCTCGTCAAATCCGGC
The DNA here is from genome assembly GCF_054049735.1 of Bradyrhizobium sp. P5_C12. NCBI lineage: Bacteria > Pseudomonadati > Pseudomonadota > Alphaproteobacteria > Hyphomicrobiales > Nitrobacteraceae > Bradyrhizobium > Bradyrhizobium sp. P5_C12. Next base: position 64,359 of record NZ_JBFULU010000008.1, read on the forward strand.
AAGGCCTATGTGAAGATTTCCGGCGCCTATCGCTCGTCAAAGCTCGCGCCGGACTACCAGGACATGGTGCCCTATGCGCGGGCGCTGATCGCGGCGAATGCGGACCGTATCGTCTGGGGCACCGACTGGCCGCATCCGGATTCCGCCCAGGTGCCCGGACGCAAGGCCACCGACATCGCGCCGTTCTACCCGATCGACGACGGCCGGCTGCTCAACCAGCTCCCGGTGTGGGCGCCGGATGCGGATGTGCGCAGGAAGATCCTGGTCGACAATCCGGCGCGACTCTACGGATTCTGAYGGCCTTATCGCGCGCGGCGGGAGAAGAAGGAGATCAGCACCGGCAGCGTCACCAGGATCACGACCGGCGCCAGCATCATGCCGGTGACGACGACGACCGCGAGCGGCTTCTGCACCTGCGAGCCGATGCCCTCCGACAGCGCGGCCGGCAGCAGGCCGACACCGGCGACGACGCAGGTCATCAGCACGGGCCGAAGCTGCAATTCGCCGGTGCGGATCACCGCGCTCACGCGATCCATGCCTTCGTCGATCAGCTGGTTGAACTGCGACAGGATGATGATGCCGTCCATCACGGCGATGCCGAACAGCGCGATGAAGCCGATCGCCGCCGAGACGCTGAACGCCGTGCCGGTGATCAGGAGACCCAGCACGCCGCCGAAGATCGCCATCGGAATCACGCTCATGGCGAGCAGCGTGTCGGTCATCGAGCCGAAATTGAACCAGAGCAGGACGCCGATCAGCGCCAGCGAGATCGGCACCACGACCGACAAGCGCCGGATCGCGTCCTGAAGGTTGCCGAACTCACCGACCCAGTCCATGTGCGCACCGGGCGGCAACTGCACCTGGGCGGCGATCTTCTGCTGCGCCTCGCGGATCGCGCTGCCGAGGTCGCGCTCGCGCACCGAGAATTTGATCGGCAGATAGCGCTCCTGCTGCTCGCGATAGATGTAGGCCGCACCGGAGACGAGGCTGATGCTGGCGACCTCGCTCAGGGGAATCTGCGTGACGGTGCCGTTCGGTCCGGGCGCGCCGATCCTCAGGTTCTGGATCGCCTCCGCGCTCCTGCGGAATTCCGGCGCAAGGCGGACGATGATCGGGAAATGACGGTCGCTTCCCGCCTCATAGATGTCGCCCGCGGTGTCGCCGCCGATCGCGACCTTGATGGTGGCGTTGATGTCGCCGGGCGCGAGCCCATAGCGCGCGGCCTTGGCGCGGTCGATGTCGATCTGGATGGTCGGCTGCCCGAGCGAGGTGAACACCGCGAGGTCGGTCACGCCCTGCACCGTCGCCAGCACCGACTTGATCTTGTTGGCGGTATCGGTGAGCGCCTGGAGATCGCTGCCGAACAGCTTGATCGAATTCTCGCCCTTCACGCCGGAGACGGCTTCGGAGACGTTGTCCTGGAGGTACTGCGAGAAGTTGAATTCGACGCCGGGGAAGCGGTCGTCGAGCTGCTTCAGCAGTTGCGCGGTCAGCTCCTCCTTGTCGTGGGTGCCGGGCCACTGGCTCGCGGGCTTCAGTGGCGCGAAGAACTCGGCGTTGAAGAAGCCGGCCGCGTCGGTGCCGTCGTCGGGGCGGCCGTGCTGCGACACCACGGATTCCACTTCGGGCCGGGCGCGGATCAGCTTGCGCATCTCGTTGACGTAGGTGTTGCCTTCCTGGAGCGAGATGGTCGGCGGCAGCGTGGCACGGATCCAGAGATTGCCCTCTTCCAGCTTCGGCAGGAATTCGAGGCCGAGCAGCCGGCTGAGCGCCACCGTCATCAGCACGAGACCGACGGCGCCGCCGAGCATGATGCCGCGGTTGGCGACCGCCCAATTCAGCACCGGCATGTAGATCCGGTGCAGGATCAGCATGACCTTCGTCTCGGTCTCCTCGACATGCGCGGGCAGGATGATCGCGGACAGCGCCGGGGTGACCGTGAATGTCGCAAGCAGCCCGCCGGCGAGCGCATAGGCATAGGTCCGCGCCATCGGCCCGAAGATGTTGCCCTCGACGCCGGACAGCGTGAACAGCGGCAGGAACGCCGCGATGATGATCGCCGCGGCAAAGAAGATCGAGCGCGACACGTCGGCGGCGGCGCTGAGGATGGCGTGGCTCTTCATGCCGAACAGCGTCTCGTTCGACATATGCTCGGTTTCCGACACCGGCGTGGTCTGCGTCAGGCGGCGGAAGATGGCTTCCACCATGATGACGGTGGCGTCGACGATGAGGCCGAAATCGATCGCACCGACCGACAGGAGGTTTGCCGATTCCCCGCGCAACACCAGGATGATCACGGCAAAGAACAGCGCGAACGGAATCGTGGCGCCGACGATCAGCGCGCTGCGCAGATCCCCGAGGAACATCCATTGCAACAGCACGATCAGGAGGATGCCGACCACCATGTTGTGCAGCACGGTGTGGGTGGTGAGCTCAATCAGGTCCCCGCGATCGTAGATGCGCTCGATGCGCACGCCGGGCGGCAGGATGCTGGAGTTGTTGATGGTTTGAACGAGCTGGTGGACGCGCTTGATGGTTGGCGAGCTCTGCTCACCGCGGCGCATCAGGACGATGCCCTGCACGATGTCGTCGGAATCGTCGAGGCCGGCAATGCCGAGACGGGGTTTTTGACCGACAGTGACGGTGGCGACGTCCTTGACCAGCACCGGATTGCCGTTGGTCTGCGAGACCATGGTGTTGGCGAGGTCGTCGATGGAACGGATCAGGCCGACGCCGCGGACCACGGCCGATTGCTGGCCGATATTGACGGTGTTGCCCCCGACATTGACGTTGGAATTGCTGACCGCCTGGAGCAATTGCGGCAGCGTCAGGCCGTTGGCGACGAGCTTGTTGAAGTCGACCTGGAGCTCGTAGGTCTTGCTCTTGCCGCCCCAGCCGGTGACGTCGATGACGCCGGGCACGGCGCGGAAGCGGCGCTGGAGGATCCAGTCCTGGATGGTCTTGAGGTCGAGCACGCTGTAGTTCGGCGGACCGACGAGGCGGTAGCGGAAGATTTCGCCGATCGGGCTGAGCGGCGAGATCTGCGGCTGCACATTGCCCGGCAGCGGCGCGAGCTGCGCCAGGCGGTTCAAGACCTGCTGCTGCGCCTCGTCATAGGTGTAGGCGAAGGAGAACTGGAGCTTGATGTCGGAGAGGCCGTAGAGCGAGATGGTGCGGATGGTCGTGAGGTTCTTCAGACCTGCGACCTGGGTCTCGATCGGGATCGTGATGTAGCGCTCGATCTCCTCCGCCGACAGCCCGGGGCTCTGCGTCACGATGTCGACCATCGGCGGGGTCGGGTCGGGATAGGCCTCGATGTTGAGCTGGTTGAACGCGATCAGGCCGCCGATCAGCACGGCGACGAACATCCCGACCATCAGGAAGCGCCGGTTGACGGCAAGGGCGACGAGGCGATCCATTCAGGTCTTCAGTTGTCTTGTTTTTTGGGTCGTCGATCAGCTGCCGGACGCCGCGCGGTCGATGAACAGGCTGCCCTTGGTGACGACCTGCTCGCCGGGTTGCAGGTTGCTGGTCACCTCGACGAGGTTGCCATTGATGAGCCCGATCTTGATCTGGCGCAGCTCGACCGACTTGTCCTCGCGCGCGACCCAGATGCGGACCTGGTCGGCTTCGTAGATCAGCGCCTGCTTCGGCACCGCGGGTGCCGCGCGGTCGCCTGCGGAGTAGATCGTGACGTTGGCGAACATCTCCGGCTTGAGCAGTCCGTCCTTGTTGTCGATGGTGGCGCGGACGAGGAGACGGCGGGTGCTGGGGTCGATTGCCGTGGCGACGTAGTTGATCTTGGCGGTCAGCGGATGGCCGGGCAGCGCCATCACGTTGACGGTGATGTCCTGCCCGATGCACACGGAGGCGGCGTCGCTTTCGCGCACGAAGGCGGTGAGCCAGACCGAGGAGAGATCGCCGATCACGAAGACCGGATCGCTGGCGCCGGAATTGACGTACTGGCCCGGACCGATCTTGCGCTGCACGACCGTACCGGCGATCGGCGAGTAGATCGTGACCTCCGGATTGATGGTGCCCTTGTCCTGGAACGCCTTGATGGTCTCGTCGGTGAAGCCGAGGATGCGCAGCTTGTTGCGCGCGGCCTCCAGCGCCGTCGCCGAGGAGCGCATGTCGTTCTGCGCCTGGACCTGGGTCGCTTCGGCCTGCTGATAATCTTTCAGCGGAATGGCGTGGCCTTCGTAGAGATCCTTGGCGCGTTTGAACTGGATGTCGGCGAGATCGACCGCCGACTTCGCCTTGTTCTGCGAGGTCATCGCCGTGATGAAATCGTTCTGCGCCTGCACGGTGTCGGCGGCTTCGATTGTGAACAGCGGTTGACCCTGCTTCAGGCTCTCACCCGGCTTGGCGAGCAACTTGGTCACCCGTCCCGCATAGGGCGAGAACACCGGCGTCGAGCGGTCCTCGTCGACCGCGACCTTGCCCTCGGTGACATATTCGGCCCGGAAGGTCTTGGCCTTGACCGGCTCGATCCTCAGCGTCGCCCATTCGGACGGCGTCGGCGTGAAATTCTGCGCATTCCTGCGCGACTGGCTGGAGACTTCGGAGTGGCTCTTCTCCTTGGCCCCGGCACGCAGGAAGCCATAGGCCCCGGCGCCGGCGAGCGCCAGTAGAACTACGGATGTGATCATCCGTTGTTTTGTAAACACCTGCAATCGCTCGGTATTTTCAACTACCATGGGGCCCGGTCAGGTCTGCGACGATCTCGGCAAATGACTGCCACATCGGTCGCGCTAATAGTGCCGAATTGAGATTGCAAACAACCTAAAAAGTGCCGATCGCCTTGCGGTTTGCGTTAAAATTTTGCGACGCGTCAGCTCCAAGTAAGCCCCGTGTCAGCTTCGAGCCGGCCACTGTGCCGGATGACTTCCGAGCGGCATCGCCGGACGGCTCCATCGTGCCGGCGTCTTCGACAGCAGCGCCGAATGGCGCACCGCCTTCAAGGCGCCGAAGCCAGATGGCATGCTCTCGATGAACGCAGCATGTACAGCCTCGCCCGTAATATCCGGGGTGTTCAGGCCGCCTTCGAGCCGGCCGAGATTCCACAGCCAGCGTCCGGTCTGGGCCAGCGACACGCGCACGTGCCAGCTGCCGCCTTCGCGGGCCTGGCGCGCCCTGGCCATCATCGCGCCGAACGCCATCAGATAGCCGGTGGCGTGATCGAGCATTTGTGCCGGCAGTTCCTTCGGCCCGTCAATGCCGGCGGCCCGTCCCTCGGCGTGGTTGAAGCCGGTCGTGGTCTGCACCAGCGAGTCGAAGCCGCGCCGCTTCGCCCACGGGCCGGCATGGCCATAGGCCGACAGCGTGACGTAGACGATGCCGGGATTGATGCTGGCTGCCTGCTCCGGCGCGAAGCCGAGGGCGGCGAGCGCGCGTGGGCGATAGCCCTGCGAGAAGATGTCGGCCTGTTTCAGAAGCTCGCGCAATTGCGCCTGCCCCGCCTCGCTCTTGAGCTCAATGAACGTGGTGAGTTTGCCGCGTCCGGTATCGATGGTGAGCCAGGGAATGGCGGGCAGCTCGGGCCCTGACACAAGCAGCACGTCCGCGCCGTGCGCGGCGAGCGTGCGGCCGGCGACCGGGCCTGCGATCACGCGGGAAAGATCGAGCACGCGGAGGCCCGAGAGCGGACGATCGCCTTTTGGCCACGGCTTCGGCGGAGCCTCGCCGATCTTCTCGATCGAGAGCAGCGGCAGTTCGGTCAGCGCTCGCGCCTGCGGCAGCGCCGACCATTCGTCGTAAGAGCGCATCAGGGCAACGACACCGCCGGCGGCGTAAGCCGCAGTTTCAAAATCCTCGCCCTTCCATTGCATCAGCGCGGCCTGCACCTTCTCGCGCTCCGGCTCGCAGCCGAGCACCTTGCAGACGGCGTCGCGGTGATGCGGGAAATTGGTGTGGCAGCGGACGAAGCGGTTGTCGCCGGTCCGGTAGACGCCGGCAATGGCGTCCCACGCCGGCGGCGGCGGCTTGTCGTCGACGCGCAGATAGCGCTCGGAGCGGCATTCGACGACGGCGTGGCGGATGTCGACGCTGACGTCCTGCACCTCGCCGCCGCGCATCCTCCAGATTTCGGCAGCGGCAAGGCCGGCGGCGGCGATCGTCGCTTGCCCGGCAACGGCAACGCGAAACGAGGATGGGACCTGCGGCTCCTCGCCCGTCAACCGCACATTGCCGAGCGCGGCAGGATCGCCGCCGACGGAGGTCCAGATATCGCTGAGAATGCCGGCGGGGCTTTGCATGTCCGCTTCTCTCCCTTAGCTTTGCGACCTTCCATCAGCACACAGAGGAACGCAATGGCCGCCATCGATCCCCTCACCGCCGGCGCCGTGTTCATCGCAACGGCGGCCACCGACGCGGTCTATGTCATGTTCACCTCCGCCGTGATCGCGCGCAAGCGCGTGCCGGCGGCGAACTGGAGCGCGGTCTGGTACATGCTCTCCTCCTACGCGGTGATCAGCTACACCGAAAACGCCTTCTATGTCGCTTTCGCGGCGCTCGGCTCCTGGGCCGGCGCCTACGTCTCGCTGACTTACCTGCACCGCCCGCCCGGCGGCCCGCCGGTTGGGGCTGCGCCGGAGTGAAGGCGGGAGCGGCGCAATCGACCACACACTCGGTGTCGTCCTGGCGAAAGCCAGGACCCATTACCCCGACGGGTTGTTGTTGTACACGCGACCAGCCGCACAACTGAGAGTCTTCGCCAAACTCCACCCTGTGGTTATGGGTCCTGGCCTTCGCCAGGACGACATCGGGGATGGTTGAGAGGCCTCAATGGAAATCCCGCGACGGCGGCAGGATGCGGACGTTGCGGGGGTGGCGGATTTTCTGGGCGGGGGCATCGGCGTGGTCGCGGCGGTCGTCGTTGAGCGGCTCGATCAGGTCGGCGCCGGCGGGACCCGGATGCTTGCGGCTCAGCGCGTCATTGGCGAGGCCGATCAGATCGTGCGAGCGGTCGATCATGCGCTGGGCGATGAGATGCGTCACCTTTTCGGGGCTGCTCTGGATATAGCCCTCGACCTGGATGAGGCGCGCGCCCATCACCTCCTTGCGGTACTGCTCCATGATCTTGGGCCACACCACGACATTGGCGATGCCGGTTTCGTCCTCCAGCGTCATGAACACGACGCCGCTGGCGCTGCCCGGCCGCTGCCGCACCAGCACCACGCCGGCGCAGCGGACGCGACGCCGCTCGTTCTCATGACTGATGTCCTTGCAGGCCACCACCCGCTCGCGCGTCAACATCTCGCGCAAAAATTCCATCGGGTGGCCTTTGAGTGAAAGCCGGATGGTCTGGTAATCCGCGACCACCTGCTCGGCGCGCGGCATCACCGGGAGCGGTTTTGCGTGCTCGTCCGGCTGCTCGCGCGCGGTGGCCGCCTCGAACAGCGGCAGCGGCAAATCGTCGGGCAGCCGCCGCACCTGCCACAGCGCCTCGCGGCGATCGAGCCCGAGCGAGCGGAACGCGTCGGCGTCCGCGAGCAGGATCAGCGCGCGCTTGGGCAGCCCGGTGTCGCGAGCGAAGTCCTCCAGCGAGGTGAAGGGCCGGCGGTTGCGGGCGGCGACGATGCGGTCGGCCCAGTCTTCCTGACCGGCATATCCCACGCCCTGCCGTTTTGCCTGATCTTCCCTGAGCCTCTCCTCATCCGGATCGAGCCAGTGAAAGCCGTCGATCTGGCGGAAGCCGAGGCGCACGGCGCAATACCGATCGCCGGTGTTTTCCAGCGTGTTCTGCGCAAAGCTGTGGGACACGTCGATGTCGCGCACCTCGACATCGTTTTTGCGGGCGTCGCCGACGATCTGCGCCGGCGCGTAAAAGCCCATCGGCTGCGAATTCAACAGGCCGCAGCAGAAGGCATCGGGATGATGATGTTTCAGCCATGACGAGATGTAGACGAGCTGCGCGAAGCTTGCCGCGTGGCTTTCCGGGAAGCCGTAGCTGCCAAAACCCTTGATCTGGTCGAAACAACTTCTGGCGAAGTTGGGGTCGTAACCGCGTGCGACCATGTTGCCGACCAGCTTGTCCTCGTATTTGCCGATGGTGCCGACATTGCGGAAGGTCGCCATCGAGCGGCGCAGGCCGTTGGCCTCCTCGGAGGTGAATTTTGCCGCCTCGATCGCGATGCGCATCGCCTGCTCCTGGAACAAAGGCACGCCCTTCGTCTTGTGCAGAACCTTGTAAAGCTCGTCCGCGGGACCATGTTCGGGCGATGGCGAGGGGTAGCTCACTTTCTCCTGGCCGTTCCGCCGCCGCAAGTAAGGATGCACCATGTCGCCCTGGATCGGTCCCGGACGCACGATCGCGACCTCGATCACGAGATCATAGAATGTCCGCGGCTTCAGCCGCGGCAGCATGTTCATCTGGGCGCGGCTCTCGACCTGGAATACGCCAAGCGATTCCCCACGGCACAGCATGTCGTAGACCTTGGGATCGTCCTGCGGGACGCTCGCCAGCACAAAGCGCCGGCCCTTGTGCTGGTCGATCAGGTCAAAGCATTTGCGGATGCAGGTCAGCATGCCCAGCGCCAGCACGTCGACCTTCATCATGTTGAGCGCGTCGACGTCGTCCTTGTCCCATTCGATGAAGGTGCGGTCCTCCATCGCGGCGTTGCCGATCGGCACATAGGTGTCGAGCCGGTCTTGCGTCAGCACATAGCCGCCGACATGCTGGGAGAGATGGCGCGGGAATTCGATCAGCTCGGTCGCAAGCTCGACCGCGAGATTGATCATGGGATTTTGCGGATCGAGCCCGGCCTGCCTGACCTGCATGTCGTTGAGGCCCTTGCCCCAGCTTCCCCAGACGGTGTCGGCGAGCGCGGCGGTGACGTCCTCGGTCAGGCCCAGCGCCTTGCCGACGTCGCGGATGGCGCTGCGCGGGCGATAATGGATGATGGTCGCGATGATCGCGGCGCGATGGCGGCCATAGCGGCGATAGACATATTGCATCACCTCCTCGCGCCGCGAATGCTCGAAATCGACGTCGATGTCCGGCGGCTCCAGCCGCTCCTTGGAGATGAAACGCTCGAACAGCAGATCGACCTTGGTCGGATCGACCGAGGTGATGCCGAGCACGTAGCAGACGGCCGAGTTCGCCGCCGAGCCGCGGCCCTGGCACAAAATGTTCTGGCTGCGCGCGTAGTGGACGATGTCGTGCACGGTGAGGAAATAATGCGCGTATTTCAGCTCGGCGATCAGCGCGAGCTCCTTCTTCAGGGTCGCGCGAAGCTTGTCGTCGATGTTGCCGCCGAAATATTTCTGTACGCCCGCCCGGGTCAGGTCCTCCAGATGGCCTTGCGCCGTCTTGCCCGGCGGCACCGGCTCGTCCGGATACTGGTATTTGAGCTGGTCGAGCGTGAACTCGATCTTGTTTGCAAAACGCATCGTCTCCGCGACCGCCTCGGGGAAATCGCGGAACAGCCGCGACATCTCCTGGGGCGTTTTCAGAAACCGCTCGGCATTGGCCTCCAGCCTCCGTCCGACCGCCTCGATCGTGGTCTTTTCCCGGATGCAGGTCAACACGTCCTGGAGCGGACGGCGCGCGGGATGGTGATAGAGCACCTCGTTGGTCGCGAGCAGCGGTACCTTTGCCGCCGTCGCGAGATCATCGAGCCGCGCCAGGCGGCGCCGGTCGTCGCCACGATAGATCAGGCTCGCCGCCAGCCACACCCCGTCGGCTTCGCTCGCCTTCAGCCTGGTGAGAATGGCCTGCGCCTTCGCCGCATCAAACCGATACGGCAATGTCAGGACCAGGAGCTGGCCCCGCGCAAATTCCAGGAGATCGCCGAAACAGAGATGACATTCGCCCTTCTCGATCCGCGTGATGTCGTCGCCGCGCTTGCCCCTGGTGAGAAGCTGGCACAGCCGTCCGTAAGCCGCGCGGTCGCGTGGATAGACCAGGATATCGGGCGTGCCGTCGATGAAGACGATGCGTGCGCCGATGAGCAGCTTCGGCTTGTTCAACACGTCCGCATTGTCGAGCTCCTTGTAGGCACGCACCACGCCGGCGAGGGTATTGTGGTCGGCAATCCCGATCGCAGGGATGCCCAGAATGCTCGCCTGGTGCACATAGGCGCGCGGGTCCGATCCGCCGCGCAGGAAGGAGAAATTCGTGGTGATGCCGATCTCGGCATAGGTCGATGTCGTCATGCGAAGAGACCGTGCACATACCATTGAGGGGGAACAGGCTTGCCTTCGTCATCGACGAGTTCGTCGTAAAGACCGTCGCGAAAGATCCAGAAGCGCAGGCCCTCGGCATCCTCGATGCGGAAATAATCCCGCGTCAGCTGCTTGCCGTCCTGGCGCCACCATTCCATGGCGATGCGCTCGGGCCCTTCCACCCGCACCACCGCATGCAGCGCGCGCCGCCAGGTGAATTGATGCGGCGGACCGTCCGGCACGGTCGCGAACGGCACCTTGACCGGCTCCGGCTTGTCGAACAGCCTGAGCGGGCGCAGCGGCGGCTCGCTCTCGGCGCGCGCCGGCCATTCGGCCTGCATGGCGGCGGCGAGGTGGTGCTGCGCTGATACGGCCAGCACCGCACGCTCCGGGATATGCGTGTCCTGCGGCAGGTGCACGACGACGCGCTTTCCGCCGATGCGCGCGGCGATGCGGTCGATCAGTGCGGCGAGCTCGTCATTGTCGTGGACATGGGCGTCGAGATCGCGCTGCTCCTGCACCACGATCTCGGTGCGGCTCGCCGACAGCCGCACCATGTCGAAGCCGAAGCCGGGATCGAGCGGATCGGCGAGCGCATCGAGCCGCTCGCGGAACAGCCGGTCGATCACTGCGCTGCGTGTCACCGGCCGGCCGGTTTCGACCATGATCGCGCGCACCACGCCGTCGGTGCGGAAGAAGGCGGCTTCGAGACGCCGGGCGCCCTTGCCCTGCTTCTCCATCGACGCGATCAGCGTGTCGGCGAGCCGCGACAGCGTCATCGCGATCAGGGTGTCGGTCGCGATCGGCTCGGCGAAGCGTTTTTCCACGATGTAATCGGGCAGCGGTTTTCGCGGGTTGATCGGCGCATCGCCCTGCCCCAGCGCATGCGCGAGCAGCGTGGAGAACCCCGCGCCAAACCGCGCCGTGATCTCATGGGAGCTGCGCGAGGCGACATCGCCGATGGTTTTCAGGCCGGCACGGCGCAAGCCGGTGGTGATGGCCTCGCCCGCGCCGAGCGCGGATACCGGAAGCCGGCTGATCGCCGCCGCCTCCCCGCCATCGGTAACGATGGTGCCGGAGGCCTGCCGCGTCAGCGTGCGCGCACAGACCGAGGTGCCCGCAATCGCCGCGCTGACGGCAAAGCCCTGCCGGGCAAGCGCACGAACCAGCGTCTGCAACAGCGCAGCCTCGCCGCCGAACAGATGGGCGCAGCCGGTGATGTCGAGGAACAGCCCGTGCGGCGGATCGAGCGCCACCAGCGGCGTGAAACGGTCGCACCAGTCGGCGATGTCGCTGAGCGTCTTTGCATCGGCCACGACATCGGCGTCGAACACCCGCAAGTCCGGGCACATCGCCCGGGCATTGGCCAAGGGCTGGCCGATATGCAGACCCAAATGCGACGCGGCATCGTCGAGCGCATGGATCACCAGCGCATTGTTGTCCTTGATGACGACAACGCTTGGCTCATCTTTTTGTTTTGACGCGTTTTCTTCACGCGAACCGGTACCCACTTCGCTTGAAAACGCTTTGGTCTTACCCAGCGCGCCGTTGAAAAAACGCTGGATCCGGTCGATGGGCAGGCGCGGCAGCCACAGGCTGAGGATACGCCGGCGGTTCAGAGAACTGGCACTCATCACATTTCCATTCCATGATCCATCGGCCGCACGGGCCATGACGATTGCGAACGAGCTCGGCATCGAAGCGCGGCGCGCCCCAGGCACTCCACATCGCCCCCGGCGGCGAATGCGCCGCGCGCAGCATCCATCTGGTCTCGGCAGTCGAGGGCAAAGGTTGCGCGGCCATCCGCAGCAGCAGACCGGTGACGCCGGAGGACTGCGCGGCGAGCGTCAGCTTGCGGCTCGCCACGAGATCGAACTGCCGCGTCTCGCCCCAGAGCTCGAGCACGACGGCGCCCAGCGCGTCGCAGGCGAGCGCATCGGCCGAGGTGCGCAGCGCGCTCTCCACATCGGCGGCGCGCACCATCACCACGCGGCCCGGATCGAGGCCGAGCTCGGCGAGCCCGCTCATCGACAGCGCGCCTGTTTCAACTTCCGAAAAATCCTGACGCACCCACAACAGCGGTTTGCGCGCCGTCACACGGCCCGCAAGTCCCGTGACAAACCCGGTCGCGGCCGCGCCCTGGCGGCCCTCGCAAAACACTTCGTGGATCACAGCCCGCGCGAGCCCGCCCTGAAGTGCCTCGTCGGCCTCGCCGTGGCCGAGCGCAACGCGATCGCGATGATGCACGACCTCGGTCTCGATCTGGCTGCGCAAGGTCGCAAGCGCGCTGATGCGTGCGCTCATGCTCGCCGCTCCTTCAGAGGTGATTGCCGGCGGCTCTCAAAAAGAGAACCAGCGGCTGGCTCATTTGTTCATGATATGTTCTAATATAAAGCTAACGGCGCCCTTGGAGTCAATCGAATTGGCGCGCCTTCGAATTCATGAGCGGAATCAAGAGGATTCGAGTTCCATGTACCTCATCACCCTGGACAGCGAGACCGATTTCGACGGCTGGCGTAAAGCCGCACGCGCATTCGCGCTGCATCACGTCGCGCCGGCGGACGTGACGTGGCACGTGCAGGGCCAGACGAAAGACCAGGTGCCGCCCGGCCTGTCCGAAGCACCGAACCTTCCGCCGATCGAGACCGAGAGCACGTTCAGTGTGCCGGCCAATTTCATCGAGCTTGCCCGTGTCGCGATCCTGCATCGCGACGAGGAGCGCTTTGCGCGGCTCTATCGCCTGCTGTGGCGGTTGAAGGCCGATCACGACCTGCTCGCAACGATGACCGATCCCGACGTGGCGCAAGCAACCGCGATGGCTGGCAGCGTGCAGCGCGATGCGCAGCGGATGCGCGACCTCGTCCGCTTCCGCGAGATCGGGCGCGAGCAGAAGGCGCATTACGCCGCCTGGTTCGAGCCGGAGCATCACATCGTCGCATTCGCCGCGCCGTTCTTCGCGCGTCGTTTTGCCGATATGCCCTGGTCGATCCTCACGCCTGACGTTTGTGCCCATTGGGACGGTCACGCGATCTCCTTCACGCCCGGGATCAGCCGGACGGAGTGGCCGGCCCCAGGCCATTTGGAGGAAACCTGGCGGCGCCATTTCCAGCCCAACCGGCTGACGACGACTGACGCGCCGGCGAAGCGCCGGAGGAACCTCCAGGACGCATCGATACTTGGATCGATACTTGGACCTCTGCTCGCCGATGCCGAACGCTGGACCGGCGGACGGATCTCCCCACGTCCGGAAGCCATCATGGGACACAAGGCAGCCGCCGACGATCTCGAAGCGCTCCGCGAGGAGGCCGCGCATTGCCGTGCCTGCCCGCTCTACAAGGACGCGACGCAAACCGTGTTCGGCGAGGGGCCGAAAGACGCAACCATCATGCTGGTTGGCGAACAGCCCGGCGACAAGGAAGACCTCGCCGGCCATCCCTTCGTCGGCCCGGCTGGCCAGATGCTCGACCGCGCGCTGGAGGAAGCCGGTGTCGACCGCAAGAAGGTCTATGTCACCAACGCGGTGAAACATTTCAAATTCGTGCCGCGCGGAAAAATCCGCCTGCACCAGAAGCCGGCGACGCCGGAGATCCGGGCCTGCCGGCAATGGTATGAGCGGGAAGTTTCGGCAATCCAGCCCGAGCTCATCGTCGCGATGGGCGCCACCGCCGCGCAAAGCGTGTTCGGCAAGATCACCCCGATCGGCAAGACCCGCGGCCGGCTGATCGACCTTCCCGACGGCCGCAAGGCGCTGGTGACGGTGCACCCGTCCTATCTGCTCCGGCTGCCAGATCCGGCGGCCAAAGTGCTGGAATATCAGCGCTTTGTCGAAGACCTGAAGATCGCCGCCAACTTGCAGAGGAAATCCGCGCGCGCCGCCTGAATACTGGCGGGAAAACGCCTTTCACGCAGCGGTTGTCATCCAGACTTCAAATCCATCGCGGACAATAGCCCTTCCAAATGGTTAAGGGGCGTCCAGACATGACCGACGTAGCATTCGACCGAGCAATAAGCGATCCAACGCCTGTCCAGCCGGCTTCGCGGCCCAATCTCGACAAGGGTTTCAATCCGCTGACGATGATCCTGTTCTTCGGCGTCCTCGCCGCAGGCCTGCTGTTCGTCGCCTACAGCATCTATGTCGACGTCAATGCGACCGGCACGAAGGTGACCACCTTCCTGCCCTACATCCTCCTGTTCGTCGCGCTGCTGATCGCGCTCGGCTTCGAGTTCGTCAACGGCTTCCACGACACCGCCAACGCGGTGGCGACCGTGATCTACACCCATTCGCTGCCGGCCGAAGTCGCGGTGATGTGGTCGGGCTTCTTCAACTTCCTCGGCGTGCTCCTCTCCTCCGGCGCGGTCGCCTTCGGCATCGTCTCGCTGCTGCCGGTCGAGCTGATCCTGCAGGTCGGCTCCAGCGCCGGCTTCGCCATGGTGTTCGCGCTCTTGATTGCCGCGATCATCTGGAACCTCGGCACCTGGTTCTTCGGGCTTCCCGCCTCCTCCTCGCACACGCTGATCGGCTCGATCATCGGCGTCGGCATCGCCAATGCCGTCATGCGCGGCCGCGACGGCACCTCGGGCGTGGACTGGAGCAAGGCCACCGAGATCGGCTACGCACTGCTGCTGTCGCCGCTGTTCGGCTTCATCTGCGCCGCCGTGCTGCTGCTGCTGCTCAAGTTCATTGTGCGCAACCCGGCTCTGTACTCGGCGCCCGAAGGCAACAAGGCGCCGCCGCTCTGGATCCGTGGCCTGCTGATCGCAACCTGCACCGGCGTCAGCTTCGCGCACGGCTCCAACGACGGCCAGAAGGGCATGGGCCTGATCATGCTGATCCTGATCGGCACCGTCCCGACGGCCTACGCGCTCAACCGCGCGCTGCCGGAATCCCAGGTCGCCCAGTTCCAGAAGACCTCGGACGCCGCTGCCAAGGTGATCTCGGCGAAGGGCGCCGGCCACAGCATCATCGGCGATCCCCGTCCGGCGGTGACGCAGTACATCGCGCTGCACCACATCAACGAGGGCACCTATCCCTCGCTCGCCGTGCTGGTGAAGGACGTCGGCGACCAGGTCGCCAAGTATGGCTCGCTGACCAAGGTGCCGGCGGAAGCCGTCGGCAACACCCGCAACGACATGTACCTGACTTCGGAGGCGATCCGCTTCCTGATGAAGGACAAGGAAAACGACCTCAACAAGGAAGAGGTCGCGACCTTGAACGCCTACAAGGGCTCGCTCGATGCCGCCACCAAGTTCATCCCGACCTGGGTGAAGGTTGCGGTTGCGATCGCGCTCGGCCTCGGCACCATGGTCGGCTGGAAGCGCATCGTCATCACCGTCGGTGAGAAGATCGGCAAGACCCATCTCACCTATGCGCAGGGCGCGTCGGCCGAGCTCGTGGCTGCCGCCACCATCGGCGCCGCCGACGTGTTCGGCCTCCCGGTCTCGACCACGCATGTGCTGTCGTCGGGCGTCGCCGGCACCATGGCGGCCAACGGCTCGGGCCTGCAATTGGCGACCATCCGCAACCTGCTGATGGCCTGGGTGCTGACGCTGCCCTGCGCGATCGCGCTGTCGGCCACGCTCTACGTGATCTTCTCGCGGATCTTCTGAGCCGATCATTCCGCAAAGACAAAGGGCCCGTGCGATGCACGGGCCCTTTTCGTTTGTGCTTCGAGCTCGGCCTTATGACGCGGCGAGTGATTCCTCGACCAGCTTGACCCAGTAGGACGTGCCGAACACGATCGCCTCGTCGTTGAAATTATAGGCGGGGTGATGCAGGCCGGCGCTGTCGCCGTTGCCGCAGAAGATGAAGGCGCCGGGACGGGCTTCGAGCATGTAGGCGAAATCCTCGCCGCCCATCAGCGGCGGCATCTCGTGCACGTTGGCGTCGCCCGCGACCTGCTTGGCGATGCGCTTCGCCACCTCGGTCTCCGCGGCGTGATTGACCACCACCGGATAATTGCGCTTGTAGTGCAGGTCGATCTTGGCGCCGGTGATCTGTGCCACGCCCGCCACCACTTCGTGCACGCGCTTCTCGACCAGCTTGCGCACCTCCGGCGACAACGTGCGGATTGTACCCCGCAGCGTCGCGGTTTGCGGAATGACGTTGCGGGCGTTGCCGGCGTGAAATTCGCAGATCGAGATCACGGCCGATTCCAGCGGATCGACGCTGCGCGCGACGATCGACTGCAACGCGGTGATCACCTGCGCACCAACCAGCACGGAATCCACGCATTTGTGCGGACGCGCGGCATGGCCGCCGAGGCCCTCGATCATGATGTCGACCTCGTCGGTCGCCGCCATGATCGGGCCCGGCCGGATCGCGAACGAGCCGACCGGGATGCCGGGGCCGTTGTGCATGCCATAGACCTGCTCGATGCCGAAGCGCTCCATCAGCCCGTCCTTGACCATGGCCGCGCCGCCGGCGCCGCCCTCCTCGGCGGGCTGGAAGATCACCACTGCATCGCCGGCGAAATTGCGGGTCTCGGCCAGATAGCGCGCGGCGCCCAGCAGCATCGCCGTGTGGCCGTCATGGCCGCAGGCGTGCATCTTGCCCGGATTCTTCGAGGCGTAAGGCAGGTTGGTCTGCTCCTCCACCGGTAGCGCGTCCATGTCGGCGCGCAGGCCGATGGTCTTGAGGCCCTCGCCGGCCGGCTTGTTGCCCTTGATCACGCCGACCACGCCGGTCTGGCCGAGGCCGGTGACGACCTCATCGCAGCCGAACTCGCGCAGACGGTCCGCGACGAATGCTGCGGTGCGATGGACATCATAGAGCAGCTCGGGGTGCTGGTGGATATCCCGCCGCCAGGCCTGGATGTCTGGTTGAAGGTCGGCGACGCGGTTCACGATGGGCATGGAGGGTCTCAAGCTTTGTTGGGAATACAGGACTGTCTACCATGCAAGCGCCGGTCCACCTAACCGTCGCGGATCGAAGGGTGCCCTGTACGCGCGACATGGCCGGGCTTGTCCCGGTCCCCCGCGTCTGCCTATTAGGACGGAACGTTAAGTGACCATCCGGGTGGAAGCAGAATGCCAAGGCGGCTTGAAGGTGAGTTTGACTACATTGTCGTCGGGGCCGGCACAGCGGGCTGCATTCTCGCCAACCGACTCTCGGCCGATCCCAAGAACCGAGTCCTCATCCTCGAGGCCGGCGGCAACGACAACTGGATCTGGTTCCACATCCCGGTCGGCTATCTCTTCGCGATCGGCAATCCGCGCTCGGACTGGATGTTCAAGACCGAGGCCGAGCCGGGCCTGAACGGCCGCTCGCTCGCCTATCCCCGCGGCAAGGTGATCGGCGGCTCCTCGGCGATCAACGCCATGATCTCGATGCGCGGACAGGCCGCCGATTACGATCACTGGCGCCAGCTCGGCATGACCGGCTGGAGCTATGGCGACGTGCTGCCGCTGTTCAAGCGGCTCGAGGATCACTTCCTTGGGCCAAGCGAGCATCACGGCGCCGGCGGCGGCTGGCGCATCGAGGCACCGCGGCTGTCATGGGCCGTTCTCGATGCGGTGGGCGATGCCGCCGAGGAGATGGGCATCAAGCGCATTCCGGATTTCAACACCGGCGACAACGAAGGCACCAGCTATTTCCACGTCAACCAGAAGCGCGGCCGGCGCTGGTCGTCGGCGCGCGGCTTTCTCAAGCCGGCGCTGAACCGCCCCAATCTGCGGCTCGAGAAGCACGTGCTGGTCGATCGCCTGATCATCGAGCAGGGCCGCGCCGCCGGCGTGCGCTTCATCCAGAACGGCGAGATCATCGAGGCGCGCGCCAGGCGCGAGGTGATCCTCTCGGCCGGCTCGATCGGCTCGGTGCAGGTGCTGCATCGCTCCGGCATCGGGCCCGCCGACTGGCTGTCGCCGCTCGGCATCGACATCGTGATGGACAAGCCCGGTATCGGCCGCAATCTCCAGGACCATCTCCAGCAGCGCGCGATCTACAAGGTGGAGGGCGTGCGCACGCTCAACGAGACCTATTACAATCTGTTCCGCCGCGGCCTGATGGGGCTCGATTACGCCTTCCGACGCCGCGGTCCGCTGACCATGGCGCCGTCGCAGCTCGGCATCTTCACGCGTTCCGATCCAACGCGCGCGCGCGCCAACATCCAGTTCCACGTGCAGCCGCTGTCGCTCGACAAGTTCGGCGATCCCCTGCACCGCTTCCCCGCGATCACGGTGAGCGCCTGCAATCTGCAGCCGACCTCGCGCGGCACCGTGCGGCTGCGCTCGGCGAGCCCGGACGAGAAGCCGATCATCGCGCCGAATTATCTGTCGACCGACGACGACCGCCAGGTCGGCGCCGACGCCATCCGCACCACCCGCCGGCTGATGCAGCAGAAGGCGCTCGCAAAGTACCGCCCGAGCGAATATCTGCCCGGCCCCTCCGTCGGCGACGACGATGCGTCGCTCGCGAAGGCCGCCGGCGACATCGGCACCACCATCTTCCATCCGGTCGGCACGGCGAAGATGGGCGCGGCGAATGACCCGATGGCGGTGGTCGACGAGCGCCTGCGCTTCTACGGCCTCAGCGGCCTGCGCATCGTCGATGCCTCGATCATGCCGACGATCACGTCGGGCAATACCAACACGCCGACGGCGATGATCGCCGAGAAGGGCGCGAGCATGATCCTGGAGGATGCGAAGTAAACGACCCCCGTAGCCCGGATGGAGCGAAGCGCAATCCGGGAAGTTGCCGCAATGCTGGCCCCGGATTACGCTACGCTCCATCCGGGCTGCGACGCATCACCTCTGTACTCATGATCAATCCGCACCGCTTTCCAATCGGCCCGGCCGACGCAGAGATCGCCATGCTGCAATGGGGCGAGAGCGGGAAGCCGCCTGCCCTGCTCGTGCACGGCACCGGTTTCGTCGCCGATGTCTGGGAGGAGGTCGCGCGCGAGCTTGCATCGGCCTACACCGTCTATGCGCTCGACCGCCGCGGCCATGGCGCGAGCCACAAGCCGGGCTCCTATCATTTTCTCGACTACGCCGAGGACGTCTGCCGGGTGATCAATGCGCTCGACCTGCGCGACGTCTACGGCATCGGCCACAGCGCCGGTGCGACCGATCTTCTGCTTGCGGCAAAGCTACTGCCCGGACGCTTCACACGCCTGTTCGTGATGGAACCGACCGTCATGGACCCGCGCGCGGCGCGGCCCGGAGGATTGAGCGAAGAGTCCTTGTCCCTCGTGCAGGGCACACTGCGCCGGCGGGCCGAGTTCGACAGCGCTGATGCCGTCTTCGAGCGCTACCGCACGGCGCCGACGTTTGCCGATTGGACCGAGACGTCGCTGTGGGCCTATGTGAGGCATGGCTTCGTGCCGCTCGACGATGGCCGGGTCCGACTCTCCTGCACGCCCGAGATCGAATCCGCGATGCTGCGTCCGATCTACGAGGCGATCGAGCAGGTTTACGTTGGCGATGCCCGCGGTAACCCGTTTGGAGGGCTCGCCGAGATCGATTGCCCCGTGCGCATCACGACTGCCGCGAAGTCCGGGCCGATCTACAAGGCGATGGCGTCGCGCGCCGTGTCGCTGATTCCGCGCGTCGGCACGCTGGTCTTTGAGGACGCCGGACACTGCGTGGCGCAGGAAGTGCCGGCACGCGTGGTGGAGGCCGTGCGGGAGTTCGCGAACTCCGGTCTGTAGCCCGGATGGAGCGAAGCGCAATCCGGGAACTGTCGCAAATCTGGCCCCGTATTCCGCTTCGCTCCATACGGGCTACCCCCCTCACGAAAACGTCATCGCCACCCGCGAATAAACCCGCCCCTCCCCCAATCACCTCCCCGAAGCCCAATTCCGGGCACGAGGAGCTGCGCGATGAGCGGACACGATCACGGCGACGACGGCTTGAACCGCCGCAAGGTGCTGGAATGCATGACCTGGGCCGGCACCGGGGTGCTCTGGACCATCACGGGCGGGGTGCCGCGCTCGCTCGGCATCATCGATTCCGCGCAGGCCGCGACCGCACCCGGCATGACCTTCCTCCAGATCAGCGACAGCCATGTCGGCTTCGACAAGCCGGCCAATCCCAACGCGCTCGGCACGCTGGAGGAAGCCATCAACAAGATCAACGCGATGCCGGCCAAGCCGTCGTTCATGATCCACACCGGCGACATCACCCACCTTTCGAAGGCCGCCGAGTTCGACAATGCCGAGCGCATCATCTCGCAGAGCAAGCTCGATGTGCACTACGTGCCGGGCGAGCATGACTTCCTCGACGAGGAGGTGAAATTCTATCGTGATCGCTACGGCCGCGGCACCAAGGGCCAGGGCTGGTATTCCTTCGATGCCGGCGGCGTGCACTTCATCGGCCTCGTCAACGTCGTCGACCTCAAGGCCGGCGGGCTCGGCAATCTCGGCGCCGAGCAGCTCGCCTGGCTGGAGGACGATCTGCGCGGCAAGTCGAAATCGACGCCGATCGTGCTGTTCGCGCACATCCCGCTCTGGACCGTCTATCCGGAATGGGGCTGGGGCACCGAGGACGGCGGCCGCGCGCTCGAATACGTCAAGGGCTTTGGCTCGGTCACCGTGCTGAACGGCCACATCCACCAGGTCATGCAGAAGGTCGAGGGCAACCTCACCTTCCATACGGCGCGCTCGACCGCCTTCCCGCAGCCGGCGCCCGGGACGGCCCCCTCGCCCGGACCGATGAAGGTCGAGGACGCAAGGCTGCGCTCCATGCTCGGCGTTGCCAGCATCAACTTCAAGCAGAACGAGCAGCGGCTCGCGATCATCGACACGCCGCTCCAAGGTTGATTCAAGGCTGAATTCAGGGTTGATCGGAAGCTGACAATGAAGACACTCAATCGCCGCGACTTCGGTGTCGCTTTGGCCGCGGCCATCCTGCTGCCCGTCACGACTGCCCGCGCCGCCGACGACACGGAGGTGCATATCGACAATTTCGTGTTCCAGCCGGCCGAGCTCAAGATCAAGGCCGGCACCACCGTGACCTGGACCAACCGGGACGACATTCCCCACACCATCGTGTCGGCCGGCAAGTTCAGGTCCAAGACGCTCGACACCGACGACAAATTCTCGTTCACCTTCACCAATGCGGGCGACTACAAATATTTTTGTTCGTTGCATCCGCACATGACGGGGATGATCAAGGTTGAGTAACATCTCAAACCAAGGCATCAACGTCTTGCCCGGCCGGTGGTCCCACGCCGGCCGGGCTCGTGCGCCTTCAGTCACGCATAGGGACGAAACGAAGCCGCCAGCAGACCAAGAGGCAAAGCGAGAGGCGATGCCCGTCACCGACGATGTGCAGAAGGCGCAGCGCTTCCGCGAAGCGACGCTGCCTTATCTCGACGACGTCTACACGCTCGCGCGCTATTTGCTGCGCGACGCCTCCGATGCCGAGGACGCCGTGCAGGAATGCTATCTGCGCGCGCTGAAGCATTTCGACAGCTATCGGGGGCCGGCGATGAAGCCCTGGCTGTTCGCGATCCTGCGCAACGTCTGCAACGCAGAATATGCCAGGCGCGCGCATTCGCACACAGCGATCGAGGATATGCCGGGCGCCGCCGAGCAGACGCCGATATGGCAGGAGACCGAGGCGAGCCCTGAAACCGAAGTGCTGCGCAGCCGCGACGCCGGCGCCATTCGCAAGCTGATCGATGCGCTCGCCGAACCGTTCAAGGAAACCTTCGTGCTGCGGGAGATCAGCAACCTGTCCTATCGTGAAATCGCCGAGGCCGTCGGCGCCCCCGTCGGCACCGTGATGTCCCGCCTCGCACGCGCCCGCGCCATGCTGCGCGCGGCCTGGATGGCGGAAGAGGAGCACTCGAAATGACCTGCGACGAAGCAAAGATCCTGCTTCATGCGCTGCTCGACAACGAGCTCGATGCCGGCCACGCGCGCGAGGTCGAGGCGCATATCGCAAGCTGCCCGGCCTGCGCCGCGGAGCTTGCGGCGCAACGCGAGATGCAGCGCGCGCTCGCCGATACCAACCTGCGCTACACCGCGCCGGCAAGCCTGCGCGCCCGGATCGAGGCATCGCTGCCACAACCGCAGCGCCAGCCCAGCCGCCGCTCCGTGCTGCGCGGCTTCGCGATGGGCTCCGCGGTCTCGGCGCTCGCCGCCAGCGGGGTCGTCGCCGTCGTGCTGCGCCAGGACGACCAGCAGCGCATCCTGTCCGAAGTCGTCTCCGCCCATCTGCGCTCGCTTCAGGCGGGCCATCTGACCGACGTGATCTCGACCGACCAGCACACCGTCAAACCCTGGTTCAACGGCAAGCTCGACGTGGCGCCGCCGGTGATCGATCTCACCGCGCAGGGTTTTACGCTGGTCGGCGGCCGGCTCGACTATATCGACGCCCGCGCCATCGGCGCGGTGGTCTACCGGCGCCGGCAGCACGTCATCAACCTGTTCGTGTCGCAGACCGCGAGTGTCGAGCATCGTTCGCCGAAGACCCAGACCATGCAGGGCTTCAACTGCCGCCGCTGGGGCAATCGCGGCCTGAACTTCTGGGCCGTCAGCGATCTCGGCGCCGACGAGCTCGCCGAGTTCGTCGACAAGTTCGAGACGGCGATGAAGGCGAATGTGGAGGGGTAGCGCGCTCCGCCGTCGTTGCGGCCGAAGCCAGGCAATGACGGTGTCAAGGCAGCGCCACACGCCATCGCGGCCGCTCGGGCTGCCGGGTGAGCACGACCCGGTCGCCCGCGCTCGATGCCGTTAAAACATCCCGTTGCCGTGCACGGCCGCATCGGGCACGGGTTGCCGCACCTCCCAATGCTCCACCAGCTTGCCATCCTCCAGCCGGAAGATGTCGACGATGGCAAGGCCGGGGTCGGTGGGCGTGCGCTGCGCGTGAACGTGTGCGACGACGAGATCGCGCTCGGCAACGATGCGCTTCACCTCGGCGCGCAATTCCGGAAACTGCCGGCGCAATTCGGACAGATGTTTCTGGATGCCCTCGACGCCATCCGCGATCATGGGGTTGTGCTGGACATAGCGCAGCCCGAAATGGATCGCGGCAGCGTCGAAATTTCCCTGGTTGATAGCCCTTTCCAGGAAGTCGCGTACGATGGCCTTGTTGGCCGAAGTCCCACTCATGAGTTCGTCTCCAGTGAAATTGCTGTCATCCGTTCTGGGCCGGCGCGTCGGCGCCGTCGATGTGCGCGACTTGCAAAATCATGTCCGATCGTCTCAAACAGACCCGATCGGGACGCTGGAGCGGACGCTTGGATGCCATATCGGACATGTTGGCGCCGTATCGCACCGGCGGCGCCTTCCTCGGAACGGCGGTGTTGCATCGCCCCTGGGGTATCGGTGTCGATCCGCAGCGAAGCTCCGCCATTCACGTCGTTCTCGCGGGCGGCTGCTGGCTGAGGCTGGCCGGCCGTGAGGACGCCATTCGGCTTTCGCGCGGCGATGTCGTCCTGGTGACGAGCGGTGTGGGCCACGCCCTGAGCGACCCGTCGGATGCCGCGATCGTTCCCATTCGCGAGGCGCTGTCCGCGGGACCATCCCACCGAAGCGTCTCCGCGCCGGATACAACGACGCTACTATGCGCAAAATATCAGACCGTCGAGGCGGCACCGCATCCGATGGTATCATTGATGCCGCCCCTCATTCACCTCACCGCGCAACAGGTCGAGGCGAACGAGCCATTACGGCTTGTGCTGGAGTTGCTTCGCGTCGAAGCGCACGCTGCTCGAACGGCGGCCGATATCATCGCATCGCGCCTGCTCGATAGCGCACTTGTTTTGCTCCTGCGGGCATGGGCGGACAACCAGGGCGAAGGTGCGGCGGACTGGTTCGGTGCAATGCGCGATCCGGCCGTCGCCCGCGCCTTGCGGCTAATCCATGAGCAGCCCGAGGAAAACTGGACTGTCGCGGCATTGGCTGATCATGCGCGTCTGTCTCGCGCCACCTTCGCGCGCAGGTTCACCCATTTGATCGGTGAGCCGCCGCGCGCCTATCTCGCGCGCTGGCGGATGAACTTGGCGGCAAAAGCCCTACGTGAGACCCGCAGCTCCATTGAAGAGATCGCACTTGCCGTCGGCTATGAGTCCGGGCCTGCGTTTTCGAAAGCGTTCAGCCGTCTCCACGGACAATCGCCGGGTCAGTACAGAAGCAACGGCTCGTGACTTGAGGAGAACATGACGATGGCCAGGAAGCTCAGCCTATGCACCCATGCGAAGTTCTGCGCGAAGAATTCCTGATTCCGCTCGACGTGTCCCCCGGAGCCCTCGAAGGCGGCCTGAGCAGTCGTACGATGCCTCCACGCCGTCATTCGAGCGGAGGAAATCGTTCGAAGACGGGCAGTTCGTGGGCCCGCTCCATCCAACCAATCCGCTCGGCGACCTGGATGTGCATCATCGCCGGAACGGCATCGGGGTCATCATACGTGCCGCTCTGGATGTCGATGATGCCCGGCATCAGGTTTTCGTTGACGTAGAACAGCCCCGTGCCGCAATCGGCGCAGAAGTGGCGGCGTCCATGCTCGGAGGAGTGATAGATCTTCGCTTCGCCGCGGACCACCTTGACCGCTTCGAGCGGATACATCGCCCACCCGACCATCGGTGCCCCGGAGTGGCGACGGCAGTCCACGCAATGGCAGAGCGCGTGCACCATCATGTCGCCGTTCACTTCATAGCGGATCGCACCGCAATGACAGCCGCCAGTCACAGGCATCGCCGACTCCTCTCCCGGTCAGGTCAATGCCGGAAAAGTAGGTGCCGATTTCGAGTTTCAGAAGGCGGACTGCTTCAGCAGGCCGCAGGTCGCGACACCAGGCCGCGGCGGAGACCTTACGCCGACCGCCGCACCGCGTTGTCGACCAGCGTCTTGCCGAGCGACCAGATCGCGCCGGGGACCTTGTGGCTGCCGGCGATGACGTCGTCGAAGGCGCGCTCGATCCAGCCGCAGTCCTCTTCGGTGATGGTGAGCGGCGGCAAGAGCTTGATGGTGTGGCTGCCGTGGCCGGCGACTTGTGTGAGGATCTTGTGATCCTTGAACAGCGGCACGGTGATGAGCTGGCAGAACAGGCCCTTGTTGGCGGCCTCCAGCACGTTCCAGGAGGCCCGGAGCCGCAGCGACTTCGGCGGCCCGAACTCGATGCCGATCATCAGGCCCTTGCCGCGCACTTCCTTCATCAGCTCGTAGCCGGGCACCATGCGCGTCAGCGCCAGTCGCAGCTCGGCGCCGCGCTTGGCGGCGGACTCGATCAGCTTCTCGGATTCCATGACATCGAGCGTGGCAATGCCCGCAGCCATCGCGAGGTCGTTCTTGGAGAAGGTCGAACCGTGCACCACGGCGCGGTCCATCTGATTAAAAATCTTGTCGAAGATGCTCTTGCGCGTCAGCACCGCACCGACCGGCACGTGGCCGCCCGACAGCGACTTCGACAGCAGCACCATGTCGGGCTCGACGTTCCAGTGCTCGACCGCGAGGAAGCGGCCGGTGCGGCCCATGCCGGTCTGGATCTCGTCGGCGACGAACAGCGTGCCGTATTTCTTGCAGAGCGCGGCCGCGCCCGGCAGGAACTCGTCCGTGGGCATGTTGACGCCCTTGCCCTGGATCGGCTCGACGACGAAGGCCGCGACCTCGCGCGACGCCAGCGCCTTTTCAAGCGCGGCAAGGTCGTTGAACGGAATCGAGGTGCAGCCCGGCAGCAATGGCTCGAAGCCGGTGCGGAAGTTCGAATCGCCGGTCAGCGACAGCGCGCCGTAGGTCAGGCCGTGATAGCCGTGGGCGCAATAGACGATGCCCGGCCGGCCGGTGGCCCCGCGCGCGAACTTGATCGCCGCCTCGACGCATTCCGCGCCGGAATTGGCGAAGAACGCCTTGTCGAGATAGGGGACGTATTTCAGGAGCCGCTCGGCGAGCACGCCTGCGAGCACCGAGACGTCGAACTGGACGAGATTGGGCAGGTCGGCATCGAGCACGCTCTTGAGCGCATCGCGCATCACCGGATGGTTGCGCCCGATCGCGAACACACCAAAACCGGACAAGAGGTCGAGATAGCGGGCACCATCGCGATCGTAGAGATACTGCCCCTGCCCCTTCTGGAAGCCGACATCGTAGCCGATCGTCTTCAGGACCCGAACGAACTGCTCGTTCAGGTGCCGATTATGCAGGGCGCTGCGCTGGGCCTGGCGGTCCGCGAACAGCTGAGACATATCTGGATTTGGGCTGTGCATCCGCTACATACTTCGGTTGAGGGCCGTCTCGTCAACTGAAAACGGACCGTTGCTGAAAACGGTCTGTGCGGCCTTTTGCCCTTTTTCGGACCATCTTCGCAAGCACAGCTTTAAACCATGTTGCACTGCCAAGGAACTATCATGCGTTTAGCCCTTTACACCGGACTAATACTGGCTGGCGGATTCACCGGCCTGACCCCGGCGCTCGCCGCCGATCCGACCGGCGACTGGCGGGTTGCCGACGCCGTCGCCAACATTCGTGTCGCCCAATGCAATGGCAGCATGTGGGGCGCGGTTTCCTGGGAAAAGCAGCCCGGCGGCCGCGATGAATACAATCCGGATGCGTCGAAAAAGACCAGGCCGACGCTAGGCATGGCGACCCTGATCGACATGAAGAAGAAGCCCGGCGTCGATCAGTGGGAAGGGCAGGTCTACAACGCCAAGGACGGCCAGCTCTACAGCGCGACCATCACGCCCGTCGGCACCGACCAGCTCGAAATCAAGGGCTGCGTCCTGGGCTTCCTCTGCGGTGGCGAGACCTGGACCCGCGTCGGCCCGCCGATTCCTTTGAGCACCGCCAACGCCATGGCCAAGGGGGGCGCGCCGAAGCCCACCGGCGCGGCGCCGAAAGCCCAAGGCACCACAGGTGGCACCACAGGCGGTACGACCGGCGCCACAGCACCGGCCCCTGCCCCCGCAGCCCCGAAGACCGCCACCACCGCCAAGCCCGGTCAGAAGAACGCCGCCGACCCCGTCGGCGACATCTGCCTACTCCCTGAGATTGCGGGGTTTGCCCATTAGGGCCGGCTGGAACAGCAGCACGGCGGCGAGCGTCGTCACCAGCGAGAGCGCCAGCAGCTTGCCCATGCTGGAGGTGCCGGGATGGCTCGACAGCCACAGGCTGCCGAACGCGGTCGCCGTCGTCAGCGCGCTGAAGAAGATCGCGCGCGTCAGGCTGGTCTGAAGCAAGTTTGTTCTGCCGGAGCGCCAGGCCACGACATAGTAGATCTTGAAGGCGACGCCGACGCCGAGCAGCAGCGGGAACGCGACGATGTTGGCGAAATTGAGCGGCAGGCCGATCAGCACGCAGATCTCGAGCGTCACCGCGCCCGCAACCAGGAGCGGCACCAGCGTCATCAGCACGTCGACGAACCGGCGCAGCGTGATCCACAGCAACAGGCCGATCACCAATAGCGCATAGATGCCGGCGTGGATGAACGCCTTCACCACGGTGTCGCCCGATTTGAGGATCGAGACCGGCCCGCCGATCGCGGTCGGCTCGGCCTTGAGCACCGCCGCCGCAAATTTGCGCAGCGTGTCGTTGTCGTTGGGATCGCCCTTCGGCAACGCTTCGACGCGGATGATGCCGTCCTTGCTCTTCCAGGCGTTGACGAGATCTGATGGCAGCGACTTCAGGGTGACCGGCTCGGCCAGCAGAGCGTTCCTGAGCTGGTCGAACACGATCTTCATCGGCGTGACGAACACGTCCTGCGCCTTGTTGCGCGTGGCTTCGTCCGCATTGGCGAGCTTGCCGAGCGCGTCGGCGAGGCGGCGCGAGGCGACTGCGCCCGGGCCCTTCGCGTCGCCCGCGGTCCTGCGCAGATTGTCGACCGAGGATTTCAGCGCCTCGACGTTCTCCTGGTCCGTCGGCGCCGCGTCGATCTGGTCCGGATTGAGCGCGGGGTTCAGCACCTTGGCACCCTGCGCGAGCAGCTTCAGCTTCGGCGCCTGATCCTCCGGCACGAAGCTGTTGAGCGACATCACCCGCAGCACCTCGGGCACCTTCTCCAGCTTCGCCTCGACCTGCCTCGCCTGCTCCTCGGACGTGACCATCACGTTGATGGCGTTGGCGCCGGTGTTCGGGTCCTTGCGCAGATCGAGGAAGGTCGCGATCGACTCCGCCTTCGGGTTGCGCAGGTTCATCGGGTTGAAATCGAACTTCATGAAGTAGAGCAGCGGCAGGCCGGCGAGCGCCAGCAGCAGCGTGCCGCCGACGACCAGCACACGGTGCTTCTCCAGGAAGTGATCGAGCGGCGCCAGGAAGGCGTAGCCGACCGGCTCCTTCTCGCCGGGCGGGTTCAGCAGCTTCAGCATTGCCGGCAGGATGGTGATCGAGGACAGGAACGCGACCAGCA
This sequence comes from Bradyrhizobium sp. P5_C12, assembly GCF_054049735.1. Lineage (NCBI taxonomy): Bacteria > Pseudomonadati > Pseudomonadota > Alphaproteobacteria > Hyphomicrobiales > Nitrobacteraceae > Bradyrhizobium > Bradyrhizobium sp. P5_C12. The sequence continues at coordinate 92,811 of NZ_JBFULU010000008.1, forward strand.
TGCCGACACCGGCGATCTGGCCGAGCTCCGCGATGCCCTTGTAGTCGGTCGGCATGAAGCAGAGGAAGCCGGCCGCGGTCGCCATCGCCGCGAGCGACAGCGGCACCGCCGAGCGCTTGGCGGCCAGCACCAGCGCGCCGGTCAGATCGTTGTGCTTGTAGCGCTCCGAACGATAGCGAACGCTGTACTGGATGCCGAAATCGACGCCGAGGCCGACGAACAGCACCGCGAACGCGATCGACAGCAAATTGAACGAGCCCACCATCATCAGACCGGCGGCGGTCGTGATCGCAAGCCCGACGAAGAGATTGATGAACACCGCGAAGATGATCTTCGCCGAATGCAGCGCCAGCCACAGGATCAGCAGCACGACGAGGACGGTGCCGACGCCGTTGACGACGGCGCCCTCCTGGACGGTGGCGTATTCCTCATTGGCGATCGGCACCGGACCGGTCAGCCGCACCCGCGCCTGGTATTTGGTCGGGAAATCCAGCTCGGCCGCAGCCTTGCGGATCGCGTCGGTGGCGCCCTTGCCGGGCTCGAGCGCGTTGTAGTCCAGGATCGGCTTGAACTCGATGAAGGCGCGCTTGTCCGAATCCGTCAGCGGCTCGTCGCTGACCAGCTCGCGCCAGGAGAAGCTCGCTTTGCCCTTGTTGAGCACGGTCTCGACCGTCTGCGCGATCTGGTTGAAGGGACGCGCGGTATTGTCGAGCTTGACCTGGCCGCGCTTGACGCCGGCAAGCCCGGTCTCCAGCGCGCCGGTCAGGCCTCGGATCGAGGGATCGCCGGCCATGATCTCGATCAGGGGGGCGGCTGYCTCGAACTGGCTGGTGGCCTTGGCGACCTCCTCGGTCGGCAGGAACAGCAGGCCGTTCTTCTCGAAGAATTCGCCGGTGCCGAGCTGCTGCATCGACTGGAAGTTGGTCTTGTCGTCCTTCAGCTTGGCAAACAGCGCGTCCGCCGCGGCGGACGCCATCTCCGGTGTCCTGGCCTCGACGACCGCCGTGATCGTGGCATCGCGGTCGAAGGCGCGGTCGAACTGCTGGTCGCGCTGCCGCCAGTCCAGATTCTGGGCAATCAGCGAATTGATGTCGGTGTTGATGGCGAAGTGCTGGGACGTGTAATAGCCCGCTCCCACTGCCAGCAGGAGCCCGAGAACGACGACGAGGGTGGCAAACCGGGTGCAGGCCCTGACGATGGCAACGACTACGCTTTGCAGCACTTCTTTTCTTTCTGCTGTTAACAGCTTGCCGAAAAACGCCCGCTGTTTAACGGAGTTCCCAGGCGAAACCTATTGCTGTTTTGAGTGGCACTCGCCGGAACAAGGTTCGAAGTAAACGGCGGGAGAGCGTGGCAAAATCATGCGGGATGGCCGGTATAGCCGGGGAGTTGAGGCAGGAAAGTGACGAAGGGATGGGCACAAATGTCGCTCCGGCCCGGTTTACTATAATACCGCCAAGCCTCCCGAGACGGAACTCCACGTGCATTCCGGCTTTCCTTGTTGCCGATTTTTTGACACAAAGTCCTGTGCCTCCATACGCTGGAGCCCCGAATGGGTGGGCGGCTACCGCGTGCGCGAAACCAGTGGTGCGGATATTGCAGCTCACTGGTCAGTATCGGGGTGCCGCTGGGGACTTAAGAAGCGGATTGATGCAACTTGCGTGATGGGCGTCCAATGGAAGTTTATCTGGCGCAGCCGCGCGGCTTTTGCGCGGGCGTGGTGCGTGCGATCGAGATCGTGGAACGGGCGCTGGAGAAGTACGGCCCGCCCGTCTACGTGCGCCATGAGATCGTGCACAACAAATACGTCGTCGAGAGCCTGAAGAACAAGGGCGCGATCTTTGTCGAGGAACTGTCCGAGGTTCCGCCCAAGGCCGTGACCGTCTTCAGCGCCCATGGTGTCGCCCGCAGCGTCGAGGAGGAGGCCGCCGCCCGCGACCTTCCGGTGCTGAATGCCACCTGCCCGCTGGTCACGAAAGTTCACAATCAGGGGAAGCGCTACATCACCAAGGGCCGCACGCTGATCCTGATCGGCCATGCCGGCCATCCCGAGGTCGAGGGCACGATGGGCCAGGTTCCAGGGCCCGTGCTGCTGGTCCAGAGCGTCGAAGAGGTTAAGGCGCTGACGCTGCCTGCGGATACGCCAGTGGCCTACATCACCCAGACCACGCTGTCGGTCGATGACACCAGGGACATTATCGCGGCGCTTCAGGCCAGATTTACAGATATTCAAGGCCCCGACATCCGGGATATCTGCTATGCGACACAGAACCGCCAATCTGCGGTAAGGGACTTGAGCAAGCTGGTCGACGTGATCTTGGTGGTGGGCGCTGCCAATAGCTCGAACTCGAACCGGCTCCGCGAAATCGGCACCGAAGCCGGCGTCGCGAGTTATTTGATCGCGGATGGCAGCAAGCTCAATCCGGAGTGGTTGAAAGGTGCCAGGACCGTCGGCCTCACGGCCGGCGCCTCGGCGCCCGAGGTGCTGGTGGATGACGTGATCGAAGCTCTGCGGCGGATCGGACCCGTGACGGTCTCGGTGCTCCCGGGCCGCGAGGAAAACATCGAATTCCGGCTTCCGGCCCAACTGGCTGCGAGCTGACCTACCTGAATTCCAAGCCCAGAAAGAAACTTGTAATGGCTATCCCCTTCTTCAAGGAAATGCGTATCGGCGGCTATTTGCTCAAGCAGAAACTGCTTGGCCGCAAACGCTATCCGCTCGTGCTGATGCTGGAGCCGCTGTTCCGCTGCAACCTCGCCTGCGTCGGCTGCGGCAAGATCGACTATCCGGATGCGATCCTCAACCGCCGCATGACGGCGCAGGAGTGCTGGGACGCGGCCGACGAATGCGGCGCGCCGATGGTGGCGATTCCCGGCGGCGAGCCGCTGATCCACAAGGAGATCGGCGAGATCGTGCGCGGCCTCGTCGAGCGCAAGAAGTTCGTCTCGCTCTGCACCAACGCGCTGCTGCTCGAGAAGAAGCTCGATTTGTTCACGCCCTCCCCGTATCTGTTCTTCTCCGTGCATCTCGACGGCCTGAAGGACCATCACGACAAGGCCGTGTCGCAGAAGGGCGTGTTCGACCGCGCCGTCTCCGCGATCAAGGCGGCCAAGGCGCGCGGCTTCACCGTCAACGTCAACGCCACCATCTTCGACGGCCATCCGGCCGAGGAGATCGCAAAGTTCCTCGACCTCACCGTCGAGCTCGGTGTCGGCGTCTCGATGTCGCCGGGCTACGCCTATGAGCGTGCGCCGGACCAGGAGCACTTCCTCAACCGCACCAAGACCAAGAAGCTGTTCCGCGACGTCTTTGCGATGGGCAAGGGCAAGAAGTGGAACTTCATGCATTCCGGCCTGTTCCTCGACTTCCTCGCCGGCAACCAGGAATACGAGTGCACGCCGTGGGGCATGCCCGCGCGCAACATCTTCGGCTGGCAGAAGCCCTGCTATCTGCTCGGCGAAGGCTATGCCAAGACCTTCAAGGAGCTGATGGACACCACCGACTGGGAGACCTACGGCACCGGCAAGTACGAGAAGTGCGCCGACTGCATGGCCCATTGCGGCTACGAGCCGACGGCGGCGACCGCAGCCCTCAACAACCCGCTCAAGGCGATGTGGGTGTCGCTGCGCGGCATCAGGACCACCGGTCCGATGGCGCCCGAGATCGACATGTCCAAGCAGCGCCCGGCGCAGTACATCTTCTCGGCGGAAGTGCAGAAGCGCCTGTCGGAGATTCGCAAGGACGAGGCCGCCGCCGCGCAGGAGAAGGCAGCGCGGAAGGCTTCGACGGCCGCGTAAGCGCGGAGACTTGTAGCCCGGATGGAGCGTAGCGAAATCCGGGACGGTCCGTCCGCGTTGCAAGGCCCCGGATTGCGCTCCGCTCCATCCGGGCTACGGACACTGATACGAGAAAGGCCTGGTCGCACGACCGGGCCTTTCTTTTTTGTCCAAGCGCCAGCGGTGTGTAGACAACGGTCCCTCCCCGCCGGCGCAGCAGCCTCAGGAGCCTTCCCGCAAAAAAGCGACAAACAACCCCATGCAAAGTAGAAGCGCGCCGGCCGGACGGAGCAATGTCCATTCGGCTAAGCCACGACGACCGCAACACAATCAGCGGCAAACGCGCATCATTGCTCACGCCAAGCGGAGTCGCTGAAGAAGCTCGAAGCAGACGCTTGCATTGGGGACATTGCACTCAATGTGTGCAGAGACACCGCGATCGAGGCGCGCCGTGCACAAAATCCGACATGTACGTCACGGAAATGTCATCTAACAATATCGGTTCCCTGCCCGGACGGTGCCAGCCCGTGGCCAACATCGATGGAGCCCGACATGAACCTGTGCACGACAAGCGGTCTGCGATGCGCTGTTGTGTCGATCACCGCGGCTATGTTCTGCCTCAGCACTGCAGCTCGCGCGGCCGACCTCACCGTTTACACGGCGCTGGAGGCCGATCAGATCAAGCCCTACAAGGCCGCGTTCGAGAAGGCCAATCCGGGCATCAACATCCTCTGGGTCCGCGACTCCACCGGCATCATCACCGCGAAGCTCCTCGCGGAAAAGGCAAGCCCCAAGGCCGATGTGGTCATGGGTCTTGCCGCAACCTCGCTGATGCTGCTGCAGAAGGAAGGCATGCTGATGCCTTACGCGCCGGCGGGTCTCGACAAGGTCGACGCCAAGATGCGCGATCCCGCTGCCTCGCCGGAGTGGGTGGGCATGGACGTCTGGGCATCGGCCTTTTGCGTCAACACCGTGGAATCCAGCAAGAAGAACCTGCCGGAGCCCGCCTCCTGGGCCGATCTGACCAAGCCGGTCTATCAGGGACAAATCGCCATGCCGAACCCGGCCTCCTCGGGGACCGGTTTTCTGATGGTCTCCGCCTGGCTCCAGATGTTCGGCTGGGACGAGGGCTGGAAGTACATGGACGATCTTCACAAGAACATCGCGGCCTATACGCATTCCGGCTCGAAGCCGTGCCGACAGGCCGCCGCCGGCGAGTACACGATAGGCCTCTCGTTCGAGTATCGCGCCAACAAGACCAAGAAGGGTGGAGCGCCCATCAGCATTGTCCTGCCCAAGGAAGGCCTCGGCTGGGATATGGAAGCTATCGGGATCATGAAGACCACCAAGGAGTCCGAGGCGGCGAAGAAGCTTGCCGACTGGGCCGCGACGGCGGAGGCCAACAAGCTCTACGCCGAGAACTTCGCCATCGTCGCGTTGCCCGGCATCGCAAGCTCCATGGAGTTCATCCAGGGTGACATCAACAAGATGCTGATCAAGAACGACTTTGCCTGGGCCGCCGAGAACCGCGACAAGATCCTGGCGGAGTGGAGCAAGCGCTACGACGGCAAGTCCGAGCCCAAGAACTGACGAACTGAACTGAAGAACCTGAACTGGGACCTGAACCGAGGATCCTGCCGGGGATCCCAGGAGCGACCAAGCCGGCGGTGCATGGGCGCCGCCGGTCAATGCGGGACAGTACAATGGACAGCACGCCGACGACGGTGCCCTATCTCCGCATCCGCAACCTCTCGAAAAAGTTTGGTGCGTTCACCGCGCTCGACACTATCGACCTCGACATCATGCCCGGGGAGTTCGTCTCGTTCCTCGGGCCATCCGGCTGCGGCAAGACCACGCTGTTGCGCGCCATCTCCGGACTGGACGTGCAGACCGCCGGGTCGATCCATCAAGGCGGGCGGGACATCTCGACGTTGCCGGTCGCCAAGCGCGACTTCGGCATCGTGTTCCAGTCCTATGCCTTGTTCCCGAACCTGACGATCAAGGACAATGTGGCCTACGGCCTGGTGTCGGCCGGCACGCCTCGCGTCGAGATCGACAGACGGGTCAAGGAGCTTCTCGAACTTGTCGGCCTGCCCGAGCAAGCCGGCAAATATCCGGCCCAGCTCTCAGGCGGGCAGCAGCAGCGCGTCGCGCTCGCCCGGGCGCTGGCGCTATCGCCCGGCCTTCTGCTGCTGGACGAACCACTATCCGCGCTCGACGCGCGCGTCCGGGCGCGGCTGCGCGGCGAGATCCGCGACCTGCAGCAACGTCTCAAGCTGACCACGATCATGGTGACCCACGACCAGGAGGAGGCTCTCACCATGTCCGACCGGATCGTGGTGATGAGCAATGGCAGGATCGAGCAGGTGGGCACGCCCGACGAGATCTACGGCCGACCCGCGACCGCTTTCGTCGCCGACTTCGTCGGCAAGATGAACTTTCTGGAGGGACGCCTCGTCACCAGCAAGCGCGCGAATGTCAGGGGTGCCGTGCTCGACTTCAGCGAGGAGGTACAGCTCGGCGAAGGCGCGGCCGTCACGGTCTGCCTTCGGCCGGAGGACGTGGTGGTGCGCGACATCGGCGAGCATTCGGACAATCGCCTGTCGGTCCAGGTCGGCGTCATGGAATTCATCGGCAATCATTTCGCAACGACATTGCATGCGAGCGGCACGAGCCTGAACTTCTCGGCCGACTTTTCGATCAACGCCGTGCGCGACCTCGGCATTTCCTCGGGCGCGACCATCGAGGTCGCGCTGCCGCCGAAGCGGTTACGCGTATTTGCCCAGCCGCGCTCCGCGACGGCCTGACACGGGAAACCAGCGATGGCGACCGAGACGCTGATTCTGCCGAACCGTGCCGCCGCGATCGCGCCGCTGCGGCAGAAGCTGGGGCGCGACGACTGGATCATGCGCGGCGCGGTCGTGGCGCTCGGCCTCTGGTTGATCGTCACCGTGTTGCTGCCGCTCTGGGCGCTGCTGTCCAAGAGCTTCCAGGCGGCTGATGGCAGCTTCATAGGCCTCGCCAATTTCCAGGCCTATTTCGCCAATCCAACGCTCGCCGATTCGATCTGGCATTCGGTCTGGGTGTCGCTGCTGAGCACGGTCATCTGCGTTCTGCTCGCCTTCGTCTACGCCTACGGACTCACCCGCACCTGCATGCCTGGACGGGGGCTGTTCCGCATCATCGCGCAGATCCCGATTCTCGCACCCTCGTTGCTGCCCGCGATCAGCCTTGTCTACCTGTTCGGGAACCAGGGCCTCGTCAAATGGATGCTGTTCGGCGCGTCGATCTATGGTCCGATCGGCATCGTCATGGGCGAGGTGTTCTGGACCTTCCCGCACGCGCTCATCATCATCACCACGGCGCTGGCGATTTCGGACGCGCGTCTGTATGAGGCGGCGGAAGTGCTGCGGGCAAGTCCGCGCCGCACCTTCTGGACGGTGACCATTCCGGGCGCGCGCTATGGCCTGATCAGTGCGGTCTTCGTCGTCTTTACCCTGGTGATCACCGATTTCGGCGTGCCGAAGGTCATCGGGGGCAAGTTCAACGTGCTCGCGACCGACATCTACAAGCAGGTGGTCGGGCAGCAGAATTTCCGGATGGGCGCAGTGGTCGGCTTGATCCTGCTGTTGCCCGCGGGGTTGGCCTTCGTCGTCGATCAGCTCATGCAGCGACGCCAGTTGGCGCTGCTCTCCGCGCGCGCCGTACCGTATGCGCCCAGGCCCGACGCCACGATCGATCGCGCGATGCTGGCGATCTGCTCGCTGATCGCGTTCGCGATCCTGGTCTTTCTCGGCGTGTCCTTCTTCGCCTCGATCGCGACGTTCTGGCCCTACAATCTGACGCCCAGCTTCAAGAACTTCGACTTCGACATGATGGATGGCGGCGGCTGGCGCAGCTATTTCAACTCACTCGTCATGGCCGGCCTGACCGCGCTGTTCGGGACTGCGGTGATCTTTGCCGGCGCCTATCTCGTCGAGAAGACCCCGCGCTTTCGCACCATTCGCGGTTTCGTGCAGTTTCTCGCGCTGCTTCCTTTGGCCGTTCCCGGGCTGGTGCTCGGCCTCGGCTACATCTTCTTCTTCAACAACCCGGCCAATCCGCTGAACTTCATCTACGGCACGATGGCCATCCTCGTCATCTGCACCATCTCGCATTTCTACTCCGTCTCGCACCTGACCGCGGTGACGGCGCTCAAGCAGATCGACCAGGAATTCGAGACCGTTTCGGCATCGCTCAGGGTGCCGTTCTGGCGTACCTTCATGCGAGTGACCTTGCCGGTTTGCCTGCCGGCCGTGCTGGATATTGCCATGTATCTGTTCGTGAACGCGATGACGACAGTCTCCGCGGTGGTCTTCATCTACGCGCCGCACACGACACTTGCGGCCATCGCCGTGCTCAATATGGATGACGCTGGCGACGTGGCTCCGGCGGCGGCCATGGCCATGGTCGTGTTCGCCACCTCCGCCGTCACACGAGCCATCTACATGTTACTCACACAGGGCTATCTTGCGCGCGCGCAGATGTGGAGGAAGCGGTGAGCGTGTCAGGAGACGAATTCGATCTGGCCGTTATCGGGGGCGGCATCTGCGGTCTCGCCCATGCGCTTGCGGGCGTGCGCCGGGGCTTGCGGGTCGTGGTCATCGAGCGCGATGCGAGGGCGAACGGCGCCTCGATCCGCAATTTCGGCTTCGTCACCGTCACCGGGCAGCAGCGCGGCCAGTGCTGGCAGCGGGCGATGCGGTCGCGGCAGGTCTGGGCCGAAGTGGCCCCGGCCGCGGGCATCAGGATCGAGCATGTCGGACTGGCGGTCGCGGTGCGACGACCGGAAGCCGTGGCCGTGCTCGAGGCGTTCCGCACCACCGAGATGGGCGAGGGTTGCGAGCTTCTGAGCCCGGCTGATGCGGGCCGTCGTTTCCCGATGCTGCGGACCGACGATCTGCTAGCCGTGCTGGCGAGCCCGCACGATTTGCGGGTGGAGTCGCGCATCGCGGTGCCGGCACTGGCGCGCTGGCTGGCCGAAGTGCACGGCGTCACCTTCCTGTATCAGACGCTGGCCAAGGCGGTGACACCGCCGGTCATCGACACCACACGAGGGCCGGTCAGGGCCCGGCTCTGCGTGGTCTGCCCCGGCGACGATTTCCTGAGCCTCTATCCGGAACGCCTGGCGAGCTACGGCCTCGTCCGATGCAAGCTGCACATGCTGCGGGTCGCATCGGCGAGCGCGATGCCGCGCTTCAACGCGGCCGTGATGTCGGACCTCGGCCTCGTGCGTTATCTCGGCTACGCCGAACTGCCGGAGACCGCCGCACTGAAGCAGCGGCTCGAATCCGAGCAGGGCCAGCATCTGGCCAACGGTGTGCATCTGATCGCCGTGCAGAGCGAGGATGGCTCGCTCGTCGTCGGCGATTCCCACCACTACGACGCGACGCCGGACCCATTCGGTCCGGATACGGTGGACGAGTTGATCATGGACGAATTCCGGCAGGTTATGGCCTGGCCAACACCTGTCATCCGCGAGCGCTGGATCGGCACCTACGCCTCGGCGTCCGACCGGCTGATGCTGATCGACCGCCCATCTGAAACTGTGCGCCTCGTCATGATCACCAGCGGCACTGGCGCCAGCACCTCGTTTGCGATCGCCGAGGAAGTGATTGACGAATTGACGTCCGGGAGCCGAACGACATGACCGATAAATTCCAGCACGTCCGGGCCGTCGTGTTCGACTGGGCCGGCACGACGGTGGATCACGGCTCGCTGGCGCCGATGGGCGTGTTCGTCGAGGCATTCGCGCGCTTCGGAGTGACGATCACCGTCGACGAGGCGCGCGGGCCGATGGGCATGGCCAAGCGCCCGCACATCGCCGCCCTCCTGCGCTTGCCCCGGATCGCCGCCGCGTGGCGCGACAGGCATGGGCGCGAGCCTATCGAAGCCGACATCGATGCGCTCTACGCCGTGTTCGTGCCGATGAATGTCGAGGTCGCCGCCCGCTACGCCGACGTGATCCCGGGCGTGGCCGAGGCTGTCGCCGGCCTGCGGCGCCGCGGCCTGAAGATCGGCTCGAGCACGGGCTACACGCGCGAGATCATGGCCGAGGTCATTCCGGTTGCGGCGGCGCAGGGCTATTCGCCTGACAGCATCGTTTGCACCGGGGACACGCCCGACGGCCGACCCACGCCCTTCATGCTCTACAAGGCCTTTCTGGAGCTCGCCGTCTGGCCGGCCTGGAGCTGCGTCAAGGTCGACGACACCGAGGTCGGTATCAAGGAAGGTCTCAACGGCGGCTGCTGGACCGTCGGCGTTGCCGTCACCGGCAACGTGTTCGGGTTGTCGCTCGCCGACACGGCGGCGTTGCCGCCGAAAGCCTTCGCCGAGCGGCGCGCGGCCGCAGTCGAGCGGCTGGAAGGCGCCGGCGCCCATTACGTGATCGACGGCGTCGCCGACATCATCCCGGTGATCGCTGCGATCGAGGGCCGGCTGGCCCGCGGAGAGCGGCCAGGAGTCTGACATGAGCGTGTCTGAGATAAGCGAGTCCGGCATGAGCGCCTCTGAGGGCGACGTCAATTTGTCGGCGGAGCGGCGATCGTTTCAGAAGCGCCACCTCGACGCAGAGACCCAAAGTTGCCTCGACGAGGACGAGCGCTGGTTCCTGCGACAGTCGCTGTCAACGCCGTGCCTGAACGTGGCCACCGCCGCCGAAGGCAGCCACATCGTCGATCTCCAGGGGCGGCGCATCCTCGATTTCCACGGCAACAGTGTGCATCAGGTCGGCTACGGTCATCCTCGCGTGGTGGCGGCCATCAAGTCGCAACTCGATACCCTGCCCTTCTGCCCGCGCCGCTACACCAACAAGTCCGCCATCGACCTCGCCCGGCGCCTCGCCGAACTCACGCCGGCGCCCCTGGAGAAGGTGCTGCTGGCACCCAGCGGGTCAGCTGCAATCGGCATGGCACTGAAGCTCGCCCGCTACGCAACGGGGCGACACAAGACGCTGTCCATGTGGGATGCTTTCCACGGCGCCAATCTCGACGCGGTCTCGGTCGGCGGCGAAGCCCTGTTTCGGCGCGGCGCCGGCCCGCTGCTGCCGGGCACGGAGCATGTGCCGCCGCCGGGACTGGCCGCGCGCTTCTTCGGACAGGACGGCCGCGCGCATGAGCGCCTCGCCGACTACATCGATTATGTCCTCGAGGTGCAGGGCGACGTCGCGGCCGTGATCGCCGAGCCGATGCGTTGGACCACGGTCGAACTGCCGCCGCCCGGCTTCTGGCCCCGCGTGCGCGCGAGCTGCGATCGGCACGGGGCGCTCCTGATCTTCGATGAGGTGCCGAGCTGCCTCGGCCGCACCGGGACCATGTTCGTCTGCGAGCAGGCCGAAACTGCGCCCGACATTCTCGTGCTGGGCAAGGGACTGGGCGGCGGCATCATGCCGATGGCGGCCATCGTGGCACGGGCCGATCTCGACGTGGTGCCCGAGGGAGCGCTCGGCCACTACACCCACGAGAAGAGCCCGGTCGGCTGCGCTGCAGCCCTTGCCACGCTCGATGTGATCGCGGAGGAAGGGCTGCTTGCGGCAGCGCGCGTCCTCGGCGCGCACGCCCTCGAACGGCTGCGATCGATGGCAGACCGGTACCCCCTGATCTCCGAGGTGCGCGGCGCAGGTCTCTATCTCGGCGTCGAGATCGGCCGCCGCGACGAGGCCGAGGCCAACGCGCTCGCGGAGCGCCTCTTGTATCGCTGCCTGGAGGCGGGCCTGAGCTTCAAGCTCGGCGGCGGCAACGTGGTCACGCTATGCCCGCCGCTGACGATCTCGCGCGATGAACTCGACCGGGCGCTCGATATCCTCGAAGAGGCGATGTCAGCCTTGTGAGCAGATCGCTATGCGCACGCTTCGCGACGCCCCATCCGGGCTACGAACATCAAAACGAAAAAGGCCCGGTCGCGCGACCGGACCTTTTCTTGATTGGATCGAAGACGACGCTCAGGCCGCCTTCGACACCAGCGCCTCGCTCTCCGCGAGCTCGGTGCCGATCAGGAAGTCGCGGCAGCCGCGCAAGCTGCGCAGCGCGCGGTTGAAGTCGATGCCGGTCGAGACCAGTCCATGCAGCGCTGTCGGATTGCGCACGATGCCGCGCAGGACGGCCGCGAGGTCGATCTGGCCGTTCGGCTTGATGGCGGCGCGGGCGAGCRCCGGCAGCGCGCGGTGGGCGGGGTCGCTGATGACGCGGACCGCGGCGAACGGTAAGCCGGCCTCGGCGGCGTAGGCAGCCGCGATGTGGCTCTCCATGTCGACGGCCGCAGCTCCAGTCTCCGAATGCAGCGCCGCCTTGCAGGAGCGCCCGGTGACCACCTCCTCGGCGCCGGCGAGGCTGCCGCGCACGACCCGGCGGCGGCCGGAGGTCAGCTTGTCGATGAGGTCGTCGCTGAGCGACAGGCCGGCGCCCCAGCGGGCGTCGCCCGCGAGCACCTCGGTCGCCACCACGACGTCGCCCGAACGCAGCGTCGGGTCGAGCCCGCCGGCCACGCCGAAGGAGATCACGCCACGAATCGTTTCGGGATCCACCACCGTCAGAAGCGCCCGTAACTGGGTCGGGCTGCTGGACGAACAGATGACCGCCATGCCAGGCCCGGCCGCGATGCGGGCCTCCTGAACCAGACCGGTCACAATCAATATCGGCCGCGGATCAATCGCATTGCCCGCGGTAACATAGTCCCCCGTCCCCAAAGTCACATTCCGACCCCTACCACCCTGCTGTTGGTGTCCCGCAAGTTCCGATACCGCGCCAGCGCCCACAGCGGGAAGAACTTCGAGTAACCATGATACCGTAGATAGAATACACGGGGAAAGCCTGTGGCGGTGTACCGCTGCTCGTCCCACAGTCCTTTTTCGTTCTGTGTTGCAATCAGGTACTCCACCCCGCGGGCGACGGCCGGGTGATCAACCTCGCCTGCCGCCATCAGGGCAAGCAAGGCCCATGCCGTTTGCGAGGCGGTCGAGGGGGCGGCTTCCCAGCCCTTGTAGTCCAGGCGGTAGCTGACCGCGTCCTCGCCCCAGCCGCCGTCCGGGTTCTGGATCGAGGCCAGCCAGTCGGCGGCCTTGCGAATCATCGGGTCGTCGTGGCGGACGCCGGCCATGTTGAGGGCGCAGAGCACCGACCAGGTTCCATAGATGAAGTTCATGCCCCAGCGGCCGTACCAGGACCCCTCCGGGTGCTGGGTCTTCCTGAGATAGGCGACCCCGTCGGCGACGTGCTTGCTGGTCTTCGCGGTCTCGCCGAGCTGGGCCAGCATGGAGATGCAGCGGGCGGTGACGTCTTCCGTCGGCGGATCGAGCAGCGCGCCGTGGTCGGAGAACGGGATGTTGTTCAGGTAATATTCGAGGTTGTTGACGTCGAAGGCAGCCCAGCCGCCGTCGTCGCTCTGCATGCCCAGTATCCACTCCCGGGCGCGGTCGATCGCGGCGTCATAGCCGGTCGCGCCGTGCTCCCGGCGCATGCGGTCCATCGACATCACCACCACCGCGGTGTCGTCGAGATCGGGATAGTACGCGTTGTTGTACTGGAAGGCCCAGCCGCCCGGACGCACATCGGGCCGCTTCACCGCCCAGTCGCCCTTCACCTCGAGCTCCTGCTTCGGGATCAGCCAGTCGAGGCCCTGCTTGGCCGCGGGCACCGCCTTGTCGCCGCCGGCTTCCAGCAGCGCGTGGGCGGTCAGCGTCGTATCCCAGACCGGAGAGACGCAAGGCTGGCAATAGGCCTCCTCCTCGCCGATCACCAGCAGCCTGTCGATGCCCCGGCGCGTGACCGCGCGCGGCGGATAGGTCTCGTCCTTGCCGAGCGCATCGTACATCATGACGAGGTTGGCCATCGGCGGATAGATCGCGCCCATGCCGTCCTCGCCGTTGAGCCGCTCCTCGCTGAAGGCGAGCGCCGTATCGATGGCGCGCTGGCGCAGGCTCTTCGGAAACAGCGGCTCGATCACGCGCAAGATGGCATCGAGCGAACGAAACAGCAGGAACCAGGCCATGCTCTGGTGCGGCGCCTTCGCAGTCATGCCGATCGAGCGCGGATCCTGGAGAAACAGCTCGTCGATGCCGACGCCCTTCGGATTCTTCGCGCGCGGCTTGAGCGCGGCGATAACCATCAGCGGCACCATGGTGGTGCGCGCCCAGTAGGAGATCTTGTTGATGTGGAACGGCGACCAGAACGGCAGCAGCATGATCTCGATCGGCAGCACCGGCACCGCGCGCCAGGTCACGACCCCGAACATCGCCAGCATGAAGCGCGTGAAGACGTTGCTGTGAATGGCGCCGCCGCGGGCGTGGATCGCCTCGCGCGCGCGCACCATGTGCGGCGCGTCGATGGAGTCCCCGATCATCTTCAGCGCGAAGTACGCCTTCACGCTGGCGCTCATGTCGAACTCACCGTCATGCACCAGCGGCCAGCCGCCATGGGCGCCCTGCACGCGGCGGAGATAATTGCCGATCTTGGCTTCGAGCACGGTGTCGACCGGCTCGGCGAGATAATGGCGCAAGAGAACATATTCGGCCGGGATCGTGCAGTCGGCCTCGAGCTCGAACACCCAATGGCCGTCGGATTGCTGGAAGCCGAGGACGCCTTGCGTGGCTGACGCAATGCTCGATTCCAGGATCTTCGATTCCAAGGCTTCGCGGGCGGTCGCGTTCACGGAATCCATCTTGCTCGATTGCTCCGATAGTTTGATTGGAATTGACCGGGACAATGCCCGTCAGGGCCGCTTCTCAGGATCCCTTGGCGGCCAGAACCAGATCGGCGGCGCGATCGCCGGACCGGACCGATCCCTCGATGGTTGCAGGCAATCCCGTAGCAGTCCAGTCGCCGGCAAGGAACAGGTTTTTCAGCGCGGTGACCGGGCCGGGACGCAAGGCATTCTGCGCCGGCGTGGCGGCAAAAGTGGCGCGGCGCTCGCGCACGATCTGCCAAGGCGGCAGCTCGCCGGACACACCGCCCGCCTTGCAGACGTCGTTCCAGATCGCCTGCGCGAGTTCCTCGCGCGGCATGTCGACCAGGCGGTCGCCATTGCTGATGGTCACGGAGAGCCGGTTCGGGAACGCGAACAGCCACTCGACCGTCCCGCCGATCACGCCCAGGATCGGAGCCGAACCCGGCGGCGGTTCGATGCGGAAATGCGCGTTGACGATGGCGCGGAATTCGGTCGGCGTCTTCAGGCCCGGCAGCAGGTTAGCTGCGGCGCGCGGCGGCACCGCCATCACGATGACATCGCCGGCGCCAAGCTGGATCAAATCCTCGCCGCCGAAATTCAGCGCACCGACCTTGCCGTCATTGGTGACGAAGGACCGCAGCTCATGACCGAGCTGAACGGAGTGACCACGCTCGGTCAGGAATTGCACGGCAGGCTCGATCAGCACGGCGCTGAGACCGTCGCGCGCGATCAGGGGACGGCAGGCCTGCCCGCCCGCAAGCAACGTCTCGCGCACGATCGCGCCGGCAAGCCCGGCCGAGCCCTCGGGCGGATCGACGTTGAGCGCTGCGAGCAGCAGCGGCTGCACCAGACGCTGATAAAGAACGCCCTCGCAGGGAATGGATTTGCCGACCAGCGTCTGCTCCGATGCCCAGATCAGCGGCGCCAGCTTCAGATAGTCGGTGAGCCCGGTGTCGGGAACGCGACGGGCTTCGTCGAGCACCCAGGTCGGCAGACGGCCGTCGCCGAGATCGATCTGCCAGCGCTGCCCGGTCGCGAGATCGACGAACGGAAACTGCGCCCGCTCCGGCCCGACCAGGCCCGCCTCGGTGCCGATCGAGCGCGCATAGGCGCGCGCGTGGCTGTTGCCCGACAGCAGCAGATGATTGCCGTTGTCGATGGTGAGATTGGTGGCGCCGTCGAAATAGGAGCGGCAGCGGCCGCCGGCCTGGTGCGTCGCCTCGTGCACGGCGACCTTGAAGCCGGCATTGGCGAGCCGCACGGCGGCGGAGAGGCCGGAAATGCCGGCACCGATGATGTGAGCTGTGTTTTGCATCAGATGAGAGCGTAGCGGAGCAGGATCGCGATGCGCGTGACCTTCGACACACGCACCGGCTCGCGCGGTGCGTTGAAGCCGCGCGCGATCAGGAGGTCCAGAATGGCATGATAGTATTTCGACATCATCCGCGGCGCGCGCACCGCGCGGCGCCTGTTGCGGTTCATGATCTCGTCCGACTTCTCGAAATGCACCTTCGCGCGCTGTGCCAGCGGCAGGCAGACCTTCGACAGCGCCCGCTCGGCGATCACACGGTTCGGCTCGTTCGAGGTGATGCCGGCATGCAGCAGGGCTTCGCGCGGCAGATAGAGCCGCCCGAGCGTGGCGTCCTCGTCGATGTCGCGCAGGATGTTGGTGAGCTGGAGCGCGCGGCCGAGATGATGGGCGAGCAGGATGCCGTCCTCTTCCGGCAGGCCGAACACCCGCACCGACAGCCGCCCCACCGCGCTCGCGACCCGATCGCAATAGAGATCGAGCGTCGCCATGTCGGGCGCGCGGATGTCCTGCGGCACGTCCATCTCCATGCCGTCGACGATGGCCAGAAAATCCTCGCGCTTCAGCCCGAACGTCTTCACCGAGCCAACGTAGTCCTTCAGGCGCTCCGGCGGATGGCCCTGATAGAGCGCGTCGATGTCGTCGCGCCACACCTGGAGCGCGGCGAGCCGCTCGTCGCGCGGTCCATCGGAATCGGCGATGTCGTCGACCTGGCGGCAGAAGCTGTAGATCTGGAACATCGCCTCGCGCTGGTCGCGCGGCAGGATGCGCATCGCGGCGTAGAACGAGCTGCCGGATGCGGTCGAGCCATAATTGGCGCCGGGCGAGGTCGCCTCAAGCGTCATGAGCAGCCCCCGGTTTGGTAATGGCCCGGCGCCCGATCGCGCGGCGGCCGGCTTCGCCGATCATGCCGGCGAGGCTGAAGGCGAGGAGCTCGAACTTGTTGAGATGCACCCGCTCGCGCAGCGGATCGCGCACCTTGAGCAGGCGCACGATGCGGTCGGCATAGGCCTGGATCACCGAGATGTCGACGCCGAGGCGGAAGTCCCGGACCTCCGCGCTGAGCGACTTGCTCTCGTTGAGAAGCGCTTCGTTGCGCACGGCGAGCGCCTGCAGGCAGGCCAGCATCGCCGGTGGCGACTGCGTCAGGCCAAGCTGCTCGACCGAGGCGCCGCTCGCGGCCAGCGCATCGCGCGGCAGGTAGACGCGATTGAGCTCGCGAAAATCCTTGCCGCAATCCTGGAGGTGGTTGTTGATCTGAAGGGCCGCGCAAAGCGCGTCCGAGGCGGCCCAGGTCGAGGTGCTCTCGCCGTGGACGTCGAGCATGAAACGGCCGACCGGCATCGCCGAATAGCGGCAATAGTGGATCACCTCGTCCCAATTTTCGTAGCGCAGCTTGGTGACGTCCATGCGGAACGCGATGAGCACATCGAGCGCATGGCGTGGCGCCATGCCGCGTTCGGCCAGCGCGTGCCGCAGACTGACGGCCTCGGCCTGGGTGTCGCCCTTGCCGAGCAGCTCCGCTTCGAGCAGGTCGAGATAGGCGAGCTTCTGGTCGGCCGGCAGCGTCGCGTGGTCGGCGATGTCGTCGGCGGTGCGGACGAAATTGTAGTACGCCAGGATCAGCGCGCGATGACGCGGATGAATGATCCACGACGCGACGGGAAAATTCTCGTCGCGGTCGCCTTTGCCGGATCGCAATTCGCTCGCTGAGGTCATCGAGGGCTGGTTAACAATCGTTGGGACAGGAAGGGCTTTTTTCGCTCGCGCGGGCTCATGCCGGCGATGCCGCCGCGGCCCCCATATAGGGGAATACGGCCGCAAAACCAATCCTGTCTCTCGATGGCTGCCCTTCCGGATCGAGCCCGAAAAGGCGGCCCGGGATCCGCCTTTTGTGGGCCAGCGGCCGAGCTTACTGGTTGTGGTTCTTCAGGACCTGGTCGCAGGCCTGCGAGATCTTGGCCCGGTTCTCCTTGAGGCAGGCCAGGATGGTGAAATCGCCCTGGTCGATGACCGGACGGCAGAACTTCTGCACATCGCGCGTGCAGGCTTTCTGCTCGGCGTCCGTGCCACGCCCTTGCTGGGCGAACGCCGCCGTGGAAAGGGATGCCGACAGCAGGGTGAGAGCGACGAGAAGCTTACGCATTGTATTCCTTCATTCTGACGGCAGAATCGCACCGATCCCGGACAGCACAGGGCGGACGGCGGGAACGGATTGTCCTGGTGGCGAGTTGCCGCGGAAAGCACGGCATTCGGAGAAGGCACAAGCGCTGGTAAATGCGGCCAAATTGGCGCCGCGCCGACCAAAACAGGCTTTCTCTCGATCTTCCTTGGCAGATGTAAGAGATTGATACTACGTCATAATTCTGGCACGCCGCGTTTTGCTGGGCACCTGTTGCAGAGCTGCATCTGTCGGTCCCGCCTTTTGCGCCGGAAACAAGCCGAAACACGGGAAATCCCGGGGCAGACCATGGCGGGTGCGCCCCGCGATGCCGACCTCTGTGCCGGATAGGCTTTGAACCTGACACGGGCTCGGAACACTAAACCTTCGATGTGGCGAGACGTCCCCGGCTTGAGCGGACGTCGTTCCAAAACGGGATATTTGAGATGAAATTCTTTGGGCGATCTGGACAGGCGATCAAGGCGGCGGGCGTTGGGGCTGCGCTGCTCTTCTCGGTCTCGGCAAGCCACGCTCAGTCGGCCGGACCGTTTGCCGGTTTCGACGGCGCGTGGACGGGTACCGGCACCGTGTCACTGTCCGACGGCTCCACCGAGCGCATCCGTTGCAAGGCGGACTACAAGGTTGCGGGCAGCGGCCTCAACCTGAAGCAGGCCCTGCACTGCGCCAGCGACAGCTACAAGTTCGACCTCACCAGCGACGTGACGAGCCAGGGCGACCGCATCTCCGGCAACTGGAGCGAGGCGAGCCGCAACATCTTCGGCAACCTCCAGGGCACCGCTGGCGGCGGCCAGATCGAGGTGTTCGTCGAGGCCAACGGCTTTGCCGCCAATTTGTCGCTGCGCACCAACGGCACCAAGCAGACGGTGCAGATCAGCTCCAAGGGCGAGATCCGCGGCGTCAGCATCACGATGACGAAGGGCTGATCGCCTTATCCCGCGTCGAAAGGAACACGCCCCCGGTTCTCGCGAGCCGGGGGCTTTTTGCTGACATTGTTGCGGACATGGACCCAATTCGCAGACACCTGCTCAAGGCCGCCGGACTCTTGGCGGCCAGCCGCGCCTTCGCCAATGACCAGAAGGGAACGAGCATGCAGCCTTCGTCGGTAAAGCCGCGTCACGTGCTCTGCTTCCTTGGCAAGGACGAAAGCCTGCTGCATCCGCCGAAGGCGGTGGCCAAGACGATCGCGGATTTCAATTTCGAGATCGACCGCATTTATTCGCAAGCCACACCCGATCCACACATGGAGCGGTCGTTCGGCGTGTGCTGGGACCGCGTCTTTCCGAAAGCCTGGTCTGCCGTGGACGAAGCGGCCGTGGCCAACCACAAAGCGGTGCTCTATTTGCTGAGCCCGCCGCTGGAGCAGCAGAAGGCGGTGGCCTATTCGGCGGCGGCCTTGCGCATCGTCGAGGAGATGATCGAGGCCGGCGCCACCGCCGTGAAGGGCGAAAGCGCAGGCGTCGCCCACGGCCTCGAGCGGTGGCGCAGTCTCGCCGATCAGGCGCGCAAGGGCGCCAGGACCAGCGAGGGCCTCGGCATGACACTTGCCGTCGCCAAGGCGTGCCGTCTTGCGTTCGCCAAGCGCCCGCTCGGCGGCGATCGCTACAACGAAACTGTCGGCTATCACCTCGTCGGCCTGCCGGAGATCTATGTCGCTAAATCGCGCGGCAACGAATGGTCTGCGGTGATGCTCATGGAGGAGATTGCCAACGCCATGGCCGAGCGCGGCATCGAAGCGACGCTGCGCGATCGCAAGCTTGCGCTCTCGCGCGAGCAGGACTACGCCGAGGACGACTTCAAGTTCAATCCGTACGGGATCGTCCGGATCGAGGCCTAGGCTGAAGCCCGCCGGATCAGTCCTTGCGCGCGACGCATTCGCACCGGCATCTGAAATACACCGCATCCGGATCGCGTCCCCAGGCGTCCCAGCCGGCGAGCGCCGCCTGAATCTCGCCGTCGGTGGCGAGCGCCTTGCTCGCGAGCCGCGGCCCGAGGCCGAGAAGGCTCCGCCTGGCATCCGCGACCGCCTCCGCGCGGCTCGCCGCGTCGGCGCTGTGATTGACGTAGCTTGCGCCGGCCCAGACCGGCGTGAACCCGTGCGCGCGAAGGATGGAGCTCTGCCTGCGGCCGAAGCGAAGCGCCTGCGGATCATCGTGCTCGTACCAGCGCTGCCAGAGGTCGAGCGCAAGGCGCACGCCGTCGAGTTCGGGATAAAGAACGTTGCCGCCGACATCGGCGTCACGCGTGCCCACCACCCCACCCGGCTTCAGCACCCGTCGTGCTTCCGCCAGCGCTCTCGTCAGCACCGCTTGGCTCTGGTGGTAGAGCACCGCGTGAAAGAACACCGCGTCGAATGCCTCGTCCTCGAACGGAAGCATGCTGATGTCGGCTTCGACAAAGGCCAGATTGGCCGGGCCCGATTGCGCCGCAAGCCGATTGGCAGCCGCGATCGCATTCGGCTCGATGTCGACGCCGACGGCCTTGCCGACGATCCCCGCAAGGGCGGCCGTGATGGTCCCGGGTCCGCAGCCTGCATCGAGCAGGATCATGTGCGGCGTCAGGAACGGTGCGAAAAAGGCGGCGGAATCGCTGCCGCGCTTCTGCTGAAACTCCACGATGGAGCTGTCGTGCCGCGTCGTCTGCATGGCCATCCCCGGCCGGAACTCCGGCGCAGCTGTCAAGGCTGCGCCGATTCCATGTCCGATGGATGACCCCGATCAGATCGCCGGCTTGTCGGGACCCTGAAGCTTGGCGTGCAGGTTGATCAGCCACATCGCGGTCGGCCGCAGGATGAAGAGGTCGGCGACGAGCGCCATGACCATCGAGAAGGCGCTGAGCCAGCCGAACAGCCGCAGCGACGGCAGGTCGGAGAACACGGTGACGACGAGGCCGCAGGCCAGCACCACCGTGGTCAGGATCAGCGCCGGGCCGACCAGCACCGTTGCGCGCTCGACTGCGAGCGCCGAACCGACACCCGGTCTGCTCTCCAGCCGCAGGCGGTTGAGGAAGTGGATGGTTGCGCTGAGGCCGAGCCCGAACGAGACGGTGAGCGCGACGACGCTGGCGAATTGCAGCCCCTCGCCCATCGCCCACAGCACCGTTCCCGACATCACCACCGGGAAGATGCCCGGCAGGACGCAGGCGAACATCACCACCCAGGAACGGAAGGCGAGGCCGATGAAGATCGCGACCAGCGCGAACTCGACGGTGAGCCCGCGGTTCAGCTTCTCGATCATGCCGGCCGAGTTGCGCGCCGCGATGGCGGCGAGACCGGTGACCGCCACCTCGTAGCCGGGATGCTTCTTGCGGACGGCGTCGAGCTCGGCATCGAGCTTGTCCACGACCGGCAGGAGCTGGCTGGAATCGATGTCGGGCACGCGGCCTGCGACCACGACGGCGTCCTGCTCTGCGTCGATGAAGCGCCGCACCAGATGCTCGGGGATCAGGCTCACATATTCCTTCAGCGTGGCGACGTCGCTGCTG
The DNA here is from genome assembly GCF_054049735.1 of Bradyrhizobium sp. P5_C12. Taxonomy (NCBI): domain Bacteria; kingdom Pseudomonadati; phylum Pseudomonadota; class Alphaproteobacteria; order Hyphomicrobiales; family Nitrobacteraceae; genus Bradyrhizobium; species Bradyrhizobium sp. P5_C12. The sequence goes on from NZ_JBFULU010000008.1 coordinate 114,257, forward strand.
CCCGCCTTTTCCGCCAGCCACCGCCGCAGCGTTTCGACCGACCAGACGTTGCCGACGCCGGCGGCCTTCTCCACGGTCGCGTGGACATCCGCGATGGTTTGCAGCGTCTCCGGCGAATACAGCGTTTCCCCCTTGGGGAACTGGATCAGGACGTTGACCGGGTTGGCGCCGGTCAGCTTGGCGTCGAGCCGGTTGCTGGCGGCGACGGCCTGACGCTTGTCCGGCACCTGATCGGCGAGCCGGTAGCGCGGCTCCAGATTGGCGTAGATCACGCCGAGACCGCCGACGAACAGCAGCGCGATCAGGCTGAACAGGCCGGGCCGGCCCACCATGCGCACCGCGATCCAGTAGCAGAAATTGCGCAGCGCCTGCACACCGGCATCCGCGCTCTGGAACTTGGTCGCAAAGACTTTCTCGTTGCGCACCAGCAGCACGCCGAACACCGGCACCAGCGACAGCACCGCAACCAGCGCGATGATGGTCGCGGCAAGGCCCGCCTCGCCGAACTTGCGGATCAGGTCGGAGTCGGAGAACTGGAGCGCGATGAAGGAAATGCCGGCGGTGCCGTGCGTCAGCACGCAGGCGGGTCCGACCACCAGCACCGCGTTCTTGAACGCGGTGAACTTGTCCTGGCCCGCGATCAGCCGGTCACGCGCAGCGAAGGTGAGCTGCATCGAGTCCGAGAAACTGATGACCATGATGAGCGGCGTCATCACGTTCAGGAACATGTTGAGGTTGAAATTGGCCCAGCCGAGCGCGCCGAGCGCCAGCAGGATCGCGATCATCGGCGGGAACGCCGCCGCCACCATGAAGGAAATCTTTCGGAAGAAGATGATGGCGATGACGCAGCCGGCGAGAATGCCGAGGATGTTGTAGGTGAGGCCGTCGCGCTCGACCGCGTTGCGGATCTCGAGCTGCATCACCGGCACGCCGGAGAGCTGCACGTTGAGGCCGGTATCGCCGAGATCCTCCTTCATCAGCGCGCGGATGTCGCCGACGGTCTTGGTGAGCTTGCTGGAGGCAACCACCTGCGGATCGAGCGACAGCACGATCAGCGCCAGCGTGCCGTCCTCCGACAGCAGCTTGCCACGGATGATCTCGTTGGCTTTGACGGTTTCGATGAACTTGTCATAGGCCGCGCCCTCAGGCAGCTCGGAGGGGAACAGCGCAGCCGGCAGCTTGCCYGGCGCCGGCGCCTGGCGCGCGGAGAACAGCGAGACCAGTCCGCGGGTGCCTTCGACCAGTTGCATGTCGGTGACGAAGTCGCGCAGCTTCTCGAGATTGTTCCGCGCCAGGAGGTTCTTGCCCTCGACCACGACCAGGACGTCGAATTCCTCCGCCGGGAACTTCTTCGTCACCTCTTCGTACTGGTGGAATTCGCGGGAATTGGAGCGGAACAGCTGCGACAGCGAATCGTCGATCTTGATCCGGTAGATGCCGAACACGGCGCCGACGATCAGCACGAGCAGGACGACGCAGGAGACGATCGGCGCCCGGACGGCGATCAGCCCGATGCGCTCCAGCCCGAAGGCGATAGAGGACGCAGGCCCCTGCTCGACCTTGTCGACATGAACCTCACTCTCGCTGTGCTTTTCGAGCATGCCTTGTCCAGTTCCTAAATCGGCTCGGTCTGTGAGCTTATTGCGCCCCGCGAACGGCTTGAAAACGCCATGCCAATGGGAGGCTTGCCCTTTGAAAAAGCGCGGGAAATCGCCGCGACGGGTTTAGCAGGTCCAAACGCCCTCTCGCAAGCGCGCGAAAGCGCACAAATTGGATCAACATGCGGCGATTTCGACCCTTGATATCGGTCATTCCGGCCGGATCGTCCCGATTCGAGCCGGGGGATCGCCGCTCTCGTCCTTGAGCGCCACGCCGGTGACCTCCCGCGCCAGCCCCTCGCGGACCAGCCAGGCGATCTTGAAGGCGGCCTCGTCATAGCTCAACCCGGCGTGGTGGATGTTCGACACGCAGTTGCGCTCGGCATCGGTGCGGCCCGGCTTCGGCGCGAAGGTCAGATAGGCCCCGAGACTGTCGGGCGCGGACAGGCCCGGCCGCTCGCCGATCAGCATCAGGATCATGCGCGCACCGAGAATGGCGCCGATCTCGTCGCCGAGCGCGACGCGCGCGCCTGAGGCGACGACCACATGGCCGATCGCGACAGCCTCCTCGGCCGCGAGCCGGGGCAGCAGGCTTTTCAGCAGCGGGGCTGCATGGGCATGCACGGCGGCCGCCGACAGGCCGTCGCCGATCACGAGCGCGAGCTGGCACGGCTCGCTGGCACCTCGTGCCAGGGCTTCGGCCGAACCGGCATCGAGCTGCCGCCCGAGATCCGGCCGTCGCAGATAATCCCTGCGATCGGCCGCCCGGCTCCTTGCCTCGCTGACCGCAAGGCCGAGCTCGCCGAGCCCGGCGACCAGAAGCTGTGCATCGAAGCCGGCATGCACGGCATCACGGGCGCGGGCGTGGTCCAGCGTGAAATCGAGCAGCGGTTTGGTCGGCAGGCTCGCGCCGCTGCGCCCGAGCGCGACGCGCGCGGGCGTGAACGACCGCAGGTCGAGGGTCGGACGAACCGGAACGGGCTTGTCACTCATTCGGCGGGAACGGCGGCCTCGCGCAGCCGCAGCGAATAGTTCGACGCGTTCTGCTTGCCGCTGGAGGCCGCGCGCGCAAAGGTGATGAGATGATGCGCGATCAGGGTGCAGCCGATCAGGCCTTCGAGGTCGCCTCGCCGGATCCGTCCCAGCGCGAACTTCCAGAATACGCGCCTGTAGTCGCCGAGCACGCCGACCTTCCAGAAGATGTTTCTCAGCATGATCAGGCCGCGCCTGATGTTGGGCCAGGTCTTCATCTCATCCGGCACCGGCATCTTGAGGCGGTGCACATAAACCTCGTCGCATTGATACTGGAATCGCGCGTAGACCTTCTCGGGCTCGTAAGCCACGCCCATGGCGTGCTTCCAGGATGCGACGACCTCGTCATAGGGCAACAGGAAGTCGACGTTGGAATCGCGGCCGTCGTCTTCGATCAGGCGCCCCTCGCGCTCCAGACGGTCCCACAGCGGCGTTTTCGGCAGCGCCTGGAGCAGGTTGATGGTGAGTAGCGGAATCCGCGACTCCTCGACGAAGGCGAGCAGCGCCTCGGAGGTGTTCGGCTTGTCGGTGTCGAGCCCCATGATGATGCCGGACACCACCTCCATGCCGTAGGAATTGATGGTGCGCACGCCCTCCAGGATCGGGACCATCATGTTGTGGTCCTTGTGCATCGCCTTCAACGCGTCGGGATCCGGCGTCTCGATGCCGCAGAAGATGGTGATGAAATAGGCCTCGCGCATCTTCTCCAGGATCTCGGGGCGCTTGGCGATGTTGAGCGTCGCTTCGCAGGCGAGCCGCACCACATAGCCGGTCCGCTTCTGCCATTCGATCAGATGCGGCAACAGGTCCATCGCCGCCTTGCGGTTGCCGATGAAATTGTCGTCGACGAAATAGACCGTGTCGGTCATGCCGCATTCGCGCAGGCGGTCGAGCTCGGCGATGATCTGCTCCGGCGACTTGAGGCGCGGGTTGCGGCCGTAGAGGCCGGGGATGTCGCAGAACTCGCACTGATAGGGGCAGCCGCTGGAATACTGGATGCTGCCGAGCATGTATTTTTTCACGTCGGCAAGCTCATAGGCCGGGATCGGAAACTCCGTCATCGGAATTCGATCCTTGGTGGCCAGCACCACCTGCCGTTCGGGACGCGCGGTGTCGCGCGCCAAAATCTCGATCAGCTGGTTGGTGGCGTCACCGAGCTCGCCGACATGGAGATAATCGAAGGACGGATAATAGTCCGGACAGGCGCTGACCGAGGGGCCGCCGAGCGCGACCGGCAGATCGAATTCATGCGCGCGGCGGCAGATGTCGTTCATCTGCTGGCGCTGGATGTGCATGCCGCTGACGAAGACCGCTTCCGCCCACGCGAACTCCTCCTCCGTCGCGCGGCGGAGGTTCTCGTCGACGAACTTGACCTGCCATTCCTTGGGCAGATAAGCCGCGAGCAGCAAAAGCCCCTGCGGCGGCATGAAGGCGCGGACGCCGTCGGTCAGGGGATAGGAGTGCTCGAATGTGCCAAAGGACGAGGTGTAGCGCGGGAAGACGCAGAGAATATGCCGGATCGTTCCGTTGCTTTCAGCGCGCATCGAACTTCCCCCAACCACGTTCTATGAACGGCATTAACGAGGCCACCAGATACATAACGTAACGCTGGGACCGAAATTCCTCAATATTGTGGCACCGCACTAATTCGTAAGACGCGCCAATGGTTTCCCCGGTTCATGCCGGCGGGTGGAAGTTTTTCGCGGGCTTTTCCGCCGCCCGCCTCACGCGATCAGCCGCGAGGCAAAATCGGGCAGCAGGCCTGCATCGCCGGCAAGGCGGAAATCGGCGCCGGCAAGTCCGGTTTGCGCCAGCCAGTCGTCGAATTCCGGCGCGCGGCGCAGGCCGAAGACGTCTCGGGCATAGAGCGCGTCGTGAAACGAGGTCGACTGGTAGTTCAGCATGACGTCGTCGGCGCCCGGCACCCCCATGATGAAGGTGACGCCGGCGGCAGCCAGCAGCGTCAGCAGATTGTCCATGTCGTCCTGGTCCGCCTCGGCATGGTTGGTGTAGCAGATGTCGATCCCGAGCGGCAGACCGAGCAGCTTGCCGCAAAAATGGTCCTCGAGCCCGGCCCGGATGATCTCCTTGCCGTCGTAGAGATATTCCGGCCCGATGAAGCCGACCACGCTGTTGACCAAGAGCGGCTGATAGGCGCGGGCGACCGCATAGGCGCGCGCCTCGCAGGTCTGCTGGTCGACGCCGTGGTGGGCATTGGCCGACAGCGCCGAGCCCTGGCCGGTCTCGAAATACATCACGTTCTGCCCGACCGTGCCGCGCCTGAGCGACAATCCGGCCTCCTGTCCCTCCTTGAGCAAGGCGAGGTCGATGCCAAAACTGCGGTTGGCGGCCTCGGTGCCTGCGACCGACTGGAAGACGAGGTCGACCGGCACGCCCTGCCCGATCAGCGCCAGCGTCGTCGTGACATGGGTCAGCACGCAAGCTTGGGTCGGAATCTTCAGCCGCGCAATGATCTCGTCGAGCAGCCGCAGCAATTGCGCGATCACGGCCGGATCGTCGCTCGCCGGATTGATGCCGATGCAGGCATCGCCGGCCCCGAGCAGGAGGCCGTCGAGGATCGAGGCCGTGATGCCCTTGGCGTCATCGAACGGATGGTTCGGCTGGAGCCGCGTGCTCATCCGCCCCTTCAGCCCGATGGTGTTGCGGAAGGCGGTTGTCACCTGGCATTTCCGCGCCACCAGGATCAGGTCCTGGTTGCGCATCAGTTTCGAGACCGCGGCCGCCATTTCCGGCGTTATGCCGGGCGACAATTGTCGCAAGACCTCGGGCGTGGCGGCGTCCGACAGCAGCCAGTCGCGGAAGCCGCCGACGGTGAGGGTTGCCACTGGCGCGAAGGCCCTGGCGTCGTGGCTGTCGATGACGAGACGGGTGACCTCGTCGGCCTCGTAGGGGATGACGGCTTCCTGCAAAAATTGCCCGAGCGGGACGTCGGCGAGCGCCATCCGCGCCGCGATCATCTGCTCGGCGCTGGCGGCAGCAATTCCGGCCAGCCGGTCGCCGGAGCGCGGCGGCGTCGCCTTGGCGAGGAGGTCGCGCAGGTCGGGGAACGTGTAGGTCGTGGCGTCGATGCTGTGGCGGTAGACCAAAGCCCCCTCCTCGGTTCGTCGGCCATTGGCCGACTCCAAATCGATCCTGAAGGCGGTCCCGGCCTCAGGGAATACGCGCTTGGCGGCCGCCGTGCACGCCGATGTTTGCAGCACTCCGCCCGATCCCCGGCGCTGATCTGCCGGAAACCGATAGGATCGCACCAAACAACTGAAATACATCGTATTTCCGTCGGCCGACAGTATCCGGCCCGAGCTCCCGCGTTAACGCCGCATCCATCTTCGTTCTGCATAATTTTGCATAGATTTTGACACGACCGCGCTCACCGGCCGCTCCAGGCCATCCGGGCCCCTGAACATCATGACAATTGACCGATCTGGGAATGCCGCTGGCCTCGCCGGCCGCTTTACGCTTGCGACCAAGCTCTACGCGATCTTCGCGCTGTTCGCGCTTCTCACGGCGGCGATCGCGATGCTGTCCGACTACAACAGCCGCCGCAGCGCCGACCTGACCGCCGCGATCGAGACGGCGAACGCGGCCGCGCTCAACGTCGAGCGCGTCAACTCGCTGGTCTACGCGGTGGTGATGGAATCGCGCGGCGTCTACATGTCGACCGAGCCCGCGGTGGTGAAGAAATACGGCGAGGGCCTGCTCAAGTTCAATGCGCAGATTCTCGACGTCGTGAAGCGTTGGGAGACCATCGTCAGGGACGACGATGCCGAGCAGTTCGCCACCTTCAAGAAGCGCATCGAGCAGTTCGTCGAGTTTCGCAAGGAGCTGGTGCGCCGCGGCGTCGAGATCAATGCGGCCGCGGGCCGCGAATGGGGCGACAACGACGCCAACCGCGCCGTGCGCTCGGCGCTGAACAAGGATCTCGAGGCGCTCTCCAAGGTCTATGCCGAGCGCGCCAGGCAGATCGCCCAGCAGACCGAGACCAACCGCACCCTGTCCTTCGTGCTGACGTGCCTCGGCGGCCTGGCGCTGGCGCTGGTCGTGATCGGCATCGTCATCATCGCCCGCTCGATCGCCCGTCCCCTCTCGGCCATCACCGCGGCGATCAAGCAGGTTGCCGACGGCGCCGAGAACGTCGAGGTGCCGCACAGCCGCCGCGCCGACGAGATCGGCGCGCTCGCCCGCGCGATCCAGATCTTCCAGGACGCGATGGGGCGCAATCGCAACCTCGCCTCGCAGGTCTCGCAGGACTCCGCCGCGCGCGAGCAGCGCGCCCGGCACATCGAACAATCCGTCGAGGCGTTTCGCGAGGCGATCGGCGCGGTGATGCGCGGCCTCACCGACAACGCCTCCACCATGCGCGAGACCGCGCAGACCATCACGCGCGTCACCGCGGACGCGAACAGCCGCGCCGGCACGGCGGCAAACGCCACCGAGCAGGCCTCCCACAACGTCACGGCGGTGGCGGGCGCGGCCGAGGAGCTGTCGGCGTCGGTGGTGGAGATCGGCCGGCAGGTGCGGCAGAGCGCCAGCGCGGTCGAGCAGACCGGCCACCGCACCGAGAAATCGATCGCCGAGATCGAGAGCCTTGCGGCTGCCACCCAACGCATCGACGGCGTGCTCAACCTGATCCAGGCCATCGCCGAGCAGACCAATCTGCTCGCGCTCAACGCCACCATCGAAGCCGCGCGCGCCGGCGATGCCGGCCGCGGCTTCGCCGTCGTCGCACACGAAGTGAAGGCGCTCGCGGGGCAGACTGCGAAAGCGACCGCCGAGATCGGCGAGAATGTCGGCCTGATCCAGGCGTCCACCCGCAACGCGGTCGACGCCGTGCGCGAGATCGGCGGCGCGGTGCGCGAGATCAACGATGTCACCTCGGCGATCGCCGGCGCCATCGGCCAGCAGGACGCCGCCACCCGCGAGATCTCGTCCAACGCGCAATCGGCTGCCCAGGGCAACGAGACCCTGGTCGCCAACATCACCTCGCTGCGCGACGCCATCGGCGAGACCGACACGGCGGCAGCCTCCGTGCTGACGGCGGCGAGCAGCCTGACGGCAACGGCGGAGACGCTGTCGCGCGAGGTGGAGAAGTTCTTCCAAAACCTGCGGTCGGACAGCCGCACCGCCAGGGCGGGATGACGGCGCGCCTGTCGCCGCGAGCCCGGCGGCGGACCCGCTCCGACAAAAAAACGCGCAAACAACCCCATGCACAGTAGCCGGGGGTAGCGATATCAACGGCTTAGCCGCCGACGGCGAAGTTCTTCTGATTTTACGAAATCAATTTGACGCGTCGGGCAAAACACCGGCATGATGTCATCATCCAGCCGATCGCACCGGGGGCTCCCGGCGGTGACATCCACATCCTCGATACGGAGCGCGTCGGCCCGGCAACGACACGCGCCATACCCGACCTCTTGCCGCCTAGAGCGGATGAGCCAGCTCCCACGCGTGGCCGGCGGGATCCAGGAACGCCGCGGTCCGACGACCCCATGGCCGGTCGATCGGTCCGTTCAGGATCGGCACTTGCCGCTCGGCAAGCTTCGCGCAACAGGCATCGACGTCGTCGACCAACACGGTCAACAGGAGCCGCGGAGGCGCCCCCGGAGCCCCAACCGGATGCGGCGTGATGAGCTCCGGTGCGGCGCGCTCGTCGAGAAGATTGATCATCAGGTTCCGCAGCTTCAGCACCGCCGAGGTCTCGTCCTCGTAGATGAAATTGCCGCTGAATACAGCCTCGTAGAAGGCTTTAGCGCCGGCCAGGTCCGGCACGAAGAGCGTTATGCATTCAACGTTGTCGATCGCTGTCATTCGAAGGATTGCCTCCAGATCACACGCCAGCGATCGCCCGATCCGATCGCGCCTTCGCCGACGTGCCCAGGACGGGTGGCGTATCCCGAAGGATACGTGCCCTCACGCCCGGCTCGCGGCATCCGCCTCCGCGCCCCGGCCCTGACGTATCCTAAGTCGATCGGCGCTCGTCAATAGACCATCGAACCGCGACGAGGGGAGCATCTCGACGGCGTCCGCGGGCGGTCCGGGCAGGCCCAATGGGCCGAGGCTTCCGACCCACTCTCGCGCCAGAGATGTTTGGGTGCGGCCCCAGGGCACTACAACACCAGCTACCCCATCACCCCGCCCCGCTTGATCAGCTCCTTGCCGACCGCGGCCAGATGCACCTGATCAGGCCCATCGCCGATGCGGATGAAGCGGGCGTAGACATAGGCACGGGCGAGGAAGGTGTCCTGCGAGACGCCGGCGGCGCCGTGGATCTGGATGGCGCGGTCGATCACGCGAGCGGCCATGCTGGGCACCACGATCTTGGCCGCCGCGATCAGGTCGCGCGCGGCCTTGTTGCCTTCGCGGTCCATCCTGTCGGCGGCTTGCAGTGTCAAGAGCCGCGCCTGCGCGATCTCGCAGAAGGAGTGCGCGATGTCCTCGCGCACCGAGCCCTGCTCGGCCAGCGGCTTGCCGAAGGCTGTGCGGGAGACCGACCGCTGGCACATCAATTCGAGCGCGCGCTGGGCGCAGCCGATCAGCCGCATGCAATGGTGGATGCGGCCGGGCCCGAGCCGCCCTTGCGCGATCTCGAAGCCGCGGCCCTCGCCGAGCAGGATGTTCTCGGCCGGGACGCGGACATTGTCATAGACGATCTCGGGATGGCCGACCGGCGCGTCGTCATAGCCGTAGGTGAGCATGTCGCGCACGATGCGCACGCCGGGCGTATTCTTCGGCACCAGGACCATGGATTGCTGGCGATGGCGGTCGGGATGGTCGGGCGCGGTCTTGCCCATCACGATCAGGATCTCACAATCCTCGTTCATCGCGCCTGACGTGAACCATTTGCGGCCGTTGATGACGTAGCTGTCGCCGTCGCGCTTGATCTCGCACTGGATGTTGGTGGCATCGCTCGAGGCGACCTGCGGCTCCGTCATCGAGAAGCCGGAGCGGATGCGCCCCTCCAGGAGCGGCTTTAGCCACCCCTCCTGCTGCGCCATCGTGCCGTAATTCACCAGCACCTCCATGTTGCCGACATCAGGGGCCGAGCAATTGAAGATTTCGGGCGCCCAGAGGATGCGGCCCATGATCTCCTTCACCGGAGCGTATTCGAGGTTGGTCAATCCGGGTCCGTGCTCGCCGGAGAGAAACAGGTTCCAGAGCCCCTGCTCGCGCGCCAGCCGCTTCAGGTCCTGGAGCACTTGCGGCGTCCGGTAGCGCGCGGCTTCCGGCTTGACCTGCTCGTAATAGAGCTCCTCGACCGGCTCGACATGCGTCCGCATGAACTGGCGGACGCGCTCCTGGAGCTCCAGCGAACGTGCGGAGTGTTGAAAGTCCATTGGGGTCTCCTGTTCGCTGAGTATCGTAGGGTGGGCAAAGCGAAGCGTGCCCACCGCTTCTGTTTCAATGTTGGATCGGTGGTGGGCACGGCGCAAGTGCGCCTTTGCCCACCCTACGATTCCGAACTCGCGGAGAGATACCCCTCACCCGGCTGCGCTTCGCGCATCCACCCTCTCCCGCAAGGGGAGAGGGTGCACCGTCTCTGCGGCCGCACCTCACGTCCCGCGCAGCAGCTCGCTCGCTACGATCCAGTCGTTGCCGTCGAACTGGAGCATATAGCCGTCCTTGATGGGGCGGAAATCCTGCGGCGTGGTGTTGAGCGTGATGCCGGGCATCAGCAGCGACAGCGGCACGTTCTTCAGGTTGGCCGCCTGCGCCATGATGTTCTCGCGCGTCAGATTGTCCTTGCACTGCTTCAGCACGACCACCAGCGCCTCGGCGACGGTGTAGCCGTAGAGGCCGGCGACGTTGTTGATGTCGGCATTGGGCAGGCGCTTCTTCATGAAGTCGATATAGGCCGTCATCGCCGGATCGTCCTTCGGCTGTTCGACGAACGGCTTGAGCGAGCCGAGCGACAGCACGCCCTTGCCGGCATCGAGGCCGGCCGGCACCATCACGGTGGCCTTGTTGGCGCAGCCGCTGGCGATGAAGCGCTGCGGCTGCCAGCCGACCTCGTGCGCCTTCCGGACCGCCTGCGCGCAAGCGCGCGGCGTCACCGAATAGATCAGGAAGACATCGGCCTTGGTGTTGGCGAGCGTCAACACCTGGGAATCGACGGTCGGATCGGCAACCTCGAAGCTCGAGGCCATCGCGATCGCCTTGTCGGCGTCGGCGCCGAGCGCCTCCCTCACACCGCGCAGATATTCCTTGCCGGCGTCGTCGTTCTGATAGAGCACCGCAAAGCGCGCATTGGGGTTCTTGGCACGGGCATAGGCGACGTCGATCGCGGCCTCGCTGGTGTAGTTGGGCGCCCAGGGCAGCGCCATCGACCACGGCATGTTGGCGGGATCGTTCCACTTCGAGGCTGAGCTGATCAGAAAGAGCTGCGGCACCTTGTTGCTGTTGAGATATTTCGCGATCGCCGAGCTCGGCGCCGTGCCCATGGTCGCGAAGATGAAGGCGACGCCGTCGCTCTCGACCAGCCGCCGCGCCGCCTCCATGGTCTTGGGCGGCGAGAACGCATCGTCCAGCGAGATCAGATTGAGCTTGCGGCCGTTGACGCCGCCCTTGTCGTTGACCTCGTCGAAATAGGCCGCGATGACCTTGCCGGTGATGCTGAGCGGCGAAGCCGGCCCGCTATAGGGCATGGTGTTGCCGATCTTGATCTCGGTGTCGCTGACGCCGGGACCGTAGGATTTTTGCGCAAGGACAGGCGTGGACAGGCAGGCGGCGGCAAGCGCCGCAGCCAGGGCCAGAGCGGCTTTCATGGTTTCTCCCCGGTGATTTGTCGTCCGCGCGAGGCGAGCGCGGCGCGCTGCTTTTTGTCAGCGCGCCAGATCAGCGGAGTTCCGCAACACGGTCTTGCGTCGAGTTGCTGGTTACTGGCGCCGCCGCAGGCTGAAGCCCAGGCTGACCCAGCCCGCGCCCGCCATGATCAGGTCGATGCCGAGGAACAGGCCGAGGATGTAGACGCTGTTGACCGGCCAGCGCGCCAGGATCAGCAGCCCAAGCAGCAGCGTGATCACGGCCGAGAGCGCCACCCAGACCCACGGGCTTTCGCGCTTCATGCTGAAGGCGAGGAACAGCCGGACCGCGCCGGAGGCGAGCAGCGAGGCGCCGAGGAACAGGGTCAGCAAAGCTGCAGCAAACAGCGGATTCTCGAAGGTCAGGAAGCCCGCGACGACGTAGAGCACGCCGAGCAGAGCCCAGATCAGGAACTTGCCCCAGCTCTTCATCTGGAACGCCCCGATGATTTCGGTGACCCCGGCCACGATCATCATCGCGCCGACCACGATCACGCTCGCCACCGTCGCCATCACCATGCTGCCGAGCGCGACGAAGCCGGCGACGAGATAGACGACACCGAGAGCGACGATCCATCCCCATTTGGGATGCAGCGCGGCGATGCCCGAACCGAGGCCGGACTGGTGCGAGGTATCCGAAGCGGTTGTCATGACGGTTACTCCTGCATGCGAAGCCCGGAGACACTCGCCAGAATAGCACGCGCCGCGCCGGGACAACAGCCAGCAGAGCAGCCCTCACCGGCAGCAACATTGACGCAAATCAAGATCGAATGCGGCGCTTCAGGCGCGGGACCGCTCCATCTCGAGCTCGGCCCTGAGACTGTCCAGATCGCGGTAAATTGAAGCGACCGCCAGCAGGCGGCCGGCCTTGCGGTACTTCAGCAGGCAGTCCCGGCCGGCAATGCTGCCGTCGATCGTGATGTCGTCAAAGCTCTCGGCATGGCCGACATAGTTGATCGGCACGTCGTAATGCTGCGACCAGAAGAACGGCACGGCGTCGAAGCGCTCGCGCTTGCCAAGCATGTTGCGCGCCGCGGTCTGGCCTTGCCGCTCCGCCACCACCCAGTGCTCGACGCGGATGGTGTGCCGCGAATGCGGATCGGGCCAGCGCGCGATGTCGCCGGCCGCAAAGATGCCGGCGATACTGGTTTCGAGATATTCGCTCACGCTGACACCGCGATCCGCCGCAAGCCCCGCCTTCTCGGCCAGCGCAAGGCGCGGCTTGACGCCGATGCCGACCACGACGAGGTCGGCATCGATGACGCCGCCGCTCTTCAGCGTCGCGCGCGTACCGTCGAGCCTCTCCACAGTGTCCCCGAGGTGGAAGTTGACGCCATTCTCTTCATGGAGCGCGCGCACGAAATCGCCCATCTCCGGTCCGAGCACGCGCTGCATCGGCCGCTCCTCCGGAGCGACCACATGGACCTCCAGCTTGCGTGCCCGCAACGAGGCCGCGACTTCGAGGCCGATGAAGCTGGCGCCGATCACCAGCACGCGCTTCGCGCTGCCTGTGGCCTTGATGATGGCACGGCTGTCGGCGACAGACCGCAAGGTGTGGACATGCGGCTGGTCCGCGCCCGGAATCTGCAATTTGACCGGCTCGGCGCCGGTCGCGAGCAGCAGCCGGTCGAACGGCAGTTTGTCGCCATTGCCCAGCGTGACGCTGCGAGTCTTCGCATCGATCGCGGAGACATTCGTGTTCAGCCTGAGATCGATGCCGGCGTCCTGATAATAATCCTCGCCCCGCAGCGGCAGCCAGTCCTCCGGCGCGTTGCCGGCGAGATAGTCCTTGGAGAGGTTCGGCCGGTCGACCGGCATCGCGCCGTCACTGCTGAGCATGGTGATGGCGCCGGCAAAGCCCTCGCGCCGGAGCGTCTCGGCGGCCGCGAATCCGGCTGCGCCGCCGCCGACGATGACGAATTTTTCCGGTGTCGGCGCGGTGCGGTGAGGCGCCGAAGGTTTCGGCACTTCACGCTTGCGCTGAACCCAAATCCTGTCCCGATCCCGCGTCACCTCCCAGACTGCCAGCGCGTTCAGCGCCGGCGGACGGGTGGCCTCGCCGGTGCGCAAGGAGAAGCAGGCATGATGCCAGGGGCAGCGGATGGTGTCGTCGACCACCAGGCCTTCGGCGAGCGGGCCGTGATAATGGCTGCAGGTGGGCTCGATCGCAAAGACCTCGTTGCCGGCCTGCACCAGCAGGACATCCTCCTTGCCGACATGGCCAAGCAGCTTGCCGTCCTTGAACTCGGTCAGCGGCACGCCTTTGGTCAGGTCGAGCCCGCTCGGCTTGCTGTCCTCGCTCATGGTCATCTCCTTCGCAGCTCTCGCTCAGCTCAGGATTCGGACGGCGTTGTCGGCGAAAAGTTCCTCGCTGCGCCAAAATCAGGTCATCCGGCCGCCTTGCGGACCTCGAGCACGGCCTGCGCCCATTCGGAGGGCCGCTCCTGCGGCAGATTGTGGCCGGCGCCTGCGAACACGCGCCGCTCGAAAAAGCCCTCGAACTTGCGCGCATGATGCGCGGTGCCGGGATTGACGCCGTCGCTGTCGCCATCGATCGCGATCGTCGGCACGCGGATCGGCGGCTGCGCCGCAAGCTTGGCCTCGATCCCGGCATAGGCGGGATCGCCCGCGACCAGCGCGTAGCGGTGACGGTAGGAATGGATCACGACATCGACGAAATCGGGGTTGTCGAACGACGCCGCGCTTGTCTCGAACGTCGCGTCGTCGAATGCCCATTTCGGCGACCACATCGCCCAGAGCTGGCGGGCAAAGCCACGCCGGTTGCGCTCCAGCGCGCGGCGGCCGCGTTCGTTGTGGAAGAGATATTGATACCAGAGCGCGGCCTCCTCCGGCGGCGAGGCCGGCTCCATGGCGCGGGCGATGTTCTGGATATTGTAGGAATTGCCGGAGACGAGCCCGATCACGCGCTCAGGATGCAGCGCCGACACCACGCAGGCCGCGCGCCCGCCCCAGTCGTAACCGCCGACGACCGCGCGTTCGATACGAAGCGCATCCATGAAGGCCAACAGATCGGCCCCCAGCGCCGCCTGCTCGCCCGACCGCAGCGTCTGCGCGGAGCGAAACCGCGTCGGCCCGTAGCCGCGCAGCCACGGCACCAGCACCCGCGCGCCTGCTTGCGCGATGATCGGCGCGGCTTCGGCATAGGCGTTCACGTCGTAGGGGAAGCCGTGGCCCATGATGCAGGGCCAGCCGTCAGGCGTGCCGTATTCGAGATAGGCGATGTCGAGGATTTCGGTGGTGATGATTTTTTGTTGCACGATTTGCTCACCGATTTGCGAGGTCGTAGTTGCGACTTCGTAGCCCGGATGGAGCGCAGCGCAATCCGGGGACACCTGCATCCGCGAAACCCGGATTTCGCTTCGCTCCATCCGGGCTACAGGAGGGCTATTTCTGCGGCCCGGACAGCGAGATATCGCGTTCGGCACGGAACACGTTGCTGTAGAGGTTGGCGATCCATTGCCGGCCGATCTCGGTCTTGTTGAGATAGCCGATCTCGGTCTGGATGTGCGGTGCGACGCTGTTCCAATAGAATTGCGGATAGCGGTTCACGATGTCGGCGGGCGAGTCGTAGCCGAGCTGTCGGTTCATGCCGACCTCCTCGAACTCGTAATAGAGCGCGTTGGCCTTGCGCAAATAATTGGGATCGCCGAGCTGCCCGATGAAGTCGGCGGCGCGCAGGATCGAGGCCTCGTCGTCATAGTCCTGCCCCTCGCGGGCCGGGAACCGGGTGCCCTCGATGGCGCGGGCGATGCGTTCCGGGTCCAGCCCCGGGATATGCTGCAACCGCCGCATGACATAGAGCTTCGAACGGTCGACATGATACATCATCAGGCTGGCATCCGAGGCGCCGCGGGGCAATGAAACCTTGGTGCCCGCCGCGTCGATCACGAAGCCGTCATTGTCATCCTCCTCGAACAGGCCCCGGACATAACCGATGTCGTGGGCGAGGCACGCGATCAGGATGTGGACGTAATCCGCGGCCTCGAGGTGGGTATGGAGATATCGGCCACTGAGGATGGAATGGCCGGCCAACGTCACCAGCATCGTGTGCTCGACATTGTGGTAGAGCGCATCACTATTGCCAATGCACTCCATCGCGGTGCGCGTCGCGCTCTCGACGATGTTCGCGGGAGAATCGCCGTACCTGCGACGCATGAACGAGCCCAGCACTTTCTCCAGGGATTCAGCCGCCAGTCTCGGTAACGTCATCATGGATGCAGCCCCGCTCGTCGGTGGTGTCCCACGCCAACTCCCGACGTCTCATTCGTGCCCTCGACGCGACGGCCAGCATAGCCCATCTTGGGCCAAGTGACCAAACGCCGGGACGAATTTACGGAAATATGTTGCTGTTGTGCTCTGCGACATCACCGTTGCAGCCGGGGCGCGACGCACCTGGCGGCAGCGGGCGCCGGGCGGGCAAGACTGCTTTTATTCCACCAGCAGCACGTCCACAGCGACGCCAAGCTTCTGCTTCGGTGAGCCGACGATGATGCCGTCGACCGGCGAGACGTCGGAGAAATCGCGGCCGACCGCGAGCACGATGTGGTCGTTGGCGACCAGCAGATCGTTGGTCGGATCGAAATCGACCCAGCCGAGCTCCGCTCCGCACCACAGCGACACCCAGGCGTGGGTGGCGTCGGCGCCTTGCAGGCGCGCCTGGCCCGGCGGCGGGACGGTGCGCAGGTAACCGCTGACATAGGCCGCGGGCAGACCCAGCCCGCGAAGCCCTGCGATCATCACATGGGCGAAATCCTGGCAGACGCCGTGGCGCTTGTCGAAGACTTCGTCGAGCGGCGTCGAGATCACCGTCGCCTTGGGATCGTAGCGAAACCCGGTGCGGATCCGGTGCATCAGGTCGACCGCGCCGGCGAGGATGCCCGCGCCGGGCGCAAAGCTCAAAGCCGCATAGGCGCTGACGGGACGCAGCACCGGCACCAGCGGGCTCGCAAAGACATAGCCGACCGGCGAGGACGGCCCGAGACTCGTCGCCTCGAAAGCGAGGTCGCGGATGCTTTCCCAGGCCGGGCTCGAAGCTTCGCGCGCGGGCGGCTGGCGCGACACCGACACGCGCGAGCGCGAGTCGATCCGCAAGGTTCGATGCGCAGCCTCGATCACCACGCTCTCGGTCAGCGTGCCGAAGAAATCGCGCCGGACATTGCGTTCGGCAGGGCGCGGCCGGATCTCGACATTGTGCGAGATCAGCTGCTGGCCGCCGCCGCTCTTCGGCTCCAGCCGCAACGTGCAGCGCGCGAAGCTGACCGCGCTCTCGTACTCATAGGTGGTGACGTGGCGGATGTCGTAGATCACGCCAGCCCCGTCAGCTTTTCCGGGCGGCTGGCATTGGGACCATGCGGGAAATAGTGCAGCCCGATCGCCTCGGCGAGACTGAGCAGATCCTGCTCCAGCGCGAACAAGGTCTTGACCTCGAGCTTCTCGGCTTCCGCTGTCGCCAGCATCGCCTGCACCGCAACCGCGAGCCGCTGCGGACGCTCGATCAGGCCGTGTTCCTTCAGGCTCGGCAGCGCCGCGATGTGCTCGTTCAGCGTCGCCACCTGGAAGGCCACCGAACGCGGATTGTAGCTGTCGAGCACGGCGAGGTCGCGCACCGGCGCGAGCAGCGGCGCCAGCAGATAGCGCGAGCGGTAGGTGATCTGGGAATCCACCAGCGTCAGCAGGATATCGAGATCCTCGTCGCCGGCCTCGTCATAGGCAAACTGTCGGGCAAAACGCGCCGTGTTGATGGCGCGCTCGGCGCGGCGGCCGATATCGAGGAAGCGCCAGCCGGCGGCGCGGTTCATGTTCTCCTGCGCGAGGCCCGCAAAGCTCGCAAGCTCCTGCAAGGTCAGCTCGGCGGCGCTCAGCACGCTGTCGTCGTCCTCGACCTCCCAGGCCAGCCGCTCGGCCATCTCGGTAATGACTTGCCAGGCATCAGGCGACAGCCGCTCGCGCAACGAGGTCGCGGTGCGCTGTGCCGCGCGCACCAGCGACAAGGCCGAGCCGTAACGCTCCGCGCTCTGCAATGCCTCGGCGGCGATGCGCCCGGGTGCCGCGCGCGAGGCTTGCGAAATCGCGCCCCAGGCCACCATCAGGCGCTGGATCCGTTCGATCGACTGCATCGTGGCGGAGGTGCCCTTGTTGGGCCCGCTCGGCGAGCCCAACGCACGCACCAGCCGCAGCGTCGCCTCGGCGCGTTCGAGATAGCGGCCGAGCCAGAACAGATTGTCGGCGGCCCGGCTCGGCAGCACGCCCGCGATGCGGCGAATCCGCACCTTGTCGGTCGCCGGCAGCAGCGTCGCCGTCGAGACCTGCTTCTCGGAGACCACCCAGACGTCGGCGGCACGCGCGCCGTCGCCCATCGACACCGCGCGCGCATCCGCCTGTTCGGCGATCCGGCAGAATCCGCCGGGCATGATGGTCCAGCCGTCGGCCGTCGCGGCCGCGAACACGCGCAGCACGAAGGGGCGCGGCGTGAGCTGCCCCTGCTCCCACACCGGCATGGTCGAGAGCCGCACCACCTCCTGGCCGACATAGTCCATGCCGCGCGTATTGATGGATTCGATCAGGCGCTGGCGCTCCTTTGCATCGAGCTCGCTTGCAAGCACCGGGCCGTCGCTGTCGAAGCCGGGAACGCCGCGCCGATAGGCGCCGCCGATCGCGACCTCGTCGAGACGCGACAGCACCTCGTCGCGCGCGATGCGCTGGCCGCACCACCAGGTCGCGATGTGCGGCATCTTCAGCTCCTCGCCGAGCAGGCGGCGGCTCAGCGCCGGCAGGAAGCCGAGCAGCGCGCGGGCCTCCAGCACGCCGGAGCCCGGCATGTTGGCGACGACGACGCCATCCTTGCGCAGCACGTCGATCAGGCCGGGCACGCCCAGCCGCGAGGAGGCGTCGAGCTCGAGCGGATCGAGCGAATTGGAATCGACCCGGCGCAGCAGCACGTCGAGCCGCTTCAGGCCGGCGACGGTGCGGATGTGGACGCGGTTGTCGCTGACGGCGAGATCCTCGCCCTCGACCAGCAGGAAGCCGAGATAGCGCGCGAGCGTTGCATGCTCGAAATAGGTCTCGCTGAAGCTGCCGGGCGTGAGCACCCCGATACGGGGCTCGTCGCGATCGGCGCTGGCGCGAAGGCTATCCCGAAACGCCTCGAAGAACGGGGCGACGCGCGGCACCTTCATCGACTTGTAGAGATCGGAGAAGGCGCGCGAGAGCACCAGGCGGTTTTCCAGCGCATAGCCCGCGCCGGACGGCGCCTGCGTGCGGTCGCCGAGCACCCACCAGCGGCCGTCGGGCCCGCGGCCGACATCGGCGGCGTAGATCGAGAGGTAGCGCCCGCCCGGCGGCGGAACGCCGCAGACGGGGCGGAGATATTCGGCACTGCCGGCGATCGCGGCGGCCGGAAGCGCGCCTTCGGCGACGAGCCGTCCCTCGCCATAGATGTCGCGTAGCACCATCTCGAGCAGCTCGGCGCGCTGCTTGATGCCGGCGGTGAGCTGCTGCCAGTCGGCCTCGTCGATCAGCAGCGGCAGATGGCTGAGCGGCCAGATCCGGTCGGCGCTGTCGCCGGGCGCGCGGTAGGTGACGCCGGCCTCGCGCAGATGGCGGTCGGCCATGGCGAAGCGCCGCTCGATCTCGTCGGGCGCGAGCGCCCCGAAGGCATCGAAGAAGCGGCTCCAGACCGCGCGCGGGGCGCCGTCGGGGCCGAGGAACTCGTCGGGAATGCCGGGCAGACGGCTATAGTCGCGGACCCATTGCGCGATGCGACGCTGGCCTTCGCGCTGGCTTTGCGCCTTGCCCGCCTTGTCGTCCTCTTCGGCTGCGCCCTCGCCCATGCGCCTCTCCTTGCCCCGCCCGCATAC
Source organism: Bradyrhizobium sp. P5_C12 (assembly GCF_054049735.1). Taxonomy (NCBI): domain Bacteria; kingdom Pseudomonadati; phylum Pseudomonadota; class Alphaproteobacteria; order Hyphomicrobiales; family Nitrobacteraceae; genus Bradyrhizobium; species Bradyrhizobium sp. P5_C12. The sequence continues at coordinate 133,580 of NZ_JBFULU010000008.1, forward strand.
TCATTGCAGGAGCGGGGTTCGCAAGTCGAGAGTCAGCGGAAACTCATTTGTGCGTTCCTCCGGCGGCGGCCGGATCGGACCCGGCGTGTGGCCGTGGTCCTGGAAACGCGCCAGCCGCCGCGCCTCGGCCTCGTAGGTGTTGACGGGCTTGGTGTCGTAGCTGCGGCCGCCGGGATGGGCGACGTGATAGACGCAGCCGCCGAGCGAGCGGCCGTTCCAGGTGTCGATCAGGTCGAAGGTCAGAGGCGCATGGACCGGAATGGTCGGGTGCAGGCCGGAGGCCGGCTGCCAGGCCTTGAAACGGACGCCGGCCACGGCTTCCCCCGAGCGGCCGGTCGAGGTCATCGGCAGGCGGCGGCCGTTGCAGGTCACGATGTGGCGGCCCTCGACGAAGCCCTCGGCCTTCACCTGAAGCCGCTCGACCGAGCTGTCGACATAGCGCACCGTGCCGCCGGCCGAGCCCTCCTCGCCGAGCACGTGCCAGGGCTCCAGCGCCTGACGCAATTCCAGCGTCACGCCGCCATGATGGACGCGGCCGAAGGCGGGGAAGCGGAATTCGAGCTGGGCCAGATACCATTCCGGCTCGAACGGATAGCCGGACTGCTTCAGCTCGGAGAGCACGTCCAGAAAGTCTTCCCAGATGAAATGCGGCAGCATGTAGCGGTCATGCAGCGCCGTGCCCCAGCGCACGAACTTGCCTTGTTGCGGCTCGCGCCAGAATTTTGCGATCAGCGCGCGGATCAGGAGTTGCTGCGCCAGCGACATGCGCGGATCGGGCGGCATTTCGAGCGCGCGGAATTCGACGAGGCCGAGCCGGCCCGTGGTGCCGTCCGGCGAATAGAGCTTGTCGATGCAGATCTCGGCGCGGTGGGTGTTGCCGGTGATGTCGACGAGCAGATGCCGGAACAGCCGGTCGACCAGCCACAACGGCGCCTGGTAACCCGGCGGCGGCACGTGCGAGAGCGCGATCTCGAGCTCGTAGATGCTGTCGTGGCGCGCTTCGTCGATCCGCGGCGCCTGGCTGGTCGGGCCGATGAAGAGCCCGGAGAAGAAATAGGACAGCGACGGATGGCGCTGCCAGTACAGCACCAGGCTCTTCAACAGATCGGGGCGGCGCAGGAACGGCGAATCCTGTGGGCTTGAGCCGCCGACCACGACGTGATTGCCGCCGCCGGTGCCGGTGTGGCGGCCGTCGACCAGGAAGCGGTTGGCGCCGAGGCGTGTCTTGCCGGCGTCCTCATAGAGCCCGACCGTGATGTCGACCGCCTCGCGCCAATTCTTGGCCGGCTGGACGTTGACCTCGATCACGCCGGGATCGGGCGTCACCTTGATGACCTCCACGCGCGGATCGAACGGCGGCGGATAGCCTTCGATATGCACCTGGAGCTGCATCTCCTCGGCGGTGGCTTCGAGCGTTGCGACCAGTTCGAGATAATCCTCGATCTTCTCGACCGGCGGCATGAAGGCGCAGAGCACGCCGTCGCGGACTTCGACCGACATTGCGGTGCGGACCGGGACGGACGTGTTGAGTTGCTCGGGCGCGGCCCGTGGCGGCGCTTCCGGACGCGCCGGGAGGCTGAACACCGGCAGCTTGCCGCGCGCCTCCATCGGGTCGCGTTCGACGATGTAGGGATATTGGTTCGGTGGAACGTAGCCGAGCGAGTCGAGCGGCAGGCGCAGGCCGAGCGGCGAATCGCCCGGCATCAGGAACAGATGATTGCGACGGAGTTGCCAGCGCTCGCTGCGCCAGCGCGGCGGCGCGTTCCAGCGCTGCACCGGCAGCACGAAGCCGCGCGGGTTGTTGAGGCCCTGCTCGAACACCCGCGCGATGCGCGCGCGGGCCTCAGGATCGGACAATTTGGAGTCGGACGGATCGACGTTGACGGGAAGCTCGGCTTCCTTCCGAAGCCAAAGCGCGGTGTCCTCATAGGCCGGCATGATGTAGCCGGGATCGAGCCCGAGCCGCAACGCCGCGCCTTCCACGAACGCCTTGGCGTCCTGGGTCTGCGCTGGCCGCGGATTTTCGATGCTGGCGATGAGATCGGCATTCTTCCAGATCGGCACGCCGTCCTTGCGCCAATACAGGCCGAAGGCCCAGCGCGGCAGGCTCTCGCCGGGATACCATTTGCCCTGGCCGTAATGCAGCAACCCGCCGGGCGCGAAGCGCGTGCGCAGGCGGCGGATCAGATCGTCCGCGAGCGCGCGCTTGGTCGGACCGACGGCCTCGGTGTTCCACTCCGCCGCTTCGAGATCATCGACCGAGACGAAGGTCGGCTCGCCGCCCATGGTGAGCCGGACATCCTGCGCGGCGAGATCGCCGTCGACCTGCTCGCCGAGATCGTTGAGCCGTATCCAGGATTCATCGGAGAACGGCTTTGTGATGCGCGGCGCCTCACGGATGCGCCGGACGCTCATGTCGAAAGCGAATTCGACTTCGGCAAAACCGGCGCCGCCGGAGATTGGTGCTGCCGAACGATAATGCGGTGTCGCGGCGACCGGGATGTGCCCCTCGCCTGCCAGCATGCCCGAGGTCGCGTCGAAGCCGATCCAGCCTGCGCCGGGCAGATAGACCTCGGCCCAGGCGTGCAGATCGGTGAAGTCGTTCTCGACCTCCGGCGGCCCCTCGATCGGATCGATGTCGGGACGGACCTGGATCAGATAGCCTGAGACGAAACGGGCCGCCAACCCAAGATGACGGAAGGTCTGGATCAGCAGCCACGCGGAGTCGCGGCACGAGCCGGCGGCGGAGGTGAGCGTCTCCTCCGGCGTCTGCACGCCAGGCTCCATGCGGATGACGTAGCTGATCCGCTTCTGGAGCTCCCTGTTGAGATCGACCAGGAAGTTGACGGTGTTCGGGGCTTCGTGCGGGATCGTGTCGAGATATTTCGCGAACAGGCGATCGGGCTTGATGGTCTCGAGATAAGGCGCGAGCTCCGTCTTCAGGTCCTTGGGGTATTCGAATGGAAAGCTGTCGGCATAGGGCTCGACGAAGAAGTCGAACGGATTGACCACGGTCATCTGCGCGGTGAAGTCGACCTCGATCTTCAGCTCGGTGGTCTTCTCCGGAAAGACGTAGCGCGCCAGCCAGTTGCCTTGCGGATCCTGCTGCCAGTTCACGAAGTGATTGGACGGGGTGACCTTGAGCGAATAGCTCAGGATCGGCGTGCGCGTATGCGGCGCCGGCCGCAGACGGATCGTCTGCGGGCCAAGATCGATCGGACGGTCGTATTTGTAGTGCGTGACGTGGTGTAACGCGACGTAGATCGACACGGATGCGGTGCTCCAGCAGCTTTTTTGAGCAGAACACCTGACGTCATCGCGATCAAGCATTAACAACGGGCAGAGAGTGCCTAGGAAGTATCCGCCGTAGCCCTCCCGTAGCCCGGATGGAGCGAAGCGTAATCCGGGGTTCTTCACCCGCGGATCGAGTTGTCCCGGATTTCGCGGAGCCTGTCATCGGGCGGCGCTTCGCGCCGACCCGTTGGCTCCATCCGGGCTACGAAGTCGCCCTACATCGTCGCGCCCAACACCCAGGGCGCAAACTCGGCGCCGCCGAAATCAAAGCTCTCGCTCTTGGTCGGCTGGCCCGAGGCGGTCTTCAGGATCAGCTCGAAGATGCGCTGGCCGCATTCCTGGACGCTCTCCTCGCCTTCGAGGATGGTGCCGCAATTGACGTCCATGTCCTCTTCCATGCGCTTGTACATGGGCGAGTTGGTCGCGAGCTTGATCGAGGGCGCGGGCTTGCAGCCGAACACGCTGCCGCGGCCGGTGGTGAAGCAGACGAGGTTGGCGCCGCCGGCGACCTGCCCGGTCGCCGCGACGGGATCGTAGCCGGGCGTGTCCATGAACACGAAACCCTTCTTCGTCACCGGCTCGGCGTAGCGCAGCACGTCGACGAGATTGGTGGTGCCGGCCTTCGCCATGGCGCCGAGCGACTTTTCCAGGATGGTGGTGAGGCCGCCGGCCTTGTTGCCGGGGCTCGGGTTGGCGTTCATCTCGGCGCCTTCGCGCTCGGTGTATTCGTCCCACCAGCGCATCAGATCGACGAGCTTCTCGCCGACCTCGCGGCTGACGGCGCGGCGGGTGAGCAGATGCTCGGCGCCGTAGGTCTCCGGCGTCTCCGACAGGATCACGGTGCCGCCGTGACGCACGATGAGATCGCTGGCAGCCCCAAGCGCCGGATTGGCCGACACGCCGGAATAGCCGTCGGAGCCGCCGCATTGCAGCGCCACCGTGAGCTCGCTCGCGGGCACGGATTCGCGCTTCACCTTGTTGGCATCAGTCAACGCCTCGCGCACGAACGCGATGCCGGCCTCAACCGTCTTGCGGGTGCCGCCGACCTCCTGGATGTCCATCGCGCGCAGGCGGCCGGCGAGCTTCTGCTCTTCCATGAGCCCGCCGATCTGGTTCACCTCGCAGCCGAGGCCGAGCACGATGACGTGGGAGAAATTGACGTGCCGCGCATAGCCGCCGAGGGTGCGGCGGAGCAGCGCCAGCGGCTCGTTCTGCGTCATGCCGCAGCCGGTCTTGTGGGTCAGCGCAACCACGCCGTCGACATTGGGGAAATCGGAGAGCGGATTGTCGCCGGTGAACGGATTCTTCTTAAAGACGTCGGCGACGAGGCCAGCGACATGCGCGCTGCAATTCACCGAGGTGAGGATACCGATATAGTTGCGCGTGGCGACGCGGCCGTCCGGACGGCGGATGCCCTCGAAGGTCGCCGGCAAGTCGAAATTCGGCGTCGGCTTGACGTCGGCGCAATAGGCATAGTCCTTGGCGAAGTCGCCCATGCCGCAATTCTGCGTGTGCACGTGCTGGCCCGGCGCGATCGGCACCGTGGCGAAGCCGATGATCTGGCCGTAGCGCCTGACCGGCTCGCCGACGGCGATCGGCTTGATCGCGACCTTGTGGCCGGAGGGAATGCGTTCGACCGTCGTCACGCCGTCGGCCACCACTGTTCCGGGCGGCAGGCTGGCGCGCGCGATCAGCACGCCATCATCGGGATGCAGGCGGATGACAGGGCTGATGGTCATGAGAGGTCTCCTTGGTCTTCAAGTGTCGTGCCCCGGACGCAGCGCAGCGTGAAACGGTGCGCTGCTGAGCCGGGGCCTAGTTGTCACGTCATGTGCTTCGCCAGCGACTGGGTCCCGGCTCTGCGGCGCATCACTTCGTGCTGCGCCGCGTCCGGGACACCGAAGCTCAAGCCTTACCCGCCGAATCCTTGCGGGTCGCGTTGACCTGCATCTTGGCGTAGGTCGTCATCAGGCCGACTTCGTTCGACAGCGTGACCAGCTTGAAGCCCATGTTGATGGCGCGCGCGGCGCCCTCGGCGCCGCTGCAATGGATGCCCGGGTTGAGGCCGCGCTTGCCGCACTCCTTGATGATCTTGTCGTAGATCGCGAGGATCTCGGGCTCGGTGCGGTCGAGCTTGGGCTCGAGGCCATAGGAGAAGCCGAGATCGGACGGGCCGATATAGACGCCGTCGATGCCCTCGACGTCGAGGATCGCTTCCATGTTCTCGACCGCGGTCTTCGTCTCCATCATCGGCAGCAGGATGGTGTCGGCATTCGCGGTCTTCTGGTAGGAGCCCGCGGTGCCATACATGCCGGCGCGGATCGGGCCGTTGGAGCGCACGCCCTGCGGCGGATATTTCGAATAAGAGACGAGATTCCTGGCTTCCTGCGCCGTGTTGACCATCGGGCAGATCACGCCATAGGCGCCGCCGTCGAGCACCTTGCCGATGATGCCGGGCTCGTTCCAGGGCACGCGCACCATCGGCGTCACCGGATGCTTGTCCATCGCCTGGAAGCACTGCACCATCGACAGATAGTCCTGCACGCCATGCTGCATGTCGACGGTGACGCTGTCGAAGCCGCATTGCGCGATCATCTCAGCCGAGAAGCCGGAGGGAATCGCGAGCCATGCGTTGACGACCGCCTTGCCCGACTTCCAGATTTCTTTGACTTTATTCGCCACGTTGCCTTCCTTCTTTGTTGTTGGGACCTTGGTCACCACGCCGAGCGCCGCGACAGCGCAACCCTGCTGTTACCGCCAACTGGATCGCCGCGCTACGCTCACAATGACGCAAGAACCTACGCCGTCGCCCTCTGGGTGCTGACTTCGCTGACGCCGACCTCACGGACGGTATTCACTATCGCCGCCCAGGTGTCATCCGGCAAGGGGATGCCGCTTTTGCTGCGCTCAGCTTGGACCACACTTTGAGCGAAAAAATGCGGCAATGTCCATGGCTGTCGCCGCGCGCCCGCGCATATCTGCTTTCACTCCTCGGCACTTGCCTCGTCGCCGGCGCCGAGCCCTGCGAGACTGTGTTCGAGCTCGCCGAGCATCTCCTGCAACTCGACGAGCTTGCGTGCGCCAAAGCGTCGCGTGATCTCCGCATAGATCGCTTCCGAGGACGGCGCGACCGAGGCCATCAGCTTCACGCCCTTCTCGGAGATCGAGACCATGCTGCGGCGCTGGTCGGCTTTCGCGGTCTTGCGCTCGATCAGATTGCGCGCCTCGAGATCGCGCAGGATGCGCGACAGGCTCGGTCCGAGCAGGAACGCCGTGCGCGCGAGTTCCGTGACCTCGGCGGCCTCGATGGCCGCAAGCGCGCGCAGGATGCGCCATTGCTGCTCGGTCAAGCCGTGCTCGCGCAGCGACGGGCGGAACTGCCGCATCACCGCCTCCCGCGCCCTGAGCAGCGACATCGGCAGCGAGCGCGAAAAGTCGCGCATCGGCACCTGGCGAGCGGCGGGCCCGCTTGCGTTGGCTGGATCAACCGGTCTCTTCGCCATGACGCCCTTTCAAACCGCAAAATGTTTGCGGTGCAGCAAGCCAAATTTATATTTGACGCATTCACTTAACATGTTAAGTACTTTCCGGGCACCACGATTTGCAAGATCACACATGGCGCTTTCCAAACAGGATATCCAAGCTTGCGCGAACCGTCTGCATCAGGCGGAGAAGACCCGCACGCAGATCCGGCAGCTCTCGCAGGACTTCCCCGCCATTACAATCGCGGATGCCTACGCGATTCAAAAGGCCTGGGTCGACGTCAAGATCGCCGAGGGGCGCATCGTCAAGGGCCACAAGATCGGCCTCACCTCGAAGGCGATGCAGAGCGCGCTTGCCATCGACGAGCCGGATTCCGGCGTGCTGCTCGACGACATGTTCTTTGCCGATGGCGGGCTGGTTCCGACCGAGCGCTTCATCGCCACGCGCGTCGAGGCCGAGCTCGCCTTCGTCATGAGCAAGCGCCTCGCCGGGCCCGACTGCACGATGTTCGACGTGCTCAACGCCACCGACTTCGTGGTGCCGGCGCTGGAGATCCTGGATACGCGGATCGAGCGCGTCGATCCCAAGACCAAGGCGACGCGAAAAATCTTCGACACCATCGCCGACAATGCGGCGAATGCCGGCATCGTGCTCGGCGGCCGGCCAATCCGCCCGTTGGACGCAGATTTGCGCTGGATCGGCGCGCTCTGTTTCAGGAACGGCCAGCTGGAAGAGACCGGCCTTGCGGCCGGCGTGCTCAATCATCCCGCCACCGCCGTTGCCTGGCTTGCCAACAAGATCGCGCCGCTCGGCCTTGCGCTGGAGCCTGGCCAGGTCGTGCTGGCCGGCTCCTTCATCCGTCCGATCGAGACCCGCAAGGGCGACACAATTCAGGCCGATTATGGCGCCTACGGCTCGGTGAGCTGCTACTTCGCCTAGGCGAACAAAAAAAGACAGGGAGTGAAACCGCCATGCCGCATTTCACGATCGAATATTCGGCCAATCTCGAGGGCCGCCTCGACATCGCCGCGGTGTGCGAAGTGGTGCGCAAGGCGGCGGTCGAGACCGGCATCTTCCCGCTCGGCGGCATCCGCGTCCGCGCTGTCAGGTGCGAGCATTACGCGATTGCGGACAACAGGCAGGATTACGGCTTTCTCGACATGGTGCTGCGCATCGGCGAGGGCCGTGACCTCAAGACCCGTCAGAACGCCGGCGAGCACGTCTTCCAGGCCCTCTCCCGGCATCTCGATCCCGTCTTCGCCGCCAGCAAGTTCGCCCTCTCGTTCGACATGCAGATCAACGACAAGGACACCAGCTGGAAGCGCAATAACATCCACGACGCCCTGAAAGTGGAGGCCGCCCATGGATAAGCCCACGCCGAAAGCCGATGTGTTCCAGGCCAACCGCGACCGCGCGGCGCCGCTGCTGAAGAAGCTGCGCGCCGATGGCATCGGCCACATGATCGACGGCAAGATCGTTCCGTCGATATCAGGCGAGACCTTCGAGACCAAGTCCCCGGTCGACGGCGCGACGCTCGCCAGCGTCGCCCGCGGCAATGCCGAGGACATCGACCGCGCCGCGACGGCGGCTGCGCTGGCCTTCAAGTCCTGGCGCGACATGGGGCCTGCGATGCGGAAGAAGCTGCTGCATCGCGTGGCTGATGCGATCGAGGACAATGCCGACGACATCGCCGTGCTCGAATGCATCGACACCGGCCAGGCCTATCGCTTCATGGCGAAGGCCGCGATCCGCGCCGCCGAAAACTTCCGCTTCTTCGCCGACAAATGCGGCGAGGCTAGAGACGGCCAGAACACGCCGAGCGATGAGCATTGGAACGTCTCGACCCGCGTGCCGATCGGTCCCGTCGGCGTCATCACRCCGTGGAACACGCCGTTCATGCTCTCGACCTGGAAGATCGCCCCTGCGCTCGCTGCGGGGTGCACCGTCGTGCACAAGCCGGCCGAATGGTCGCCGGTGACGGCCGCCATTCTGGCAAAACTCGTCAAGGAAGCCGGCGTTCCCGACGGCGTGCTCAATACTGTCCACGGCTTCGGTGAAGAGGCCGGCAAGGCGCTGACCGAGCATCCCGCGATCAAGGCGATCGGCTTCGTCGGCGAGAGTGCGACGGGATCGGCGATCATGATCCAGGGCGCGCCGACCTTGAAGCGCGTGCATTTCGAGCTCGGCGGCAAGAATCCGGTGATCGTGTTCGACGATGCCGATCTCGACCGCGCGCTCGATGCGGTCGTGTTCATGATCTACTCGCTCAATGGCGAGCGCTGCACGTCGTCAAGCCGCCTGCTGATCCAGGCGAGCATTGCGGAGAAATTCATCGAGAAGCTCACCGCGCGCGTCAAGGCGCTGAAAGTCGGTCATCCCCTCGATCCCTCGACTGAAATCGGGCCGCTGATCCACGAGCGGCATCTCGCCAAGGTCTGCTCCTATTTCGACGTCGCGCGGAAGGACGGCGCGACGATCGCGGTCGGCGGCAAGGCCTATGACGGCCCCGGCGGCGGGCATTATGTCGAGCCGACGCTGGTCACCGGCGCACATGGCAAGATGCGCGTGGCGCAGGAAGAGGTGTTCGGTCCCTTCCTCACCGTGCTGCCCTTCCGGGACGAGGCCGATGCGATCGAGATCGCCAACGACATCCGCTATGGCCTGACCGGTTATGTCTGGACCAACGATGTCGGCCGCGCGCTGCGGGTTGCGGATGCACTGGAGGCCGGCATGATCTGGCTGAACTCGGAAAACGTCCGCCATCTGCCGACGCCGTTCGGCGGCATGAAGGCCTCCGGCATCGGCCGCGACGGCGGCGACTATTCGTTCGACTTCTATATGGAAACCAAGCACGTCTCGCTGGCGCGGGGCACGCACAAGATTCAGAGACTGGGAATTTAACGCTTCGTCGTTCCGGGGCGACGGGACCGCGCAAGCGCGGCCCGGAGAACCCGGAACCTCGAGATTCCGGGTCTGCGCCTTGCGGCGCATCCCGGAATGACGGGAGCTAAAGAGGGAAACGCAATGCCCGTACCGCAACATGTCTTCGAGCCGCCCTTCAACATCATCCGCTCGAGCCATGCCGTGCTCGACGTGACCGATCTGAAGCTCAGCCGCGAATTCTACGAGACCACCGTCGGCCTGCATGTTGAGGACGCCGACGACAATGTCGTGTACCTGCGCGGTGCGGAAGAGCATCAGCATCACTCGCTGGTGCTGCGCAAGGCGGCGGTGCCGGCCTGCAACCGGCTCGGCTTCAAGGTGGGCAACGACAGGGATCTCGACAGGGCGGCCGCGTTCCTGTCCGAGAACGGCCTCGCTTACGCCTTCGTCGACCAGCCGTTCCAGGGCCGCACGCTGCAATTCACCGATCCCTTCGGCTTCCAGATCGAGCTCTACGCGACGATGGACCGGCGGCCGCACCTCCTGCGCCGCTACGATCTGTACAGGGGCTGCCATCCGCAGCGGCTGGACCATTTCAACGTCTTCGCCGCCGAAGTGCAGGACACGGTGGACTTCTACGCCCGGCTCGGCTTCCGCCTCACCGAATACGCGGAGGAAGACGGGCCGCAGGGGCGCATCGCGGCTGCCTGGATGCATCGCAAGGGCAATGTCCACGACTTCGCCATCACCAATGGCAAGGGCCCGCGGCTGCACCACTTCGCCTATTGGACGCCGACGGCGATGAACATCATCCATCTCTGCGACGTCATGGCTTCACAAGGCTTCGTCAAGAACATCGAGCGCGGCCCCGGGCGCCACGGCATCTCGAACGCGTTCTTCCTCTACGTCCGCGATCCCGACGGCCATCGGCTCGAGCTCTATACCAGCGATTATTTCACCGGTGACCACGATCACGAGCCATTGCGCTGGTCGCTGCGCGATCCGCGCCGGCAGACGCTGTGGGGCGCCCCTGCCCCGCGCTCGTGGTTCGAGCAGGGCTCGCCGTTCAGCGGACAGGCCGTGCGCGAGCCGAAATTCGTGGCGGATGTGCTGGTGGCGGATTGATGCCGGCGACCTCTCTCCCCGTCGTCCCGGCGAAGGCCGGGACCCATAACCACAGGGAGGAGTTTGGCGAAGACACGTTGTTCGGTACTCCTACCTTATCCAATCGACAGATTCCGCGGTATGGGTCCCGGCCTTCGCCGGGACGACAGGGAATGAAGAGTTGCCAATGAAGCTCCCTCGCCTCGCTACCTACTCCGTCAAAGGTGAAATCCGCTACGGCGCTGTCCTGGAGGGTGGCATCGTCGATCTCTCTCCGCGCTACGCCAAGGATTATCCGACGCTGCGCGAAGTGATCGCGGCTGGCAAGCTCACGAGCCTTGCCGAGGAGGCCGCCGGTCGCGCGCCTGACCATGCGCTCACCGACATCAGCTGGTTGCCGCCGGTGCCGGCGCCGGAGAAGATCATCTGCATCGGCGTCAACTACCCCGACCGCAATGCCGAGTACAAGGACGGCCAGGACGCCCCAAAATATCCGAGCATGTTCATGCGCTCGCCCCGCTCCTTCGTCGGCCACGACACGCCGCTGGTGCGGCCGCGCGCGTCCGCGCAGCTCGACTATGAAGGCGAGATCGTGCTGGTGATCGGCAAGCAAGGCCGGCACATTGCGGAAAGCACGGCGCTCGACCACATCGCGGCGCTCACGCTGTGCAATGAAGGCTCGGTGCGCGACTGGCTGCGCCACGCCAAGTTCAACGTCACGCAGGGCAAGAATTTTGATTCCAGCGGCAGCCTCGGCCCGTGGCTGGTGCCCTACACCCGGGAATCGCAGATCGCCGATATCCATCTCACCACGCACGTGAATGGCGAGCTGCGGCAGGACGATCGCACCAGCCGACTGATGTTTCCGTTCCGCTATCTCATCAGCTATATCTCGACCTTCGCAACGCTCGTTCCCGGTGACATCATCGTGACGGGCACGCCGACCGGCGCCGGTGCGCGGTTCGATCCGCCGCGCTATCTGAAGCCTGGCGATGTCGTCGAGGTCGAAGCCGAGGGCATCGGCAAATTGCGCAACGGTGTGATCGACGAAGCCTGACCACCAGCACGAATGGAATGATGCAATGACCACCCTCACCGGCGGCGAAGCGATCGTAAGCGGCCTTGTCGCCCATGGCGTCGACACCGTGTTCGGCCTGCCCGGCGCCCAAATCTACGGCCTGTTCGACGCCTTCCACCAGGCCCAGCTCAAGGTGATCGGCGCGCGGCACGAGCAGGCCTGCGGCTACATGGCGTTCGGCTATGCGCGCTCCAGCGGCAGGCCCGGCGTGTTCAGCGTGGTGCCCGGCCCGGGCGTGCTCAACGCCAGCGCGGCGCTGCTCACCGCCTATGGCTGCAACGAGCCGGTGCTGTGCGTCACCGGCCAGGTGCCGACGCAATTTCTGGGCAAAGGCCGCGGCCATCTGCACGAAATGCCGGACCAGCTCGCGACCCTGCGCACCTATGTGAAATGGGCAGATCGCATTGAGGCGCCCGGCAACGCGCCGACCACTGTGGCGCGCGCGTTCCAGGAGATGACGTCCGGGCGACGCGGGCCCGCCTCGGTTGAAATGCCCTGGGATATCTTCACCCAGCGCGCGGACACCGCTGCGGCGCAGGTGCTGGAGCCCCTGCCCGCGCCCCTGCCCGATCCTGATATGATCAAGCAGGCGGCCGCGCTGATCAAGAACAGCAAGGCGCCGATGATCTTCGTCGGCAGCGGCGCGATCGAGGCGGGCGCCGAGATCCTCGAGCTTGCCGAGATGATCGATGCGCCCGTGGTCGCCTTCCGCAGCGGGCGCGGCATCGTCTCCAATGCGCACGAGCTCGGCCTGACCATGGCTGCCGCCTACAAGCTGTGGCCGAACACCGACCTCATGATCGGCATCGGCTCGCGGCTGGAGCTGCCGACCATGTCGCGCTGGCCCTACCGGCCCGACGGGTTGAAGAGCATCCGCATCGACATCGATCCGGTCGAGATGCGGCGCTTCATCTCGGACACCGCTATCGTCGCCGATGCCAAGGCCGCGACCGCCGATCTCGCCGCCGCCGTCAGCAGGGCCGGTTACAGCAAGACCGCCGGCCGCCGCGCCGCGATCCGCGACGCCACCGCGACCGCGCAAGCCGAAATCCAGCGCATCCAGCCGCAGATGGCATATCTGAACATCCTGCGCGAGGTGCTGCCGGCGAACGCGATCGTAACCGATGAATTGTCGCAGGTCGGCTTCGCCTCCTGGTACGGCTTTCCGATCTACGAGCCGCGCACCTTCATCACGTCGGGCTATCAGGGCACGCTCGGCTCGGGCTTCCCGACCGCGCTTGGCGCCAAGGTCGCTAATCCCGACAAGCCGGTGGTGGCGATCACCGGCGACGGCGGCTTCATGTTCGGCGTGCAGGAGCTTGCCACCGCCGTGCAGTTCAACATCGGCGTGGTGACGCTGGTGTTCAACAACAACGCCTATGGCAATGTCCGCCGCGACCAGCGCGAACGCTTCGACGGCCGCGTGGTGGCGTCCGACCTCGTCAACCCGGATTTCGTCAAGCTCGCGGAGTCCTTCGGCGTCGCGGCCGCGCGCGTCACCGCGCCGGATCAGTTCAAGGCGGCGATGGAGAAGGCGCTCGCCCATGGCGGGCCGTATCTAATCTCGGTCGAGGTGACGCGGGACTCCGAAATCAGCCCGTGGGCGTTCATCCACCCGCCGAAGCCTTAGTGAGCCTCATGGTGAGGAGGCGCGAAGCGCCGTCTCGAACCATGAAAGGCCCGTATCTCGCAGCTCGGCCTTCATCCTTCGAGACGCGCGCAAGGGCGCGCTCCTCAGGATGAGGGGATGGATCACTGCGTCCGGCGAAACGTCAGGTTGATGCGCTGCCGTCCGAGCAGCGGATGTTCGCCGTCGGCGAGCGGCGCCACGCCGTGATAGGCGAGCCGGTTGGGGCCGCCCCAGACCACGACGTCACCATGGACGAGCCGGAAACGACGCGGCTTGTCGCTGCGCGCCATGCCGCCGAACAGGAAGGTCGCGGGCAGCCCCAGCGAGACCGAGATGATCGGCGCCGCATAGTCCAGCTCGTCCTTGTCCTGATGCAGCGACAGCCGCGTGCCGGGTGTGTAACGATTGACGAGGCAGGCATCGGGCGCAAAGCCCGTGAACCCGCCCTGCTCCGCAGCCCGGCGCGCCAGATCGCAAAACACCGGCGGCATCGCGGGCCACGGCGCGCCGGTTCGCGGATCGATCGGATCGTAGCGATAGCCGGTGTGGTCGGTGATCCAGCCCCGCGCGCCGCAATTGGTCATCGCCACCGACATCAGATGACCGCCGGGCGTGGTCATCCGCCGGAACGGCGACTGTGCAACGATCGCACGCACCGCGGCAATCAGCTCGCTCTCGATCGGCCTGACGAATGCGCGCAGCAGCACGGCGCCATCGGCGATCTCCTCACGCGAGGGCTGCGCCTCCGCGACGCTATCAAACAGATCCGCCGTCAATTCCTGTGCTCATTTGGCATCATGAAAGATCACACCCAGCGTATGGCGTTGGCCGGATCGGATTCGGCTGACGCCATGACGGAGGTTAACGCGATAAGTGCCGCGCGTCCCCTGCACCGGGCGGTGATGCACAGCGAAGGCGACGGCGTCGCCCTGCGCCAGCGGCACCACCTCGGCGCGGGACTGCATGCGCGGGCGCTGCTCGGTCAGCACGAACTCGCCGCCGGTGAAGTCACGTCCGGGCTCGGACAAGAGGATCGCGACCTGGATCGGGAACACGTGCTCGCCATAGAGGTCCTGGTGCAGGCAATTGTAGTCGCCGGCCTCGTATTGCAGCAGCAGCGGCGTCGGCCGCGCCTGCCCCGCGTCGTGGCAACGCTTGAGGAAGGCTGCGTGCTGCGCGGGGTAACGGATGTCGATCCCCATCGCCTCGTTCCAGCGGTTGGCGACGCCGTGGAGATGCGCATAGAGCGCCGGGCGCAATTCGCCGATCAGATCGGGAAGCGGGTAGGACAAGTACTTGTATTCGCCGCGGCCAAAACCGTGGCGGCCCATGACGATGCGGCTGCGGAAGTGCGTGTCGTCCGGATAGAACGCAGCGATGGTGCGACATTGGTCCGGCGTCAGCAGGCCTTTGAGAACGGCGCAGCCCTGGGTGTCGAGCTCGGCGGTGATTTGAGACCAGTCGAGGGCGTCGACGTGGGAGGGGAGGTCAATTCCAGAGTCAGGTGCGGCAACACGTTTGGCGATAGCCATTGCGATCATCCTATCCACGTCCGTCATTCCGGGACGCGCCTCTTGGCGCGGGCCCGGAATCCATAACCACGATCGGGAGTATGGATTCCGGGCTCGCGCCCAAGTGGGCGCGCCCCGGAATGACGGAAGTGGGTGTCGCAGATAGCGGCTGCAACAACCACCCGATTTCCGTGAGGCCCCAGCCGCCCCAATTCCGTCCGGTTCCAACGCGAATTTGTGCCCGTCCCGCTCCTTCAGCCTGCACCTGATGCGCAAATTTCTCTTCATTGCTGCCAAGACGGTGCTGGCTGTGCTTTTGCTCGGGAGCACCGGCCTGCTCGCCTTGTCCGGTTGGCTGGTCTGGCACTACGGTTACAGCATCGGACTTCCGACGGAAGCTCAGCTCGCGGCGGTTTCGCCGACAGGCCCGGCGTGCAGGACCGATCCCAAGCACGCCACCATTCCCCTCGCCGATATCCCGCCTCTGCTCCGGGACGCCGTGATCGCGTATGAGCAACCGGACTTCTACGAAGCCTGGACGTTAAATCCGATTGCCGAGATTGCATTCGCCATGGGCACTGGTCGCAGACCCCGGCCGGCCGGCGTGACGCAATCTGTCGCGCGCTGCCTGCTGTCGCTCTCCCCGGGAAATGACCGGCAGATCGACCCTATCGCCTCGATCTTTTTCATGCAGCGCGTAACCCGCAGCCTGTCTCGGGACAGGATCCTCGAGATCTATCTCAATGAGAGCTATCTTGGGCGCAGTGCATTTGGAATGGCGGCCGGGGCGGAGGCCTACTTTGGAAAGGCGCTCCCGGACCTTGATGTCGACGAGGTCGCGTTCATCACGACGCGCGCGCGACAACCTTACCCAAGCCGATCTTTCGACACGCGCTCGCGAGATTTCGCCATCGATCGCATGCAGACGGCCGGATTGATCAGCGAGACGCAGGCGGCAGCGGCAAAGAGCCGGCCGCTGCTTCTCAAGGATGCGCCGGGCACCCGAGCCCAGCCCGTCAATCAATGACGACGCCGATCAGCCCAGCACCGGCAGCGTCACCACGTCATATCCGTGCCTGATCGTGCGCTTCAGCACGGGGTCTTCCAGCTCGAACTCGAAGCGGTCGGCGGGGCGGATGCCGCCCTTGGCGGCGAAGGTGCCGCCGAACATGGCGCAGCCGTCGGGGAACTTCTTGCCGTCGAAACCGCGCGCGATCAGGTCGGCGACGGGGAGCATCGCGTCGAGCGTGCCCTCCTGGTAGAGCACCCGCTCGCCCTTGATCGTGGCGTAGGAGCGCAGGACCATCCTGTCCCAATGGCCGATGACGTCCTCGAGCTCCCACAGCGTCGAGGCAATCGGCTTGTCGCACATCTGCTTGGAGACGGTGACGTTGTAGGCCTCGACCTTGCGGTCGGTGTGGTCGGAGCCGCAGCCGACGAAGACGCGGCCCTGCCAGCCGATCAGCACGAACTCGACCTCGCCGCTGGAATCGCCGCCGCAGCATTCGATGCGGTCTTCCAGGGTCAGCCGCCGTGCCGAGGCGCGATAGTAGATCGGGGTCGAGGCCGGCGGGGCGATGCCCATCTCTTGCAGCTCGGCGATGTGCTTGTCGCGCGCGACGGGATCGCGGCCGGTCCAGCCGGCGATGACCATCTGGTCGATCGCCAGCGTCAGCGGCGTGGTGGTGTCCTGGGCGTCGACGGTGAAAGTCAGGTCAAACACGAATTACGGCCTCCATGCCGGCAGCAAGTTCGAAAATGCGATGGTCGGAGCCGCCCGCACCCGCCAGCATCAGGCCGACGGGAACGTCGCCCTCGCGATGGGCGGGCAGCGAGATGGCGCAGCCGTCGATCATGTTGATCAGGGTACAGTTGCGCAGGGCGCGCAGGTTCTGGGTGGTGAATGCCTTGTCGTCGGCGAGATCGGCGATCTTCGGCGGGGTGTTGGCGGTGGTCGGCAGCACCAGCGCGTCATAGGGCGCGATCCGCGCGTTGACGCGGGCGATCAGCGAACGGCGCTCGTTGAGGAGGTCGATGTAGTCGGCCGCGCTCTGTGCCTCGCCGCGCATGATGCGCACGAAGACCCGGGGGTCGTAGACGTCACCCTTGGCGGTGATGAGATAGCGATGCCAGGCGTAGCTCTCGGACGCGGCAAAACCGCCCTTGGCGTTCATCGGTCCGATGTCGTGGAATTCCGCCATCTCGATCCGTTCGATACTGGCGCCATGATCGGAAAGTGTCTTCAGCGCGCGCTCGAAGGTCTCGGCCACTGCCGCATCGAGATCGTCGAGCGCGATGGTGGTAGGCACCGCCAGCCGCATGCCCTGGATCGGCCGCGGCTTCAGCGCGACGATCGGCTCGTTCGCGAGCACGGCGTCGAGTATGGCACAGCAACTGACCGATCGCGCCAGCGGCCCGATGCTGTCGAGCGAGAATGACAGCGGCACCGCGCCGTCGAGCGGCACACGGCGTTGCGTCGGCTTGTAGCCGACGATGCCGTTGAAGGCGGCGGGAATCCGGCAGGAGCCGCCGGTGTCGGTGCCGAGCGCACCGTGCGCCATGCCGTCGAGCACGGAGACCGCCGCGCCGGAGGACGAGCCGCCGGGCACGTGCCCCTCGGCCCGGTTCCAGGCGCCCTTCGGCGTGCCGTAATGCGGATTGATGCCGATGCCGGAATAGGCGAACTCGGTCATGTTGGTCCGCCCGATCAGGACGAAGCCGGCCTTGCGCAGCCGCTCGACCGTCGCGGCGTCGTGCTCCGCCGGATCGGAATCGTCGAGCGCACGCGAGCCGGCGCGCGTCGTCTGTCCCCTGATATCGAAGAGATCCTTGATCGAGATCGGGATACCGGCATAGCGCGACGGCGCGGCCTTGACCTTGCGCAAGCCGTCCATCGCGTCCGCGGTCGCGAGCGCCGCATCCTTGTCGACATGGATGAAAGCGCGCCGGCCCTCGCCGGCCGGATCAGCGATCCTGGCGATGCAGGCCTCGACCAGCTTGCGGGAGGTGGTGCGGCCGCTTTCGAGGTCGTCGGCGAGCTTCGCCAGTGTCGGAAAATCGGGCATGTCTGTCTCACGGAATATTGCGCGCGCAATCTATAGCGCCGCCTCAGCGCGACACAAGCATTGTGCGCATGATGGCATGCATGCGCGTTGCTGGACCGTTGACGCGCCATGGTCAATTGTCGCATCAAGATCGCAACAGGCGGGCCCCGAAGCCAAGCCTTCGGAAGACTGCCTTGGGAGGACTTGCCGGCATGGCCGAACCGCAGCGCGCGCGACCAAAACCGACGCCGGAGACCCAGCATTTCTGGGACGGCACCAAGGCGGGCGAACTGCGCCTGCAACGCTGCGACGCCTGCGCGCATGTCTACTTCCCGCCGCGCCCGTTCTGCCCGTCCTGCGCCTCGCGCAAGGTCTCCGTCTTCAAGGCAAGCGGCAAGGGTTTCCTCTACAGCTACGTGATCAATCACCGTCCCGCCGCCCCCGGCTTCACGCCGCCTTATGCGATCGCGGTGGTCGAGCTTGCGGAGGGGCCGCGGATGATGAGCAACATCATCGACTGCCCGCAGACCCCGGAGGCGCTCGAGCTCGACATGAAGCTCGAAGTCGCCTTCGAGGCACTCGACGACAAGATCACCCTCCCCGTGTTCCGTCCGGCGAAGGGATAGGCCATGCGCAGCAACCAGGTTGCCGTCGTCGGCGCGGCCGAGACCACCGAGCTCGGCGTCATCCCCAACATGTCGCAGCTCCAGCTTCACGCGGACGCGGCCCTCAATGCCATCGCCGACGCCGGACTGAAACTCTCCGACATCGACGGCTTTGCCACCGCGGTGGAGACGCCGCAGCAGGTCTGCCATTATCTCGGCATCAAGCCGACATGGGTGGACGGCACCTCGGTGGGCGGCTGCTCGTTCATGCTGCACGTTCGCCATGCCGCCGCGGCGATCGAGGCCGGCCTGTGCAAGACCGTGCTGATCACCCATGCCGAGAGCGGCAAGTCGATGATCGGCAAGGCGCCGCGCTCGATTCCGGCCGACAGCCTGCAAGGCCAGTTCGAGGCGCCCTACGGCGTCTACGGCCCGCCGAGCATGTTCCCGATCCCCGTGCTGCGCTTCATGAAGACCTACGGCATCACCCACGAGCAGCTCGCCTCGGTCGCGGTGGTGCAGCGGGAATGGGCGGCGAAGAATCCGCGCGCCATGATGAAGGACCCGATCACGGTCGCGGACGTCCTCAACTCGCGCATGATCGCCTATCCGTTCCGGCTGCTGCAGTGCTGCCTCGTCACCGACGGCGGCGGCGCGCTGATCCTGACCTCGGCCGACCGCGCCAGGGATTTTCCGAGGAAGCCGGTCTACATCATGGGCACCGGCGAGAGCGTGGAAACGCCGATGGTCAGCCAGATGGAGACCTTCAATTCCTCGCGCGCGTTCAAGACCGCCGGGCCCCTCGCCTTCAAGGAGGCCGGCATCGCGCACAAGGACGTTGACCATCTCATGATCTACGACGCCTTTGCGCATCTGCCGCTGTTCGGCCTCGGCGATCTCGGCTTCATGCCGCACGAGGAGACCGGAAAGTTCATCGCCGACGGCAACACGCGGCCCGGGGCTAAGCTGCCGCTCAATACCAATGGCGGCGGCCTGTCCTACATGCATTCGGGCATGTACGGCATGTACGCGCTGCAGGAAAGCGTGCGGCAGATGCGCGGCATCGCGCCGGCGCAGGTCGCCAACGCGAAGATTTCAGTGTGTCACGGCGTCGGCGGCATGTTCGCGGCAAGTGGCACGATCGTGTTTACGAACGAGAGGTAGCGAGCGCCCGCCCTCCCTCTCCCCGTTCTTACGGGGAGAGGGTCGGGGTGAGGGGCTGCCTCCACGCACTGGACTCGCGGAGAGTCCCCCTCACCCGGATCGCATCTTCGATGCGATCCGACCTCTCCCCGCAAGCGGGGCGAGGTAAGAAACGCCGGAACGCATAGCGGAGAACCCACATGAGCAAATCACTGCAAGACAAGGTCATTATCGTCACCGGCGCAGGCCGCGGCATCGGGCGGGAGATTGCGCTGCTGTGCGCGGCGGAAGGCGCCAAGGTCGTCGTCAACGATCCCGGCGTCGCCGCCGACGGTGCCGGGTCGAGCGCTTCTCCCGCCGAGGAGGTGGTCGAGGAGATCAAGAAGCGCGGCGGCGCGGCGGTCGCCAATTTCGAATCGGTGGCGGAAGCGATCCCCGCCAGCAAGATCGTCAAGACCGCGACCGATCATTTCGGCCGGCTCGACGGCGTCGTCAACAATGCCGGCATTTTGCGCGACATGATCTTCCACAAGATGAGCGTGGAGGCCTTCGAGGCCGTCATCAAGGTGCATTTGATGGGCTCGTTCTACGTCAGCCACGCCGCCGCGCGGATTTTCCGCGAGCAGGAGTCGGGCTCCTTCGTGCACTTCACCTCGACCTCGGGCCTGATCGGCAACTTCGGCCAGGCCAACTACGCCGCCGCCAAGCTCGGCATCGTCGGCCTGTCGAAATCGATCGCGCTCGACATGGGCCGCTTCAACGTCCGCTCCAATTGCGTCTCGCCGTTCGCCTGGACCCGGATGATCGGCACCATCCCGACCGAGACCGAGGCCGAGAAGGCGCGCGTCGAGAAGATCAAGCAGATGGGGCCGGAGAAGATCGCGCCGGTCTGCGCCTATCTGCTCTCCGATGCCGCCAAGGACGTCAGCGGGCAAATCTTCGGCGCGCGCATGAACGAGCTGTTCCTGTTCAGCCAGAACCGCCCGCTGCGCTCGGTGCATCGAAGCGAAGGCTGGACGCCGCAATCGATCGCCGAGCACGGCATGCCGGCGCTGAAGGGCTCGTTCTACAAGCTCGACCGCTCAGCCGACATCTTCCCCTGGGATCCGGTGTAACGATCCCGTCTAGCCGCATTTCCGGCATCCCTGCCCTGCGATCTCTGGTTGTCTCGATCAGAGATCGCCCCGCTTTACGCCCGATTGCAGGCGGATGGTGTCCTCCCAACAAAACTTTGGGAGGAAACCATGACAAGAATACTGACCAACCCCAACGACACGACTGCAACGGAACGCGGCCTCGGCCGCCGCGATCTGCTCAAGGGCGCGGCGGCGGTCGCCGCATCCACCGTCCTCGCCTCGCAGGCCGCCGACGCCCGCGACTTCGGTGCCAGCGCCGAGCCGCAGCGCTATCCCGACCCCGACATCATCGCCATCGACCCCAAGCGCTTCAAGGCCAAGGTCGGCAACACCGCGATCAAGCGGCTCTACACCGGCTGCCTGTGGGCGGAGGGACCGGCCTGGAATGCGCAGGGGCAGTATCTCGTCTGGAGCGACATCCCGGCCAACCGGCAGCTGCGCTACCTCGACGACGACGGCCACATCTCCGAGCAGTTCCACAAGCCGTCGAACGAGGCCAACGGCAATTCGTTCGACACCGAGGGACGCCAGATCAGCGCCGAGCGCACCCGCCTCGTCCGCTACGAGCACGACGGCTCGGTCACGACGCTGGCGGAGCAGGCGGGCGGCAAGCCGCTCAACGGCCCCAACGACATGGTCGTGCATCCCAACGACAAGGCGATCTGGTTCACCGATCCCGGCTATGGCGCGATCAGCATCTATGAGGGCAAGCTGGCCAACACTGGCTCGCTCCAGCCCCACCAGAAGGAAGCCGTCTATCGCCTGGATACGCAGACCGGGCAGGTCGCGAAGGTTGCGGATGAGCCGTTCAAGCCGAACGGCATCGCCTTCAGCCACGACTACAAGAAGCTCTATGTCTGCGACACCGGCATCACGCATTATCCGCAAGCGGAGAACGTGGTGTGGTCCTACGACATCGACGGGGCGAAGCTGTCGAACCCGAAGCGGCTGATCGACATGAAGCTCGACGGCAAGTCCGGCTTCCCCGACGGCCTGCGCGTCGACACCGAGGGCAATATCTGGGTCGGCGCCGGCTGGGTCGGACCCGGCTATGACGGCGTCCAGGTGTTCGCACCGAACGACGGCGCGCGCATCGGGCAAATCCTGCTGCCCGAAACCTGCGCCAATGTCTGCTTCGGCGGCAGGAAGCGCAACCGCCTGTTCATGACCGCGAGCCAGTCGCTGTATGCGGTCTATGTGGAGACGCAGGGGGCGCATTTCTGTTGAAATGGGCACCGTCATTCCGGGGCGGCTCGTAGAGCCGAACTAAGGTGCGCAATTGCGCACCTGAGAATCTCGAGGTTCCGGGTTCGCCCTTCGGGCGCCCCGGAACGACGGAATAGGATCACCCCGTATTCCTCAACCCCGCCGAGATGCCGTTGATGGTGAGCTGAATCCCGCGCAGCACCTGCTCGTCGGGGTTCTGTGCGCGGTGCGCCTTGAGCAACTCGACCTGAACGTGGTTGAGCGGATCGAGATAGGGGAAGCGGTGGCGCACCGAGCGCTCCAGCAGCGGGTTGCCCTGCAGCAGCCGGTCCTGGCCCATGATGTCGAGCAGCGTCTCGATGCAGGAATGCCATTCGCGGCGAATGCGGCCGAAGATTTTTTCGCGCAGCGCCTCATCGGGCACCAGCTCGGCATAGCGCGAGGCGATCGCGATCGAGCTCTTGGCGAGCACCATGTCCATGTTCGACAACAGCATGCGGAAGAACGGCCATTCCTGGTAGAGCTCTTTCAGGAACGGCATGCCCTTGTCGGGATGCTCCGCGATCCATTGCTCGACCGCGCTGCCAAAGCCGTACCAGCCCGGCAGCATCAGGCGGCACTGCGCCCAGGAGAACACCCAGGGGATCGCGCGCAAATCCTCGATCGCGCGGGTCTTCTTGCGCGAGGCCGGGCGGCTGCCGATGTTGAGCGTCGCGATCTCGTTGATGACGGTGGATTCCCAGAAATAATCGACGAAGCCGTCGGTCTCGTAGACGAGGCCGCGATAGGCCTTGAAGGCGAGATTTGAAAGCTCGTCCATCGCGGTCAGATATTCGCGGCGCGGCGCGCTCTGACGCGGGTGCAGCAGGCTCGCCTCCAGCGTCGCAGCCGCAAGAATCTCCAGATTGTTGCGGCCGACCTCGGCGTTGGAATATTTCGACGAGATGATCTCGCCCTGCTCGGTGATGCGGATCTGGCCGTTCACCGCGCCGCCGGGCTGGGCGATGATGGCATCATAGCTCGGACCGCCGCCACGGCCGACCGAGCCGCCGCGGCCGTGGAACAGCCGCAGGCGCACGTGATGGCGCTCGAACACTTCGACAAGGCCGATCTCGGCCTTGTAGAGCTCCCAGCCCGAGGTGACGAAGCCGCCATCCTTGTTGCTGTCGGAATAGCCGAGCATGACCTCCTGCACGCTGCCGCGGCTGTCGACGAGGCGGCGGTAATCGTGCAGCGACAGCATGCGGTCCATGATGCCGCTTGACGCCTGCAGATCCTCGATGGTCTCGAACAGCGGCACGATGTTGATGGCGCTGCGGCCGGAGGGATGGACCAGGCCGACCTCCTTCAAGAGCACCGCGACCTCGAGCATGTCGGACATGCCCTTGCACATCGAGATGATGCATTGGTGGATGGCGTCCGAGCCGAACTTCGCATGTGCCTCCGCGGCGGCATGGAAGACGTTGAGCTCGCCCATGGTCTCGTCGCTGTATTTGACGAACGGCGAGACCAGCGAGCGCGTGCTGCGCAATTCGTTGGTCAGCAGCGAAATGCGCGCATCCTCGCCGAGCGCGAGATAGGACGTTCCGGGGTTGGCGGCGTCCATCAGCTCGGCAATGGTGCGCTCGTGCACTGCGGAGTTCTGGCGGATGTCGAGCCGCGCCAGGTGGAAGCCGAAGCAGTCCACCGCGCGCCGCAGCAGCCGCAGCCGGCCGCGGGCGATGACGCGGGCGTTGTTCGAGATCAGCGAACGGTGCAGCACGTCGAGATCGGCCTGGAGCTCCTTGACGCTCTCATAGGGCGCGCCCTTGCCGACGGGCCGGCGGGTGATCTCGACCTGGAGCTTTTCGGCCGTCGCCGCAAGGCGCGCATAGATGCCGGACACCGCCAGGCGATAGGGTTCGCCGCTCCGGTGCGGCGAGGTATCCGGCGAGCGCTCCGCCAGCGTGCGTAGCTCCTCGGAGACATCGGCGAGATGCGCCGCGATCGACAATTCCGCGCCGAGCACGTGCAGCTCGTTGAGATAGAACTGCATCACCCGGCTCGACTGCAGCCGCAGCGTGCCGCGCATGACGTCGGCGGTGACGAAGGGATTGCCATCGCGGTCGCCACCGATCCAGCTTCCCATGCGCAGGAACGAGGCGAGCTCGCCGGCCGCCTGCTCGCCGCCCTCCTCCAGCCGGTCTTCCAGCACGTTGACCAGCCGCGGCACCTCGCGGAGGAAGGTGTAGTCGTAGAACGACAGGCCGTTGGCGACCTCGTCGAGCACGGTGAGCTTGGTCCGGCGCAAGAGATTGGTCTGCCACAGCGTCAGCACCTCGCGGCGGAGCTGCTCGTCGCTGGCGGCGGCCTCGTCCGCAGTCAGCGCGACCCGCTCGCGGCGGTCGAGCAGTGCGGCAACCTCCATCTCGCGGTCCATGGTGCTCTTGCGGCGGACCTCGGTCGGGTGCGCGGTCAGGACCGGGCTGACGAGGGCGTCCTTGAAGAAGCGGCGCAGCTCGTCGGCACTGATGCCCGCGGCCTTGGCGTGGCCCAGCGTTTCCGCCAGCACGCCGGAGCCGCCGCGCGATCCAGTCTCTTTGGCGGCGCTGCGGGCGCGCATCTGGCGGATGTTGTTCTGGTCCTCGGCGATGTTGGCGAGGTGGGAGAAATAGCTGAAGGCGCGGACGATCCGCACCGTCTCGGAGGTCGACATGCTGTCGAGGATCTGCTCGAGCTCGCGGCGGGCGAGCCGGTCCTCGTCGCGGTGGAACCGGATCGAGGTCTGCCGGATGCGCTCGACCAGGTCGAACACGTCCGCCCCCTCCTGGTCGCGCACCGTGTCGCCCAGGATGCGGCCGAGCAGGCGGATGTCGTCGCGCAGCCGCGCATCCGCCTCCAGCGCCTGGACGTCCTCGGGGCGGTTGGAGCGCTGGTCGGCGGTGTCGGATGGTACGGTCTGGAGGGACATGGCTCGCTCCCTTTGTCGAGCTCGCTTGACTGCCCGGCTCAGCCGAGTGTGCAAGTTTTTTGCCGCAGCGCAAGATGAAGTTGGGGGCGGCGCACCCTTGCGGTGGCCTCGGCCGATCTCTCCGCCGTCGCCCCGGCAAAAGCCTGCCCTGTCGCCTCTTTCCGGCGCTAGGCCGGCACGATCACCTTGCCGATCGGCCAGAGCGCGATGCCGGCGAGCTTCAGATGGGCCCAGGCGAAGGGGATGCCGATGATGGTGATCGCGAGGACCAGCGCGGTCACGAGGTGGCCGAGCGCCAGCCACCACCCTGCGAGCACGAACCAGACGATATTGCCGAGCACGCCGAGCGGGCCGGTGCCGATATCGCTCATGCCGGTGACCTCGTCGCGCCGCACCGCCTTCGAGCCGAACGGCAGCAGCGTGTAGACGGCGATGTTGAACGCCGCCCGCGCCCAGGGCAGGCCAATGATGGTGATGGCCATGATGACGGAGGCCACCAGCCACCCGAGCGCCATCCAGGCACCGCCGATGAGAATCCAGAGCAGGTTGAGCAGGATGGAAACGGGAGCCATGGGATGATCCGGAAGTTAATGTCCCCGTCTGTATAGCACGACCGCCGAGGTCGCGGAGCTTCATGCGAGACGCGTAGCCCGGATGAGCGAAGCGACATCCGGGATCTTGCTGCTTGTTGTCCCGGGTATCGCTTCGCTCACCCGGGCTACACGGTGTCAGATCTTCCGCCCGGCCTGCTCCCAATAGGGATCGCGCAGACGGCGCTTGAAGATTTTTCCGGAATCTTCGCGCGGCAGCCCGGTGCGGATCTCGATGTGTTTTGGCACCTTGTAGTCGGCGAGCGAGGTTTTCAGCCGGGCGCGGATGCCGGCTGCCTCGAGCGTGACGCCCGCTTGCGGCTCGACCACCGCCATCAGCGCTTCGCCGAACTCGGCATCGGGGATGCCGAACACCGCGCAATCATGCACGCCGGGCACGGCGTGCAGCACCGACTCGATCTCGGCCGGATAGATGTTGACGCCGCCCGAGATCACCATGTCGCGCTTGCGGTCGCAGATGAAGACGTAGCCGTCTGCGTCGATGTAGCCGACGTCGCCCGAGGTGATGAACCCGTCGCGGTCGATCTCGGCGCGCTTCTCCGGCTTGTTGTGGTAGGTGAAGTCGGCCATCCCGGGCATGCGGGAATAGATCTCGCCGATCTCGCCAGCCGGCAGCACGCGGCCGTCCTCACTGAGGAAGCGCAGTTCGGCGCCCGGCGAGATCCTGCCGACCGTGCCGGGCTTCCTCAGCGCATCCTCGGAGTTCGCGAAGGTGACGGCACTCGATTCGGTCGAGCCGTAGAATTCGTAGATCACCGGCCCCCACCACTCGATCATGGCGCGCTTGACGTCGGCCGGGCACGGCGCCGCGGCGTGGATGATGTGGCGCAGCGACGAGACGTCRTATTTTCTGCGCACCGCCTCCGGCAGCTTCATCAGGCGGATGAACATGGTCGGCACCATGAAGATGGTGTCGATCTTGTAGCGCTCGATCAGCTCGAGAAACTCTTCCGCCTCGAAGCGCGGCATCAGCACCAGCGCGCCGTCGAGCTTTCCGGCGCGGATGCCGAACGAGTTCGGCGCGGAGTGATAAAGCGGGCCCGGCAGGATCGCGCGGGCGCCGGGCTTCAGCCCGTAGATCATCGCGCGCATGCGTTCGCCGGCCGCCGCCTGATCCGGCGTCGGTGCGTTGCGGCGCACGCCCTTGGGGTGGCCGGTCGTGCCGGAGGTGTAGATCATGTTCATGGGCTGAGGCACCACCGGGCCGTCATAGGGCTGGAATGGCGCGAGCCAGGACTCGAAATCGATCGCGAAGTCCGGCGTCTTCAAATGATCCGGATCGATCCTGTAGTTTTTCAGGATTTCCGGCGGCGTCGGCACGCTGAGCACGGTGACGCCCTCGGGGATCGCATCGCGCAGGCCGTGCAGCATGTCGGCATGGCCGATCAGCACGGAGGTGCCGGTGTCCTTCAGGATGTAGTTGATCTCCTCCGGCTTGAAGTGCCAGTTGACCGGCACGCCATAGGCCCCGAGCCGCATCGCCGCGTAGGCAGCCTCCAGAAAGGCGATGTCGTTGCGCATCAGCATGCAGACGCAATCGCCCTGCCTGACGCCGATTTTGGCGAGGCCGGTTGCGATGCGGTCGGCGCGGTTGGCGACCTCGCCATGGGCGCGGCGACGCTCGCCGGAGACGATGCCGAGGAATTCTGACGTTTCGCTCATTGTTGTTTTTCTTCTTGTGGTGGTGTTCGTTGCCGTCATTCCGGGGCGGCTCGAAGAGCCGAGCCCGGAATCTCTAGGTTCCGGGTCTGGTCCTTCGGACCATCCCGGAACGACTGGCAGTCAATCCGCAAACTTCGGCGCGCGCTTTTCCAGATTGGCACGCACGGCCTCGGTCTGGTTCGCACTGCCGATCAGCTTCTGCTGCTCGACGGATTCGGCGAGCAGCGCCGGACCGGGATCGACCGAGAGATTGTTCAGCAGACGCTTCGCAGCGCGGATCGCATCGGGGCTCTTGCCGGCGATCTCGCGTGCGACGTCGAGCGCCGCGGCACGCGGATCATCGCAGATGCGCGTGGCGAGGCCATAGCTCAACGCCTCCTGCGCGGAAAAGATGCGCCCGGTGTAGGTGAGATCGCGCAGGATGTCGTCGCGCACGAGGCTTGCCAGGATCGGCGTACCCGCCATATCGGGCACGAGGCCCCATTTGATCTCCATCACCGACATCCGCGCATCGGGTGCGAGAAACCGCATGTCGGCGCCAAGCGCGAGCTGGAAGCCGCCGCCGAAAGCGACGCCGTGCACGGCCGCAATCACCGGAACCGGAAGCTGGCGCCAGCCCCACACCGCCTGTTGCGGAAAATTCGCCTGACCGTGCGTCCGCGCGGTGAGGTCGCGATTTTCGCCACCCGGAATTCCGTTGCCGCCCTTGTCCTTCATCGCGGCAAAACGGCCCATGTCGAGACCGGCGCAGAAGGCCCGGCCCTCGCCGGACAGGACCACAACGCGCACGCCTTTCTCCTTCGAAAGCCGGTCGGTTGCGGCAACAAGGGCGTCGAACATGGCCTGATCGAGCGCGTTCATCTTGTCCCCCCGCACCAGGCGGACATCCGCGACGCCGTCCGAGATCGAAATCGAGACGCGCTCTTCCATGGATGAATTCTCCCCTATTCTTGACCGGTTGCCGCTTTACAGGAAGACGGCGGCCGGATTTAGTCAATCGACCAATTAACTGACAATCGCTACAGGGGAAACAGCCATGTTCAAGGAAAATCTTCTGGCCGGCCGGCGTATCCTCGTGACCGGCGGCGGCACCGGGCTCGGCAAGGCGATGGCGGCGCGCTTCCTCCAGCTCGGCGCCGAGGTGCACATCTGCGGCCGGCGCAAGATCGTCTGCGATGAGACCGCGACCGAATTGATGGATCAGTATGGCGGCCGCGTCACCAGCCATGGTGTCGACATCCGCAACGCACTCGCTGTCGAGGAGATGATCGAGACCATCTTTCGCGACGGCCCCCTCACCGATCTCATCAACAACGCCGCCGGCAATTTCATCTCGCGCAGCGAGGAGCTGTCGCCGCGCGGCTTCGACGCGGTCGCCAACATCGTCATGCACGGCACGTTCTATGTGACGCATGCGGTCGGCAAGCGCTGGATCGCCTTGAAGCAGCCCGGCAATGTCGTGTCGATCACCACCACATGGGTGCGCAACGGCTCGCCCTATGTCGTGCCGTCGGCGATGAGCAAATCGGCGATCCACGCCATGACGATGTCGCTTGCGACCGAATGGGGCCGTTACGGCATCCGCCTCAACACCATCGCGCCGGGTGAGATCCCGACCGAGGGCATGAGCAAGCGCATCAAGCCGGGCGACGAGGCCGGCGCCCGCACCAAGGCGATGAACCCGATGGGCCGCGTCGGCACCATGGAGGAATTGCAGAACGTCGCCGTGTTCCTGATCTCCGGCGGCTGCGACTGGATCTCCGGCGAGACCATCGCCATGGACGGCGCGCAGGCGCTCGCCATGGGCGGCAATTTCTACCAGCTCCGCGACTGGAGCGACGACGACTGGAAAACCGCGCGCGAGAGCATCATGGCCCAGAACGAGAAGGACCGGGCCAAGCGGGGGTAGATTATTGTCGTCCCGGCGCAGGCCGGGACCCATAGCCACCGAACGTCATGTGGCGAAGACTAGCAATGACCGATCTTCGCAAAATTGCGTCTTGTGGTTATGGGTCCCGGCCTGCGCCGGGACGACGATATTGAAGCAGTGATGCTCCCCTCCTCCCATCTTGTCTTCACCCGCGGATGACGCCACACTCCGCGGCATAAAAACAAAGACGTCACGGGAGAAACATGTCCACACAGCCATTGGCGAACCTCGCCGACATGGTGCGCGAGCGCGCGAAGAGTCGCGGCAGTGCCATCGCCTATGAATTCGAAGGGCGCGCCACCAGCTTTGCCGAATTCGACGTCAAGACCAGCAAAGTCGCGAATGCGCTGATCGCGATCGGCGTGACGAAGGGCGAGCGCATCGCCTATCTCGGCAAGAACAGCGACATCTATTTCGAGCTGCTGATGGGCGCGATGAAGGCCGGCGCGGTGATGGCGCCGGTGAACTGGCGGCTTGCGGCGCCCGAGGTCGCCTTCATCGTCGCGGATTGCAGGGCGCCGGTGCTGTTCGCAGGCCCGGAGTTCATCACACTGGTCTCGCAGATCAAGGACAAGCTGCCGCGTGTGCGCACCGTCATCACCAGCGAAGGCGGCGCGCCGGAATGGCAGGATTTTGCGGCCTGGCGCGACGCGCAAAGCGGCGACGATCCCAGGGTCCCGATCGCTACCCATGACATCGCGATCCAGCTCTACACCTCCGGCACCACCGGCAAGCCGAAGGGCGCGATGCTGTCGCATGCGAACTTCCTCAATCTGGTGCAGACYGGCAATGCCGCGGACAAGCCGGAGTGGAACCGGTGGTCGACCGATGACGTGTCGCTGGTCGCGATGCCGATCTTTCATATCGGCGGCTCCGGCTGGGGCGTGATGGGGCTCTATCATGGCGCCCGCGGCGTGATCGCGCGCGAGTTCGATCCGACCAAGGTGCTGGATTTCTTCGAGCAGTCCGGCATCACAAAGCTGTTCATGGTGCCGGCGGCGATGCAGTTCGTGGTGCGGCAGCCCCGCGCCAGGACGGTCGACTTTTCACGATTGAAATACATGCTGTACGGCGCCTCGCCGATTCCGGCAGCGCTGCTGAAGGAGTGCATCGAGGTCTTCAAATGCGGCTTCGTGCAGATGTACGGCATGACCGAGACGACAGGCACCATCGTCGCGCTGCCGCCGGAGGACCATATCGAAGGGCTGGAGCGGATGCGCTCGGCCGGCAAGGCGTTGCCCGGTGTCGAGATCGCCATTCTGGATGCGGACGGCAAGCCGCTGCCGCCGCGCCAGGTCGGCGAGATCGCGACGCGCTCAGGCTCCAACATGGCGGGCTACTGGAATTTGCCGGAGGCGACCGCCGCGACGCTACGCGGCGACGGCTGGCTGCGCACGGGCGATGCCGGCTATATGGACGAGGACGGCTATCTCTACATCCACGACCGCATCAAGGACATGATCATCTCCGGCGGCGAGAACATCTACCCGGCCGAGGTCGAGAGCGCGCTGTGCGATCACCCTGATGTCGCGGAGGCCGCCGTGATCGGCGTGCCCGACGACAAGTGGGGCGAGGCCGTGAAGGCGGTGGTGGTCATGAAACCCGGCAAGCAGGCCAGCGCCACCGACATCATCAACTTCACCCGCGAACGCATCGCAGGGTTCAAGACGCCGAAGAGCGTGGAGTTCCTGCCGGCGCTGCCGCGGAATCCGAGCGGCAAGATATTGCGGCGGCAATTACGCGAGCCGTATTGGGCGGGGAAGGATAGGAGGGTGAATTAGGCCTGCTCTATCCACATCGTCGTCCCGGCGAAGGCCGGGACCCATAGCCACCGAGCGTGGTTTGGCGAAGATTGGCAATGACCTGTCTTCGCCAAATTGCGTTTCGTGGTTATGGGTCCCGGCCTTCGCCGGGACGACTCGCGGAAAGATATCGCGTAACGGCTAATGCTTCCCCGGCCCCATATACCCGAACAAAAACCCCGCCACTTTCCGCATCTGGATCTCCTCACTGCCCTCCGTGATGCGATACCTCCGATGATGCCGGTAGATATGCTCGAACGGCTTGTGGCGTGAGTAGCCCATGCCGCCGTGGACCTGCATGGCGCGGTCGGCGGATTCGCAGCAGAGGCGGTTTGCCCAGTAGTTGCACATCGAGACGCGGTCGGAGAGCGTGCGCTCGATCTGCTCCTCGGTGAGCTTGTCCATCTCCCAGGCGGTCTTGCGGATCAACAGGCGCAGCATCTCGGCCTGGGTCGCAAGCTCGACCAGCGGGAACTGGATCGCCTGGTTCTCGGCAAGCGCCTTGCCGAACGGCTTTCGCTCCCGCGCATATTTGACGCTCTCGTTGATGCAATAGACGGCGGCACCGAGCGAGCTCGCCGCCTGGCGGATGCGGTTCTGGTGGACAAAACACTGTGCCAGCGACAGGCCGCGGCCGACTTCGCCGAACAGCGCATCCTCAGGCACGAATACGTCGGTGAAACTGACGCGCGGGTGATCGGTCGGCATGTTGAAGGTCCACATGTACTCCTCGACCTTGACGCCGTGGCTCTTGGCCRGCACCAGGAAGCAGGTGATGCCGCGCGCATCGCCGTCGTTGCCCGAGGTGCGCGCGAACAGTGCGCAATGCGTGGCGACGTGCATACCCGTCGTCCACATCTTCTCGCCGTTGATGATCCAGCCCTTGACGTTGTCGCGGGTCGCCGGCACCGCGCGCGTCTCCATGTGGGTGGCGTCCGAGCCGTGGTTCGGCTCGGTCAAACCAAAGGTGATGCGGTATTTGCCCTTGATCGAGCCGTCGATCATCGCCTTCTGGTCGTCGCGGCCGTAGCGGTCGAGCATGGTGACGACCGGGAAATTGCCGACAATGGAATGCTCGTTCTGGAGGTCGTTGTGCAGGCCAAGGCCCTTGGCGGCAAAATGCTCACGGATCACCGCCATCCAGAGATTGGAGCCGTCCTTGCCGCCATATTGTTTCGGCACCGGAAAGCGGAGGTGACCGGCGGCGTCCGCGAGATCCTTGGCCTTGCGCAGCAGGCCCTCCCACTCGTGACGCGGCAGGCCGCCGTTCTCGAAATCGGTGCGCGCCCATTCGCGGCGATGATCGAAGAAGCGGATGTTGTCGTCGACCGCCTCCAGCGGCTTGATCTCGCGTTCGATGAAACGGTCGAGCTCTCCGAGATAGGCGACGAGATCGGCAGGCAATGAGAAATCCACGGCTCTCTCCCGGACTGATTTTTCGTTTTGCGTTAAGGCGCTAACCGCGCTTCTTGCTTCGCGCGATTAAGGTGAGAAGAGCGCGCGCAAGTCAAGCAAGCCGAGGCGTGCCGGCTGCGCAAGGCGCGCCCGCGCAATTCGATGGTGCTCCAGCGCTTGCGCGCGCTAGTATGACAGCAATATTCCTTCACGAGAAAATGCGGGAGCGCGCAATGGAGCTGAAATTCTCAAAGGTCGAACGCAAGGGGCCGATCACCATCGTCACGCTGTCACGGCCCGAGGTCTACAACGCGCTGCACACCGACGCGCATTTCGAGCTCAACAAGGTGTTTGACGATTTCTCCGCCGACCCCGAGCAGTGGATCGCGATCGTCACAGGTAGCGGCGACAAGGCGTTCTGCGCCGGCAACGATCTGAAGTGGCAGGCGGCGGGGGGAAAGCGCGGCTGGGACAAGGGCGGCTTTGCCGGCCTCACCTCGCGATTCGACTGCGACAAGCCGATCATCGCCGCCGTGAACGGCGTCGCGATGGGCGGTGGTTTCGAGATCGCGCTCGCCTGCGACCTGATCATCGCCTCGGAAAACGCCACCTTCGCCCTGCCCGAGCCGCGCGTCGGGCTCGCCGCGCTCGCCGGCGGCCTGCACCGGCTGCCGCGGCAGATCGGGCTCAAGCGCGCCATGGGCATGATCCTCACCGCGCGCCATGTCAGCGCCAAGGAGGGGCTCGAGCTCGGCTTCGTCAACGAGGTGGTGCCGCAGGGCGAGGCGCTGACGGCGGCGCTACGCTGGGCGGAGCTGATCACCAAGAACTCGCCGATGTCGATCCGGGCGTCGAAGCAGACCATCCAGAAGGGCCTTGCCGTCTCGCTGGAGCAGGCGATCGAGGAGCAGCGGGAATATCCGGCGGTGAAGGCGATGGTGGCCTCGCAGGACTACGTCGAGGGCCCGAAGGCGTTTTCCGAGAAGCGGCCGCCGAAATGGCTGGGGAAGTAGGGCTGTCTCCGCAGCGCACCGCGACGTGTTGTGCGCAACGACTCTTTCCTCGAGTCGTCCCGGCGAAGGCCGGGACCCATAGCCACAGGGAGACGTTTGGCGAAGACTCGTCGTTCGGAACGACGACTTCGCACGATTGATAGATCACGCGGTATGGGTCCCGGCCTTCGCCGGGACGACTATGGGGATGGGGTATCGCCTACCCGCCTCGCCCCAACTCCCGCTTGTACGACGCGTAATTCGGCTGATCCACCGCGAGCTTGTCCATCGTGGTCGCCCACAGATGCTCGGCCAAGCCCGGCGTTGTCAGATCGACCTCGCCCTTGGCGATGCGGTCGGCGAGTGCTGCGTTGAGCTCCGTCACCGAGCCGTCGATCCCAAGCAGCGCGCGCAGCCTCTCGACCTCCTTGGCATCGCTCCCCTCCTCCAGCGTCAACTGCCGCGTCACCAGGTCGAGCATATTGATGGCGACGCGGAGCTTGAAGGCCTGGTGGCCAGAGATCAGCGGCGCGATGTCATTGCGGAGGAAATCGGCGACCGATTTGGTCAGCTCGGTTGGTGTCGGTTCGTCCTGCATGTGTCACCTCCCCCGCGGCGCGAGCAGCCGCAGCAGATCGATCTCGGTTTCGGAAGCGCGGCGGCCGATCATGGCGCGCTCCATGGAATGATCCGGGCCCTCGCGAAAGCGCTGCATCATGCCGCCGCACATGATGCCCCAGCGTAGCGTGCCCATTACTTCCCAGAATTTGACGCGCGCGGGATCGACTTTTCGGCCTGCCGCTTCGTAACCGGCGAACAACTCCTCGCGCGAGCCAAAACCGCCGACGGGCTTGTCGATCTCGCCGAACCGCCAGGAGTTGACGCAGACCCAGCCGAGATCCTCCATGGGGTCGCCGAGATGGGCGAGCTCCCAGTCAAGCACCGCGCGCACGCCATCGGCACCGATGATGAGATTGCCGTTGCGGAAATCGCCATGCACCAGCGTTTCCTCGGCGGATGGGCCAGGATCATGGTCGCGCAGCCAGCGCAGCGCCAGCTCGAACACCGGCTTGGGCCAGTTCAGGCTGCGATAGTCGCGCTCGAATTCGCCGATCTCCTTCGTCGCGGTCATGCGGCGAAGCTCGGGCAGTTTCGCCAGCGGCAGCCTGTGCAGGCCGGCCAGCACGCCGCCGATCTGCCGCGCGAGAAGCGGCCGCGCCGCCGCGAACGCGTCATCGCGAAGAATCTTGCGGGCGATGGTCTCGCCTTCCACCCGCTGCATGATGAAGCCGGTGCCAAGATCCTCGTCAGCCGTCAGCACATGCATGACGCGCGGCGACGGTACGCCGGCCTCATAGGCAAGCTGCATCAATTGCGCTTCGGCGTCGAGGCCCGCCGCGCGCGTCGGCGCTGCGCCATAGCCCTTGGGCGAACGGCGCAGGATCGCGCCGATCGGCCCGTCGGGGTGCACGATGTCGAATCGCCAGGTTTCCTGACTGGCGCCGCCCGACAGCTTTGCGGCGCCGGTCGCGCCGGTCGCTCCCGGGCACCAGCGTACGACGCTGCGCGAAAGCTCCGCCTCGATCATTTGCCCTTGAACTGCGCCGGCCGCTTCTCGAGGAACGCACCGACCCCCTCGCGAAAATCCTGCGTATCGCCGGCACGGAGCTGGCTCTGGAACTCGAGATTGAGTTGGTCCTCGAACGAGTTTTCGGTACTGTCCCAGTAGAGCTTGCGGATCAGCGACAGCGCCACCGTCGGGCCGCTCGCGAGATCACGCGCAAGCTTCATCGCCTCCTCCATCAGCAAGCCGTCATCGTAGACGCGGTTGACGAGGCCCCATTCCAGGGCCTTCTCGGCCGGCAGGCGCTCGCCCATCAACGACAATTCGAGCGAGCGTGCCCGGCCGACGAGGCGCGGCAAGAGCCAGGTCGAGCCGCAATCCGGCACGAGGCCGATGCGGCGGAAGGCCTGGAGAAAGTAAGAGGATCGCGCGCATAAAATCATGTCGCCGAGTAGCGCGAAGCTCATGCCCGCGCCCGCGGCGGGGCCGTTGACCGCGGTGACGATCGGGCAGTGCAGATTGCGGATGCGGCGCAGGAAAGGATGAAAGCCGGTCTCGAGCGTCAGGCCGGCCTTGGTCTTCTTCGACTGATTGTTGCGGCCCTGCAGATTCGCGCCGGTGCAGAACGCGCGGCCCGCGCCTGTCAGCACGACGCAGCGCACCTCGTCCTTCTTCTCCTCGATCGCATCGAGCGCGTCAGCCAGGCCGCCCAGCATGTCCATGGAGACCGCGTTCATCACCTCCTGATGGTCGAGCTTGAGGATCGCGACCGAACCATCGAAATCGAGCGTGACGTGTTTGAACTGCATGGTTTCCTCGTCGGTTGCGGCCGGCCTCAGTTTCGCAGACCGGAATTGGTTTTTGCCGGGGCGCATATTTGATTTTTGGCGCGGTCTTGTCCATGGTGATCGCAGCATAGCAAGCAATCTTGCGCGCAGCGGCTGATGCGCCTCATGCCAATAAACGGGAAACGCGCCATGAACCTCTTCGACCTCTCGGGCCGCGTCGCCGTGATCACCGGCGGCAATGGCGGTATCGGGCTCGGCATCGCGCAGGCGCTCGCCGGCCAGGGCTGCAACGTCTCGATCTGGGGCCGCAATCCTGACAAGAACAAGGCTGCTGCCGCGAGCATGGCGGGCCTCTCCGGCAAGGTCGATACCCGAATCTGCGACGTCACCGATCCGGCTTCGGTCGACGCCGCGATGAAGGCAACGCTCGACATGTTCGGCCGCGTCRACGGCTGCTTTGCCAATGCCGGCATCGGCGGCGGCGGCCGGCGCTCATTCATCGAACGCACCGAAGAGGAATGGCGTTTGATGTTTGCGACCAATCTCGACGGCGTGTTTCACGCGTTCCAGGCCGCGGCCAGGCACATGACCGACCGCGCCAATGCCGGCGATCCCTTCGGCCGGCTGGTCGCGACCTCGAGCCTCGCCTCGATCTTCGGCACCGCGCGCAACGAGCATTATGCCGCGACCAAGGCCGCGATCAACGCGCTGGTGCGCGCGCTCGGCGTCGAGCTGGCGCGCCACGGCGTCACCGCCAACGCCATCCTGCCCGGCTGGATCAAGAGCGACATGACCGCCGGCCTCATGGCCAACGACAAATTCGTCGCCAATGTGATGCCGCGGATACCGATGCGGCGTTTCGGCGAAGCCGGTGATTTCGGCGGCATCGCGGTGTACCTGATGAGCAAGGCGTCGTCCTATCACACGGCGGATACGTTCGTGATCGACGGCGGCTATACCGCGTTCTGATTTCTTACGTAGCCCGGATGGAGCGAAGCGTAATCCGGGACCGGCGTAACTTGAGGCAAAGACCCCGGATTTCGCGACGCTCCATCCGGGCTACAAACTCTGAGGGCAAGGGCAAATGTTTTCACACATCATGATCGGCACCAACGACCTCGACAAGGCCAAGGCGTTCTACGACCAGCTGCTCGGCACGCTCGAGGTGCGGCCGGCCAGGGTCGACGGCCACCGCATCTTCTACATCACCAAGACCGGCGTGTTCTCGGTGACGAAGCCGATCAACGGCGAGCCGGCAACATGCGCGAATGGCGGCACCATCGGCTTCGCCGCCAACTCGCCTGAGCAGGTCGACAAGTGGCACGCCGCCGGTGTCGCCGCCGGCGGAACGCCGATCGAGAATCCGCCCGGCATCCGCGAGGGCGCGGGGAATAAGCTCTATATCGCTTATTTGCGCGACCTCGACGGCAACAAGATCTGCGCGATGCATCGGATGGCGGCGTGATCTAGCCGCAACCACCGGCGTCATGCCCCGGCTTGACCGGGGCATCCAGTACGCCGCGGCTTCTCGATTCAATCACATCCGTCACGGAGTACTGGATCGCCCGCCCCAGTGCGCAAGTGCGCACAAGGCGGGCGATGACAGCGGAG
This sequence comes from Bradyrhizobium sp. P5_C12, assembly GCF_054049735.1. Lineage (NCBI taxonomy): Bacteria > Pseudomonadati > Pseudomonadota > Alphaproteobacteria > Hyphomicrobiales > Nitrobacteraceae > Bradyrhizobium > Bradyrhizobium sp. P5_C12. The sequence continues at coordinate 171,002 of NZ_JBFULU010000008.1, forward strand.
ATTGCCGCGCGGGCACACCGAACCTTCGGCACCGTTCAAACAACATTTCAAACGCTCTCGCGATATTCCATCGCATGGCATGGCTCGCCTGAAAAAATGCGCGCTCGCGCTTTGGTCGCGCTGCGACTATTCTCGCCGCCAGCACGCATCAAATGAAACGGGAGGAACAATGAAACACACCTACATTCCCCGCACCACCAACTATACCCTCAATCCCGGCGACGAGCTCAATGACCTGCGCATGTCGGACCAGGTCCGGCCGCTCTACGATCACGTCAAGAAGTTCATCCGCGACACCGTCGAGCCGATGTCGATCGAGTTCGCCAAGGCCGGCGAGAGCAAGGAAGACCGCTGGAGCTTTACCCCGAAGCAACTCGAGGTGCTGGAGAAGGCCAAGAACAAGGCCAAGCAGGAAGGCCTCTGGAACTTCTTCCTGCCCGATGACGAGACCGGCCAGGGCCTGAAGAACCTCGACTACGCCTATATCGCCTCCGAGCTCGGCAAGAGCCCGCTCGCCTCCGAGAGCATGAACTGCTCGGCGCCCGATACCGGCAACATGGAGGTGCTGGAGCGCGTCGGCACCAAGGAGCAGAAGGAGAAGTGGCTGAAGCCGCTGCTCAACGGCGAAATCCGCTCGGCCTATGTCATGACCGAGCCGAACGTCGCCTCGTCCGACGCCAAGAACATCTCGACCTCGGCAAAACTCGTCGGCGACGAATGGGTCATCAACGGCGAGAAGTACTACATCTCCGGCCTTGGCGATCCCCGCTGCAAGATCCTCATCGTGATGGTGAAGACCAATCCGGACGCGGCGCCGAGCAAGCAGCAGTCGCAGATCCTGGTGCCGCGCGACACGCCCGGCGTCGAGGTGCTCGGACCCATGTACGTGTTCGGCCAGGACCACGCGCCGCGCGGCCACATGCACATGCGCTTCAACAATGTGCGGGTGCCGAAGGAGAACATCCTGCTGGGCGAGGGCCGCGGCTTCGAGATCTCGCAGCTCCGCCTCGGCCCCGGCCGCATCCATCACTGCATGCGCACCATCGGCAAGGCCGAGAAGGCGCTCGATCTGATGGTGCAGCGTGGGCTGACCCGCGAAGCCTTCGGCAAGAAGATCGCTCATCTTGGCGGCAACATGCAGATCATCGCGCAAGCGCGCTGCGAGATCGAGGCGATGCGGCTGATGGTGCTGAAGGCCGCCAAGGCGATGGACGTGCTCGGCAACAAGGAGGCCCGGGTCTGGGTCTCCATGGTCAAGGCCATGGTGCCCGAGCGCGCCTGCAAGATCATCGACCAGGCGATCCAGATGCACGGCGCCACCGGCATCTCGCACTGGACCCCGCTCGCGGAGATGTATCAGGACGTGCGACATTTGCGCTTTGCGGACGGTCCGGACGAGGTGCACTGGATGGTGGTCGGGCGGCACGAGCTGAGCATGGCGTGACTTCTTCTGTTTCCCCTCTTCCCGCTTGCGGGGAGAGGGTCAGGGTGAGGGGGAGTCTCCACAAGGACGGTGACAGTGGACTCGCGGAGAGTCCCCCTCACCCGCCGCGCGTTCCGCGCGTCGGCCTCTCCCCGCAGGCGGGGAGAGGCGAAGAAAGCAACGGAGCATCCATGGACTACACCGCCAGCGAGCTGACGCCGCGCGAGCGCTACAAGGTGCTGACATCGTTCGTGCTGCCACGGCCGATCGCGTGGGTGACGTCGGTCGGCCCGAGCGGGGTGGTCAACGCGGCGCCGTTCAGCTTCTTCAACGTGTTCTGCGAGGATCCGCCGCTGTGCATGATCGCAGTGAACCGGAAGCCGAACGGCGAGGAGAAGGACACGCTCGCAAACATCCAGCGGACCGGCGAATTCGTGGTCAACATCGCCGACGAGCCGCTGGCGCGCGCGATGCACGAGAGCAGCGGCGACTTTCCGCCCGAGATCGGCGAGCCCGGCTATCTCGGCTTGAGGCTCGCGCCGTCGAAGATGGTCGCCGTGCCGCGGCTTGCCGACACGCCCTGGGCGATGGAGTGCAGGACCTGGAAGACGATCGACGTCAACGGCGACCGCCAGCTCATCATGGGCGAAGGCATCCACTTCTACATCCGCGATGAGCTGTGGGACCCCAAGGCGATGCGGGTGCATATGGACCGCTATCACCCGATCGGCCGCATGTTCGCCGACCGATACTGCCGCACCGACGATCGTGTGGTGTTTCCGGCGGCGGGGGGAGCGAAGAAATCGTAGGGCGGATTAGCGCAAGCGTAATCCGCCGAATTCTTGCAACGAGATGGTGGATTACGCCTTCGGCTAATCCACCCTACGCACCTACGTCGCAGGTGCGAGCTTGTCCTGCGTCCTTGTCTCGAAATCGCTGGCGTCGTGGCGCTCATGGAGCTGGCTGGCGGGATCGCCGGAAACGCGGTTGACCATGCGGCCGCGCTTGACGGCGGGACGCTTGGCGATCTGGTCGGTCCAGCGCTGCACGTTCTTGTAGTCCTGCACCGACAAAAATTCGCCGGCGCCATAGACCAGCCCCTTGGCGAGCGCGCCGTACCAGGGCCACACCGCGATGTCGGCGATGCTGTACTCGCTGCCGGCGAGATATTCGTTGTCGGCGAGCCGCCGGTCGAGCACGTCGAGCTGGCGCTTGGTCTCCATCGCGAAGCGGTCGATGGCGTATTCGATCTTGCTCGGCGCATAGGCGTAGAAATGGCCGAAGCCGCCACCGAGATAGGGCGCGCTGCCCATCTGCCAGAACAGCCAGGACATGGCTTCGGTGCGGGTCTTGATGTCCTTCGGCAGGAAGGCGCCGAACTTCTCGGCAAGGTAGAACAGGATCGAGCCGGATTCGAACACCCGGATCGGCTCGGGGCCGGAGCGGTCCATCAGGGCCGGGATTTTCGAGTTGGGGTTGATGTCGACAAAACCGCTGCCGAACTGGTCGCCGTTGCCGATCCTGATCAGCCAGGCGTCGTATTCGGCACCCTTGTGGCCGAGCGCCAGAAGCTCCTCCAGCATCACCGTGACCTTCACCCCGTTCGGCGTCGCCAGCGAATAGAGCTGGAAGGGATGCTTGCCGACCGGCAGCTCCTTGTCGTGGGTGGGGCCGGCGATCGGGCGGTTGATGCTGGCGAACTGCCCGCCATTCTCCTTGTTCCAGGTCCAGACTTTGGGCGGCACGTAGGTGGGGGCGTCGGTCATGCGGGGGGCTCCGGCGGAAAGATGCGCCTGCATTAATTAGCCCGGGAATGGCCGATGACAAGCCCTGCCGGCTCTGCGTCCGGCGCGGGCCTCAGGCCATTGTCATGCAGCCTTGACCTTGCCGAGGAAGTCCTGGACCAGCGAGCGCATCTGATCGGCCTCGCGCGACAGCGACGTGGCCGCGGACAGCATCTCCTGCGCGGCGCCGCCGCCGGATCGCGCCGACTGGCTCACCCCTTCGATGTTCCGGGTCACCGTGCCGGTGCCGGCGGAGGCCTGCTCGGCGCTGCGGGCGATGGCCTGCGTTGCCGCGCCCTGCTCTTCCACCGCGGAGGCGACCGTGGTGGAGATCTGGCTGATCTCCTGGATGGTGCTGCCGATCGCGGTGATCGCGTCGACCGCCTGCGCGGTCGCCTGCTGCACCGAAGCGATCTGCTGGCCGATCTCGTCGGTCGCCCGCGAGGTCTGGGCCGCCAGGCTCTTGACCTCATTGGCGACGACGGCAAAGCCACGGCCGGCATCGCCGGCCCGCGCGGCCTCGATGGTCGCATTCAGCGCGAGCAGGTTGGTCTGGCTGGCGATCTGGTTGATCAGGTCGATGACCTCGCCGATGCGGCGCGCCGCCTGCTGCAGGCCGCCGACGATATCGTTGGTGCGGTTGGCCTGATCCACTGCCTTGTGGCTGACCTGCGAGGCGAGCGCAACCTGCCGGGAAATCTCGTGGATCGAGGACGTCAGCTCCTCGGCGGCGGAGGCAACCGTCTGCACGTTGGCCGAGGCCTGCTGCGCGGCCGCAGCCACCGTCATGGCCTGCTCGCCGGTCTGGCCGACGGTCGACGACAGGCCGCCTGCGGTTGCCTGCATGCGGCCCGCGGCATCGGCCACACCGCCGATGGCGGAGCTTGCCGCCGCGTCGAACGCCTGCGCCAGCCCCATGATGTAGGCGGCATGCCGCTCCTTCGCCTGCCGCTCCTCTTCCTGACGCGCGCGCATCTGATCGGCGGCGATCATGCCCTCCTTGAAGACAAGCACCGCGCGGGCCATGGCGCCGACCTCGTCGCGCCGCGCCGTGGCCGGCACCTCGGTCGTGGTGTCGTTCTGGGCGAGCCGCCCCATCGCCTTGTCCAGCGCGAGCAGCGGCTTGCCGATGGCCGAACGCAGCACGAAGCCGGCCGCGGCCGCGAGTGCCATCGTGACCAGCAGCACGACCCCGATGACAGCGCGGGCGTTGTCGTAGGTCCATTCCGCCGTGGCGACGGAACGGCCGGCGCCGTCGGTGTTGACCTTCACCAGCTTGTCGGCGTCCTCGAGCAGCTCACGAAACTGGTTTCTGCCCGCGAAGAAGCTTTCGCGGGCACCCTCGGGATTGCTGCCCAGCATGTCCAGAGCCTTGTCCGACTCCAGGAAGGTGGCGTAGTGCCCGCTTAGGCGCTTCAGCGCCGCCTGCTCCTCCGGCGAGGTGACGAACGCCTCGTAGGATTTGAGGCTGTCGGTCACGGCCTGCTCGATCTTGCGCAGGGTCTGGCGGATCTCCTCGCGATCGCCCTCCTTGGCCATCAGCACGGAGAGCTGGTTGGTCCTGATACGGGCGATCTGGTATTGCAGGCCCCTCGCCTTGTCGACGCTCGGAAGCCAGTTGCCGGACAGTTCGCGCGCCGCGCCGTGCAGGTCGGACAGCGATTTCAGCGCGAAGCCGCCGAGCACGACCACCAGCAGCACGACCGCCGAAAATGTGAGCAGCAGCTTGCGCCCAACAGACATGTTGTTGAACCAAGCCATCGCACTCTCCATTCCAGATAGTCATTCCGCGCCTGCGCGCGTTCGTTGTAGTGGAGGTGGCTTACCGAACAATTACAGTTCGCCGGATCGATACGCCGAAATGTTGAGCGCCCGCACACCGGATTGTTTCCGGATGTTTCCGGACTGGGGTCGGCCGCGCCGGCGAGCTAGCGCGTCACCATCCTGCGCGGCTGCGTTACGGCTTCCATCACGAACCCCTCGTATCCCTTCGCCGCAACCTCGTCGCAAATCCGCCGATAGACGCCGACGCCGCCGATATACGGCATGAAGATGCGCGGCTTGCCGGGGATGTTGGCACCCATGTACCAGGAATTGGCCTGCGGATAGAGCGTGCCGTGGGCGACCTCGTTGACATGGGCAACCCATTTCTCCTCGGCCTCGCGGCCCGCCTCCATCGTCGCAAGCCCGTGCTTGCGCATATGGGCGAGGCCATCGGCGATCCAGTCGACATGCTGCTCGATCGACACGATCATGTTCGACAGCACCGACGGGCTGCCGGGCCCGGTGATGATGAAGAGGTTGGGAAAGCCGGCGCTCATCAGGCCGAGATAGGTCTTGGGGCCTTCGGCCCATTTCTGGTTCAGCGTCTGCCCGTTGCGGCCGCGAATGTCGATCCTGGCGACCGATCCGGTCATGGCGTCGAAGCCCGTCGCCAGCACCAGCGCGTCGACCTCGTGATCGGTGCCTGCGACACGCACGGCGTTCGCAGTGATCTCCTCGATCGGATTGGTCTTGATATCGACCAATGAGACATTCGGCCGGTTGAAGGTCGCGAAGTAATCGGTGTCGATGCAGATGCGCTTGGTGCCGATCGGATGGCTGTCCGGCTGGAGCAGCTTTGCGGTATCAGGGTTTTTGACGATCTCGGCGATCTTGCCGCGCACGAAGTTTGCCGCGGTGTCGTTCGCGGTGCGGTCGAGACCGAGATTGTTGTAGACATACATGAAGGTGAGACCGCCGCGCTCCCAGCGCGCCGAATATTTGCCATGCCTGATGTCGTCGCCATCGTCGAGCGCGCCGCGATCGGGCGGCTCGGCATAGATGCCGTTGCGCGCGACTTCGCGGGCGAAGCGCCGGACTTCCGGATAGTTCTTGCGGAACGCCTCGCGCTCCTCCTCGGTCAGCACGGCATTGCGGGCGGGGACCGAAAAGTTCGCGGTGCGCTGGAAGACGGTGAGATGCTTTGCCTGCTCGGCAATGATGGGCGCCGACTGGATGCCGGACGATCCGGTGCCGATCAGGCCAACGCGCAGGCCCGTGAAGTCGACCGGCTCATGCGGCCAGTTGCCGGTGTGGTAGACAGGGCCTTCGAAATTCTCGAGACCCCTGATGTCGAGCTTGCGCGCGTTCGACAGGCAGCCGGTGGCGAGCACGACGAATTTGGCTTCGACTGTCTTGCCGTCGGAGGTCGTCACCGACCAGGTGTTGGTGCGTTCGTCGAACGCGGCGCGCTCGACGCGGGTGTCGAACCGGATGTCGCGGCGCAGATCGAAACGGTCGGCGACGTGGTTGGCGTATTTCAAGATCTCTGCTTGCGGCGCGTAGCGCTCGCTCCAGTCCCATTCCTGCTGGAGCTCTTCCGAGAACGAGTAGGAGTACTGCATGCTCTCGACGTCGCAGCGCGCGCCGGGATAGCGATTCCAGTACCAGGTGCCGCCGACGCCACTGCCCTGCTCATAGACGCGCGCCGAGAAACCGAGCCCGCGCAGGCGATGCAGCATGTACATGCCGGCAAAGCCCGCGCCGACGACGACCACGTCACAGGCTTCCGCGGTTTGACCCGGGCTCGATTGCGCTGGCGACATCGGTTGACACTCCCTGGTCGTTTTCTGTTGTTGTGAGCAGCATTCTCTCGACCTCGCGAAAGCGCAAGAGGCTTATCGGCATCTGCTGCTCTGCTTATTTTGCGCGACGGAATGGCCGCCGCGTGACGCCTGCACGCAAGATGCGCAGCCAAATCCGGCTTGGCATCGCGGGTGGCGATGGGCTAGCGTCGAACGGCCTTCGCCCAAGGAAGCAACAAAGCAACAACAGCAACGCGAAAGCCGCTGCCGGGAGAGAGCCATGAAATCGCCGATCTGCGACATGCTGGGCATCGAGTTCCCGCTGCTCGCCTTCAGCCATTGCCGCGACGTCGTCGCCGCCGTCAGCCGCGCCGGCGGCTTTGGCGTGCTCGGCGCCACCGCCCACACGCCGGAGACTCTCGAACGCGAGCTGACATGGATCGACGCGCACATCGACGGCAAGCCTTACGGCGTCGACGTGCTGATCCCCGAAAACATCTCGACCGCGGGCGAGAAGGACGTCACCTGGAAAAGCCTGGAGGCGCGCGTGCCGCAGGCGCACCGCGACTACACGCGCGATCTGCTGAAGAAATACGACATCGAGCTGACCGCGACCAGCGTTGCCGACAACCAGCCGCAACCGTTCGACGCCAGGACGGCGCTGGAGCTGCTCGAGGTCTCCTTTCGCCATCCGATCCGCCTGATCGCCAATGCGCTGGGCGTGCCGCCGAAAGCGATGATCGAGATGGGCAGGACCCACGGCGTGCCGGTTGCGGCCCTCGTCGGCGCCAAGGAGCACGCGCTGCGCCAGGTCGCGGCCGGCGTCGACATCCTCGTGGTGCAAGGCACCGAAGCCGGCGGCCATTGCGGCGAGGTCTCGACCATGGTGCTGGTGCCGGAGGTGATCAAGGCGATCAAGAAGATCCGCGACGTGCCGGTGTTGGCGGCCGGCGGCATCATGACGGGACGGCAAATGGCGGCCTGCATGGCGATGGGCGCGGCCGGCGCCTGGACCGGCTCGGTGTGGCTGGCGACCGTCGAGGCCGAGACCACGGAGATCTTTCGCGAGAAGATGATCGCGGCCTCCTCGCGCGACGCGATCCGCTCCAAGGGCCGCACCGGAAAGCCGGCGCGGCAGCTCCGCTCGGTCTGGACCGATGCCTGGGACCGTGCACCGGAGAGCCCGGGCGCGCTGCCGATGCCGCTTCAGAGCATCATCAGCCGCGACGCCTTCAATTCGATCGACCGCGCGGCCGCGGCCGGCAACGCCAAAGCGCGCGATCTCGTCAGCTACTTTGTGGGCCAGGGCGTCGGGCTGATCGACAGCGTGAAGTCGGCAGGCGCGGTGGTGCAGGAGTTCAAGGAAGAGTTTGCGGAGGCCGTCGAGCACATGAATGCGCTGATGGCGGAGTAGTTGCCTGCGCCGTCATTGCGAGCGGAAGCGAAGCAATCCAGAATCTTTCCGCGGAGACAGTCTGGATTGCTTCGCTTCGCTCGCAATGACGACAGCTAATATCGTGAATTGAGGCCATGACAGACAAGTCCACCCTTCCCCCAGACCGCATCCCCGTCATCGTCGGCATCGGCGAGATCATCGACCGGCCCAAGGACATCACCGAGGGCCTCGAGCCGCTCGACCTGCTGGAGCAGGCGCTGCGGCGCGCCGAGCAGGATGCCGGCGCAAGGCTGCTCGGCGAGGTGCAGTCGCTCGACGTCGTCAACTTCCTGAGCTGGCGCTACCGCGATCCGGAAAAGCTTCTGGCGCAGCGCCTCGGCATTGCGCCTTCACACTGCTATTACGGCCCGGTCGGCGGCGAGAGCCCGATCCGCTATATCCACGAGGCCGCAAAGCGCATCGCGCGCGGCGAATGCAGCGTCGCCGCGGTGTGCGGCGCGGAGGCGCAATCGACGGCGACCAAGGCGGAGCGCACTGGGACAAAGCTGCCGTGGACGCCGTTCGCCCATGATGTCGAGGAGCCGAAGCGCGGTGCGGCGTTCCAGAAACCGCTCGCCGTCAAGCTCGGCGTGTTCCGGCCCGTGACCGTCTATCCGTTCTACGAAGCGGCCTCGTCCGCGCATTGGGGCCAGACACCGAGCGAGGCGATGGCCGAGTCGGGCACGCTCTGGTCGCGCTACTCGGAGGCGGCCGCGCAAAACCCGAATGCCTGGCTGAAGCGGCGCTATGCGCCTGACGAGATCACGACGCCGACCGCGGACAACCGGCTGATCGCGTGGCCCTACAACAAGCTGATGGTCGCCAATCCCAGCGTCAACATGGGCGGCGCGCTGCTGCTCACCAGCCTTGCCAAGGCGCGGGCGGCCGGGATCGCGGAGGACAGACTGGTGTATCCGCTGGGTGGCGCCTCGGCGGAGGAGCCGCGCGACTATCTGCTGCGCGACCAGTTTTATGAGAGCCATCCGCAGAATGCCGTCTTGAAGGCCGTGATGGATCTCGCCGGCGGCGACGGCAGAAAGTTCGAGGCGATCGAGCTCTACAGCTGCTTTCCCTGCGTGCCCAAGATGGCGCGGCGGACATTGGGGCTCGGACCCGATGTGCAGCCGACGGTGACCGGCGGGCTCACTTTCTTCGGCGCCCCGCTCAACACCTACATGACGCATGCGGCCTGCGCGATGGTGCGGCGCCTGCGCGATGGCGCTAAGCTCGGCCTGCTCTACGGCCAGGGCGGCTTCGTCACCAAGCACCACGCGCTGGTGGTGTCGAAGACGCCGCCGCGCGAGGCGCTGGCGCAGGAGACGAGTGTGCAGGCCGTCGCCGACCGCAACAAGCGCGCGGTACCGGAGTTCGTCGCCGAGGTGAGCGGCAAAGGCAAGGTCGAGAGCTTTACCGTGCTCTACGGCCGCGGCGGCGACGTCGAGCACGGTGTGGTCATGCTGCGCACGGCGGATGACCGCCGGACGCTGGCGCGGATTCCGGCGAGCGACGGCGCGACGCTGGCGCATCTGCTGGATATGGATCGCACGCCGGTGGACTCGCTGGGCGAGATCACGATGACGGCCGACGGCGTGCCGGAGTGGCGGCTGGCTTAGCTCTCGTAGGGTGGGTTAGCGAAGCGTAACCCACCCTGCTTCAGAAAATGCGGGACAAAGTTGGTGGGTTACGCCCGGCAACTGCGCTTCGCGCAGTCGCAGGGCTAACCCACCCTACAACGTCAGCTTCAGCCCTTCGGCGCCTGCGTCTCCGAGGCGGTCGTCGGCTTGCCCTTGGCTCCGGCACCGACCACGCGCACCGGGTCGCCATTGGACAGACCGTCCGCCGGTGCGGTGATGACGCGGTCGTCGGGCGCGATGCCCGAGGCGAGCTCGATTTCCTTGCCAAGATCGCGCGCGATCGTCACGGTCTTGAACAACACCTTGTCGTCCGCGCCGACGGTCGCGACCCTGAGGCCGCTGCCGTTGAAGATCAGGGCGCTCGCGGGAATGCTGAGCGGCGCGGAATCGCGCTGCAAATTGAGCTTCACGCTGGCATAGCCGCCAGGCATCAGCTCGCCGCTGGAATTGTCGAGCCCGAGCTGCATGCGCGTGGTGCCCGAAGCGACGTCGACGGCCTGCGAGGAGGCCTCCACCGTCGCCTGGAAGGTCCGGTTCGGGTACTCCGGCAACACGATGGTGGCCTTGGCGCCGAGCTTGATCGCCGGCACGTAGTTCTGCGGCACGTTGACGTAGACGCGCAGCTTGGTGATGTCGGAAACCACGAACATCGCCGGACCCGAGCCACCGCCGGCGTTGATCAGCGCACCGACGTCGGTATCGCGCGCCGTGACCACGCCATCGAAGGGAACGGTGATCTTCTTGTAGCCGGCCAGCGCTTCCAGCCGCTCGACATTGGCCTGGCCCGAATGGACGGCGGCGTTCTTGTTGGAGAGATCGGCGGTGCGCTCGTCGATCTCCTGCGCGGAGACGAAGTTGGAAGCGACCAGCGTCTTGCGCCGGTTCAGCGTTGCTTCCGACAGCCTCGCGCTGGCCTGCTGGCTGGCAAGATCGGCACGGGCCTGAAGCAGTTGCTGGTCGAGGTCGGGCGCCTCGATCTCGGCGATCACCTGCCCCGCCTTGACGCGCGCGCCCATGTCGGCGCTCCAGCTCTTCAGATAGCCGGAGACGCGGGCGAAGATGGGTGCGCGGTAGTAAGCCTCCAGCCGGCCCGGCAGGTCGAGTGTGGCGTTGAGGGATTTTGCGTTGGGCAGGGTCACCGCGACGCTCGGAACGGCCTGATCGTCGGTCCACTCCTTCAGCTTGGAGCCCTGCTCCTCGCGGGCGCGAATCCCGGTGCCCACGACGAGGCCTGCCGCAATGACCGCCACCACGCCGACGATGCCCAGTTTCCGGCGCGACACCGGTGAGCGGGATTCAGTGGGCGACATGCGGAGTCTCCGATGCGGCGGCGGCTTTGGCGCCTTGTGTCTTGTGTACCATACTGAACACCACGGGAACAAACATCAGCGTGGCAAACGTTGCAAAGATCAGGCCGCCGATCACGGCGCGGCCGAGTGGCGCATTCTGCTCACCACCCTCGCCCAGCCCCAGCGCCATCGGCGCCATGCCGATGATCATGGCAAGCGCCGTCATCAGCACCGGGCGGAACCGGACGAAGCCGGCCTCGAGCGCCGCCGCAATGGGGTCGCCGAGCTCCTCATAACGCTCGCGGGCGAAAGAGATCACCAGCACGCTGTTGGCGGTGGCAACGCCCATGCACATGATGGCGCCGGTCAGCGCCGGCACCGACAGCGTCGTCTCGGTCGCGAACAGCATCCAGACGATGCCGGCGAGCGCGGCCGGCAACGCCGTGATGATCACGAACGGATCGGACCAGGACTGGAAGTTGACGACGATCAGGAAGTAGATCAGCACGACCGCCCCGAGCAGGCCGAACAACAGGCCGGTAAAGGCGCTGTTCATGGTCTGCACCTGGCCGAGCAGCACCACGGAGGAGCCTTTCGGCACCTCCTTGGCGGTGTCGGCGATCACCTGGCGGATGTCGTTCGCGACCGCGCCGAGATCGCGGCCCGAGGTCGTGGCGAAAACCTGCACCAGCGACTGGATGTCGTATTGCGACACCACCGCGCTCGAGGTCGATCGCTTGATGTCGGCGATGCCGCCGAGGATCGGCGATTGCGAATTGCTGGCGGCCGTGATCGGCAGCGTCTGGAGCGCGCTGAGCGAGTCGATCTGGTATTGCGGCGTCTGCATCACGATCGAATAGGACACGCCGTTGTCCGGGTTGAGATAGTAGGTCGGCGCGACCTGCGAGGAGCCGGCGAGATTGACCACGAGGCTGTTGGTGACGTCGCGCTCGGTCAGGCCGACATATTGCGCACGGGTGCGGTCGACGTCGATGTTGAAGGTCGGGTTGTTCGGCGACTGCTGGATGCGCGCGTCGGCCACGCCGGGAATCCGCCGCACCTTTGCCAGCAGCGCGTTGGCGTAGGCAAAGTTGGCGTTGATATTGGCGCCGCGGATCTGGAGGTCGATCGGCGCCGGCGCGCCGAAGTTCAGGATCTGGCTGACGATGTCGGCCGGCAGGAAGGCGAAGCTGACGCCGGGGAACAGCCGCGGCAATTGCTCGCGCAGCACCCGCACATGCTCCTCGGTCGGCTTGTGGCCTTCCTTCAGCTTGATCTGGATGTCACCGTCCTGCGGGCCGATCACGCCGGTGTTGTTGTAGGTCATGTTGATGCCGGAGATCGGCATGCCGATATTGTCGGTGAGCGTCTCGATCTCGCCGGGGATCAGCTTGCGGATCGCCTTCTGCACGTCGGCGAGCTGGTTGGCGGTCTCCTCGACGCGGGTGCCGACCTGGGTGCGGACATGCATCAGGATGTTGCCGGCATCGACCGCGGGGAAGAAGTTGCGCCCGAGGAACGGCACCAGCGCAAAGGACGCGCCGACCACGCAGAGGAAGCCGATCACGAACACCGCGCGGTGCGCCAGCGCAAGGCCCAGCAGATTGTGGTAACCGCCGCGAATGAACTCGAACCGTTTCTCGAAGCCGCGCTGGAACCAGACAAACGGATTGCGTGACTTCGGCCGCGCGCCCTCGTGATGGACATGCGCCTTGAGCAGATAGTTCGCCATGGTCGGCACCAGGGTGCGCGACAGGATGAACGACCAGATCATCGCGAACATCACCGCTTCCGCCATCGGCACGAACAGGAAGCGCGCGACACCGGTGAGGAAGAACATCGGCACGAACACGATGCAGATACAGAGCAGCGAGACGAAGGCCGGCGTCACGATCTGGTTGGCGCCATCGAGGATCGACTGCTCGACCGGCTTGCCCTGCTCGAGATGGTAGTTGATGTTCTCGATGGTCACGGTGGCGTCGTCGAYGAGGATGCCGACCGCGAGCGCCAATCCGCCGAGCGTCATGATGTTCAGCGTCTCGCCGATCGCCGACAGCATGATGATGGCGCCGAGCACCGAGAGCGGGATCGAGACCGCGATGATGACGGTCGAGCGCCAGCTGCCGAGGAACAGCAGGATCATGACGCTGGTGAGCAGCGCCGCGATCACGCCCTCGAAGGCGACGCCTTGAATCGCGCCGCGGACGAACACCGACTGGTCGCCGATGAAGCCGATCTTCAGCGCTTCGGGCATCTGATCCTTGACGTCGATCACCTTCTGCTTGATGCCGGCGATGATATCGAGCGTCGAGGTCGCGCCCGCCTTCAGGACCATCATCAGCACCGAGCGGTTGCCGTCGACATGGACGATGTTGGTCTGCGGCGGATTGCCGTCTCTGACGGTTGCGACGTCGCGCACATAGACCATCGCGCCGTTGACGGTCTTGATCGGCAGATTGCCGAGCTCGTCCATCTTGAGCGGCGAGTTGTTGAGCTGGATGTTGTATTCGAACGCGCCGATCTTCTGGGTGCCGACCGGCGTGATCAGATTTTGGGCCGCGAGCGCGTTGGCGACGTCCTGACCGGAGAGACCGCGGGCCTGGAGCGCGGTCGGGTCGAGGTCGATCTGGACCTGGCGCTGCTTGCCGCCAAACGGATAGGGAATCGCCGCACCGGGCACTGTGACGAGCGGGGTACGCAGATTATTGATGCCGATGTCGGCGAGGTTCTGTTCGGTCAGCCCCTCGCCCGACAGCGCCACCTGGATGATCGGCACCGTCGAGGCCGAGTAGTTCAGGATCAAAGGCGGCGTCGCGCCCGGCGGCATCTGCTTCAACAGCGTCTGCGAGATCGCGGTGACCTGGGCGTTGGCGGTACGGATGTCGACATTGGGCTGGAAGAAGATCTTGATGATGCCAAAGCCGTTATAGGAGTTGGCCGTAATGTGCTCGATGTCGTTGACGGTGGTCGTCAGCGCCCGCTGGAACGGCGTGGTGATGCGCCCCGACATCTGGTCCGGCGGCAGGCCGGTGTACTGCCAGACCACACCGATCACGGGAATGCGGATGTCCGGAAAGATGTCGGTCGGCGTCCGTAGCGCCGCGAGCGGTCCGATGATCAGAAGCAGAAGCGCGAGCACGACGAAAGTATAGGGCCGGCTCAGGGCAATACGGACCAGAGCTATCATGCGCCAGGCAAATCCAGGTCAGGCGAGGAAACGGAATCCGCCCCCGTGGGGATCCTCTTTCCCCTTTACCCGAGCACCGCCGACAGCGCCAACGCCAAGCGACAGCGCGCTCTTCACTTCCGTGCTACCGCGCTGCGGAATAAGCATCGCAGCTATGCGAGGGGAAGGCTGCTCGTTTTATATGCGGTGTCGTCCTGGCGAAAGCCAGGACCCATTACCCCAGAACGCGGTTGTGGCGTGAGAGTGGTAACCACCAGTCTTCGCAAAACTTCTCCCTGTGGATATGGGTCCCGTATCTGCGCGCGCTTTAGGCGCGCTTGTCCGGGACGACGTTGGGGAGGCTTACGCCGCGCGGACGTTGGTCAGGAACTTGCTGACTTCGGTCTTCAGCCGGCCGGAGTCGTTCGACAGCATCTGCGCCGCCGACAGCACCTGCGAGGACGCCGTGCCGGTCTCGGTGGCGCCGCGCTGCACGTCGGTGATGTTGGAGGAGACCTGCTGGGTGCCCTGGGCTGCCTGCTGCACGTTGCGGGCGATCTCCTGGGTCGCTGCGCCCTGCTCTTCCACCGCGGCCGCAATCGCCGAGGAGATTTCCGACAGGCGTTCGATGGTCGAGGAGATTTCCTTGATCGCGCCGACCGAGTCGTTGGTCGCGGCCTGGATGCCCGAGATCTGCTGGCCGATCTCGCCGGTCGCTTTCGCGGTCTGCTCGGCCAGCGCCTTCACCTCGGACGCCACCACGGCGAAGCCGCGGCCGGCTTCACCGGCGCGCGCCGCCTCGATGGTCGCGTTCAGCGCCAAGAGGTTGGTCTGGCCGGCGATGGTGTTGATCAGCTCAACGACGTCGCCGATGCGGGACGCCGCCTTGGACAACTCGCTGACGCGCTCGGTGGTGGCGCGCGCCTGGCCGACGGCATCGCCCGCCATCCGCGCCGATTCCTGCACCTGGCGGCTGATCTCGCCGACCGAGGAGGCCATCTCCTCCGTCGCCGAGGCAACCGACTGCACGTTGGTGGAGGCTTCTTCCGAAGCCGCCGCGACCGTGGTCGCCAGCCGCTGCGAGCGATCTGCGGTCGAGGTCAGCGTCGAGGCGGAGGCCTCCAACTGGGTCGAAGCCGACGACACGGTCTGGACGATCTCGCCGATCATCGTTTCGAACTCACGGGTGATGTTGTCGACACGGCGGCCGCGCTCGATCTTGGCTTCGGCGTCGTGCGCGGCGGCTTCGTCGGCCGCCTTCTTGGCGATCAGCGCTTCCTTGAACACCTGGAGCACGTCGGCCATGGCGCCAATCTCGGTCTTCTCGCCCTGGTGCGGGACTTTGGCGGTCAGGTCGCCCTTGCCCAGCGCCTGCATCGGCTCGATGATGGAGTTGATGCCGCTGGAGACGTCGCGCACCAGATAGAAGCCGACGCCGATGCCGACCACGACGGCGGAGCCGAGGATGATCGAGACCAGCATGAAGGCGTAGTAGTAGCTGTCGGCCGCGTCCTGGGCCGCCTGGTTGGCGCCCTTGTTGTTGAGCTCGATGTCCTTGGTCAGGACCTCGTCCGCCTGAAGACCGATCTTGTTCACGGTCTTGGTGTTCAGTTCCTGCGCCTCATGTGGGACCTTGCCGGCCTCCTTGCGCGACAGCGCGAAGACCTCTTCGGTCCCCTTCTTGTACTGGTCCCAGAGCTTGACCCAGTCGTTGTAGAGCCCGCGCTCCTCCGGCGAGGTGATCATGGGCTCGTAGGCGACGCGGGACTTGGCGAGCGCCTCGATGACGGTGCCGGCCGTCTTTTCGTTGGCGAGCTTGTCCTCGAGGGTCTCGGACAGCATGTGCTGGCGCACCACGTTGCGGTAGGTAATGACGCTGGCGCGGAGCTCGCCGAGCACCCGCACGCTGGGCATCCAGCTCGTGGTGATGTCGGTGGTGTTGGCGTTCATCGACCGCATCTTCATGACGGCGAGCAGGCCCATACCGGTCATCGCGACCAGCAGGAACGCCACGACACTGATGATCTTGGCGCGAATGGAGATGGTGGCGAGCATAATAAATGTCTCTTTGTGCTGGCGCGGCGGCGCGTCCGGACGTTTTACGAATCAACCAAAGGGAGCAGCGCCGACATCAGACACCAGAGCACCTGAGCAGATGTTAACTACGACTCCGTACGAGTACGGAAGCCGAAACAAATGAACATGGCGCTAAGAACGCTCTGCGCTCAGCGCATGAGCCCAAGCGCATCCGTGAAAAATTCCGCGCCACCGAAATTTCCGGACTTCAAGGCGAGCAACATCTCGCCTTTCGCGACGCCGACCGCACGCAGGACCGGGACGCCCGCGGCAATTTCCACTCCTACGAGAAATCCAGGAATCTTCAACCGATCAACCACGGCGCCGGATGTCTCGCCGCCGGCAACGATCAGGCGCTTGATGCCGGCCTGCACCAGGCCCTCGGCGATATCGGCCATCGCCTGCTCGATGGCGTGACCGGCCGCGTCGCGGCCGTGACGCGCCTGGAGCGCTGCGACCTGATCCGGCGTCGAGCTCGATGCGATCAGGACCGGACCTTCGGTGAGCCGCGGCCTGGCCCAGTCCAGCGCGCGCTGCGCCTCGTGCCCGCCCGTAATAATACGGTCCGGGTCGAGATGAAGCACCGGCATGACGCGTTCGGCATTGGCGATCTGCTGGAGCGTCGCCTGCGAGCAGCTTCCGGCCAGGCAAGCCGCCGGTCCGCCGACCGCTGCCCCCGCCTCGCTGCTTGCCGCTGTCGATTTGACCTTGCCTGTCGACACCAGCGCCCGCGCCAGCCCAAGACCCATGCCGGAGGCGCCGACAGACAGCCGGTGCTCGGCAGCAACGAGCCCGATGGTTTCGAGGTCGCGGTCGAACACGGCATCGATGATGGCGGCGCCAATGCCCTTGGCCGATAGTTCCGCAAGACGCGCCCGCACCGCCTCCGCTCCGCGGGTGACGGTCGCAAGATCCACGAGGCCGATTGGCATCTTGCTCTGGCGCGCGAGCACGCGCACCAGGCTGGAATCACGCATCGGGTTGAGCGGATGGTCCTTGAGCGGGCTCTCGTTCAGCGGCACGGCGCCGACGAACAGATTGCCCTGGTAGACGGTGCGGCCGGTCTCCGGGAAGGCCGGCGTCACCAGCACGACGGCCTCGCCGCAATCGGCACGCAGTGCGTCCATCACCGGGCCGATATTGCCGGCATCGGTGGAATCGAAGGTCGAGCAGATCTTGAACAGCACGTGGCCCGCGCCGCGGCCACGCAGCCATTTCTCCGCCGCGCGCGAACGCGACACGGCAAGGCCGGCCTCGATCGAGCGGCTCTTCAGCGACACCACGACGGCATCGACCTCGGGCAGCGCAAGATCGTCCGCAGGCACGCCGATGGTCTGCACGGTGCGCAGGCCCGCGCGCGTCAGCGTGTTGGCGAGATCGGAGGCGCCGGTGTAGTCGTCGGCGATACAGCCCAACGCAAGTGTCACGGCTTCACTCCCGCATAGGGCCTGAACCAGGCAAGGCCGTCGGTGGTCTTGCCGCGCGGATTGTATTCGCAGCCGACGAAGCCGGCATAGCCGAGCCGGTCGAGCTCGGCGAACAGGAACGGATAGTTCAGCTCCTCGCCGTCGGGCTCGTTGCGCGAGGGAACGCTGGCGATCTGGATGTGGCCGATGATCGGCATCATCTCGCGCAGCCGCATGGTGACGTCGCCATGAATGATCTGGCAGTGATAGATGTCGAACTGGAGCTTCAGGTTCGGAAGCCTCAACTCCTGGATCAGGTCACGCGCGAAGCCGAAATCGTTGAGGAAGTAGCCGGGCACGTTGCGCGCATTGATCGGCTCGAGCACGATGTCGATGCCGTGCGGCGCGAAGAATTCCGCAGCCCACGCCACCGATTTGTAGAAGGCCTCGATCGCGACGCGCTCGCCGCGGTTGGCGATGCCGGCCATCAGGTGCAGCCGCTTGACGCCGGTGGCCTTGGCGTAAGGTAGCGCGGTCTCGAGGCTCGCCTTGAGATCGGCAAAGCGCGCCGGCAACGCCGCAAAGCCCTTCTCGCCGGCATTCCAGTCGCCCGGCGGCAGGTTGAACAGCGCCTGGGTCAGGCCGTTGCGCTTGAGCCGCTCGCCGACCGCCTCAGCCGGATGCTCGTAGGGAAAGAGAAATTCGACCGCGGTGAAGCCGGCTGCCGCGGCGGCATCGAAGCGGTCGAGGAATGGCACCTCGGTGAACATCATCGAGAGGTTGGCGGCGAAACGGGGCATTGGAAATCCTCTTCTTACTTGTCGCCGGGGAGCTTGACGCCGGTGACCTGCGCATACATCCGCGCCACCGACGCATCGTCGTCGCGGCCCATGCCGGCAGCTGACGTCATCAGGAACATCTGGAGGGCGGCAGCCGAGACCGGCACCGGGAATCTGGCGCTGCGCGCCATGTCCTGGATGATGCCGAGGTCCTTGACGAAGATCTCGACCGCACTGCGCGGCGTGTAATCGCCGTCGAGCACGTGCGGCATGCGGTTCTCGAACATCCAGGAATTGCCGGCGGAGGCCGTGATCACCTCATAGACCTTGCGGATGTCGAGACCCTGCTTGGCCGCGAACGCGATCGCCTCCGAGGCGGCGGCGATGTGGACGCCGGCGAGCAACTGGTTGATCATCTTGAATGCGGCGCCTTGGCCGGCGGCATCGCCGAGCTCGTAGAGCTTGGCGGCCATGGCATCGAGTGCGGGCCGCGCTTTCGCAAAGGCCGCGGGACTGCCCGAGGCGAGGATCGTCAGCTCGCCTTGCGCTGCGCGCTGCGCTCCGCCGGAGATCGGCGCATCCAGATAATGCCGGCCGGTCGCCTCCAGCTGCTTGGCGAGACGCCGTGCCACGTCGGGATCCATGGTGGCCGACGACAGAAAGACGCTGTCCTTCGGCAGGGTCTCGGCGACGCCATCCTTGCCGAACAGGATCGTTTCGGTCTGCGCGGCGTTGACGACGACGCTGACGACGACGTCGGCACCCTTCGCCGCCTCGGCCGGGGTCATGGCGCCCGCACCGCCGTCCTTGACGAAGCGCGCCACCGCGTCAGCCGAGACGTCGCAGCCGGTGACGGCATGACCGGCGCGCTTCAGCGAGGTCGCCATGCCAAACCCCATCGAGCCGAGCCCGATGACGGCGATGCGCTGATTCTGTGACGTGGATGCGGACATGCAACTGACCCTTGCGAGCGTTTCCCGAATGGTCCGCCTTTGCGGCGGCTAGCTGAACCGAATAACACGGCTTGGCCGCGCTGCCAAAGCGTGAGACAAGCAGACATGATGGCCATGAGCAACGAAACACGGCTGCGTGACGATATCTGCCGCTTCGGACGCTCTTTGTTCGAGCGCGGGCTGACGCCGGGCTCCTCCGGCAATATCAGCGTCAAGGTGCACGATGGCGGATGGCTGGTGACGCCGACCAACGCCTCGCTCGGCTTCCTCGACCCGGCGCGGCTGTCGCGTCTGGACGACCAGGGACGGCTGATCTCAGGCGATGCGCCGACCAAGGAAGTTCCGCTGCACACCGCGCTCTACCAGACCCGCGGATCGGCCCGCGCGATCGTGCATCTGCACTCCACCCATTCGGTCGCGCTCTCGATGCTGCCCGAGATCGACCCGCGCGCCGCGCTGCCGCCAATGACGGCCTATTACCTGATGAAATGCGGCGCCACCGCGCTCGTGCCCTATTACCGCCCCGGCGACCCCGCGGTGGCGGATGCGATCAGGGGGCTGGCGGGGAGATATTCATCCGTGCTGCTCGCCAACCACGGCCCGGTGGTCGCCGGCGATACGCTGGAAGCCGCCGTGTTCGCGACCGAGGAGCTGGAGGAGACGGCGAAGCTGTATCTGCTGCTGCGCGGGTTGAACCCGAAATATCTGTCGCCGGAACAGGTGAAGGATCTGGTGAAGGTGTTCGGGGTGGCGCTGCCGGAGCATGGGCACGAGCATTGAGTCCCGTGCGGTCGAGGGTCGAGCGGGACCGCCCCGCCCAACGCTGTCATTCCCCGCGAAAGCGGGGAATCCAGTACGCCGCAGCTTCTCCGTATCCCACTGGCGTCTCGGAATACTGGATCGCCCGCCCCAGCGCGCAAGTGCGCACAAGGCGGGCGATGACACCTAGGGTGCCAAAAACGCTCGTGCCCGCACCACTCGAAGATCGTAGCCCGCCACACCCACCGCGGCCCATCCTGAGGCGCGCGAAGGGCGCGCACCTCAGGATGACGGCTGCGATTGTGGAGCGAGAAGATCGTAGCCCGCATGAGCGCAGCGACATGCGGGATCGGCGGTCCCGGATATCGCTTCGCTCATCCGGGCTACGAAAGGCGCCTACAGCCCGAGATACGCCTTGCGCACGTCCGGATTGCCCCTGATCTCGCTCGCTGCGCCCTGCATCAGCACGCGGCCGGTTTGCAGGATATAGGCGCGGTCGGCGATCTCGAGGCATTCGGCCATGCGCTGCTCGACGATCAGCACGGTCATGCCGGCGTCGCGGATGCGCAGTACCGCCTGGAAGATTTCGTCGACCAGCTTCGGCATGATGCCCTGCGAGGGCTCGTCGAGCATCAGGAGCCGCGGGCGCGTCATCAGCGCGCGGCCGATGGCGAGCATCTGCTGCTCGCCGCCGCTTAGCGTCTCGGCCCGCTGCTCCAAACGCTCCTGAAGACGCGGGAACAGCGTGAAGACGAGATCGAGCGGCTCTTCGCGATTCGCTTCGCCGCGGTACAGATAGCTGCCGAGACGCAGATTGTCGCGCACCGACAGACGCGGAAACAGCCGGCGGTTCTCCGGCACATAGGCGATGCCGGTGGCCGTGATGTGGTGCTGCGCCATGCCGTCGAGGCGCTTGCCATCGAAGGTCACGGTGCCCGAGCGCGGGCGCTCGGCGCCGGCGATGGATTTGAGCAGCGTCGACTTGCCCGCGCCATTGGCGCCGGCGACGCAGACGATCTCGCCCTTGGCGACTTCGATGCTGACCGCGGAGATCGCGACCAGGCCCTGATAGGCGGTCGTGACTTCATGCACCGACAGCATGACGATCTCCCAGATATGCGCTGATCACCTTGGGATCGCGGACGACCTCAGTGGGCTTGCCCTCGACCAGCACCTTGCCGAGGTCGAGCACGATGGCGCGGTCGACCAGCGGCATCACGATCTCCATGACGTGCTCGACCATCAGCACGGTAATGCCGGTATCGCGCACCTTGCGCACCAGCGCGACGCCGGTCTGCGCCTCGGTCGGCGTCAGACCAGTGAGGACTTCGTCGAGCAGCAACAATTTTGGCTCGGTCGCGAGCGCGCGCGCGACTTCGAGGCGGCGCTTCTCGGCCGGCACCAGATCGCTCGCGAGCACGTCGGCGCGCCCGGCAAGGCCGGTGAACTCCAGCACCTCGTGCGCCTTGCGGCGCGCTTCCCGCATCACGGTGTTGCGCACCAGAGCACCGACGATGACGTTGTCGATGACAGTCATGGTCTCAAAGCTCTTGACCACCTGGAAGGTGCGGCCGACGCCGCGCTGACAGCGCTCGGCCGCCGGCATGTGGGTGACATCCTCGCCGTCGAACCAGATCGAGCCTTGGGTCGGCGGCAGCACGCCGGCGATGAGATTGAACAGCGTCGACTTGCCGGCACCATTTGGACCGATCAGGCCGACGATCTCGCCGCGTCCGACCGAGATCGAGACATCGCTGTTGGCGACGAGGCCACCGAAGCGCTGCCAGACGCCGCGGGTTTCGAGGAGCGCGGTCATCGTGTGGCCCCCTTCGTCTTCGCACGCGAGAACAGGCTCACCAATCCCTGCGGCAGGGCCAGCGAGATCAGCACGATCAGCGTGCCGTAGACGATGAGGTCGACGCCGCGGCCGGAGCCGCCGATATAGGAGCGCGTCAGCTCCGTCATCGGGATCAGGATGGCAGCACCAAGCACAGGCCCCCAGAGGGTGCCGATGCCGCCGAGCACGGCCGGCAACGCCATCAGCAGCGAGAACTGGAAGCCCATGACGCTCTCAGGATCGATATAGGCGAGAAACTGCGCATAAAAGGCGCCGCCGATGGCAACGAGGAAGGCGGAGACGGCGGCCGCACCCATCTTGGAGTTGAACACGACGACGCCGAGGCTCTCGGCCGCTTCCGGATTGTCCTTCACTGCGCGCCACCAGAAACCCCATTTGGAATCTTCGAGCCACCAGGTCACGAACCAGGCGAGGCAGCACAGCACCAGAGCGAAATAGAAGTACGGCAGCTTGCTGCGCAGAAACTGGAATTTCAGCCAGCTGTCGCCGCGCACCGGAATGGTGATTCCCATCGCAGCCCCCGCCCATTCCCAGTTCTGGAACAGCAGCAGCCCGATTTCGGCGATGACGATGGTCGCGATCACGAAGTAATGGCCGCGCAGGCGGAAGAAGGGATAGCCGAGCCCCATCGCGATGACAGCCGCGATCACGCCGCCGGCAAGCATGCCGAACCAGGGCAATACGCCGAACTTGGTGAACAGGAGCTCGGTGGTATAGGCGCCGATGCCGAAATAGAGCGCATGACCGAGCGAGATCTGCCCGCAATAGCCCGACAGGATATTCCAGCTCTGCGACAGCGCCGCGTACATCAGGGTCAGGATCAGGATGTTCTGGACGTAGACATCCTTGACGAACAGCGGCGCCAGCGCGGCGAGCGCGGCCAGCACCGCGGCGATGATCAGGTCGCGGCGGCGCCGCGCGGCAAAATTCTTGTCCATCACATCGATCCGAACAGGCCACGCGGCCGGATGAAGACGACGAGCAGATAGACGGCGTAGATGCCGACCGATTTCAGCGACGGCGGCAGCACCAATGCGGTGACCGCTTCGACGAGGCCGACGATGATGCCGCCGGCGAAGGCCCCGAAGACGCTGCCGAAGCCACCGAGCGCCACCGTGACATAGGCGATTAGCGCAAAGGACGCACCGACGTCCGGGTAGATGTAGAAGAACACCGCCATGATCGCGCCGGCGAGGCCGACCAAGGCGGCGCCGAGGCCCCAGCCCAGCGCAAACACGCGGTTCTTGTCGATGCCGACCAGCGCAACCGCGCCGGGATCCTCGCGGGTCGCCTCAAGCGCGCGACCAAAATCGGTGCGGTTGATGAAGAAGTAGAGGCCGGCAAAGGCCGCGATCGACACCAGCGCGCCGATCAGCTGCGGCTCCGGCAGGAAGATGCCGGCGACCGAGATGGTTTTGCCGCCGAGCCAGGACTGCGGGATGCTGCGGTAGTCCGGCGTGAAGAAGAACTGCGCGAGCCCGCGCATCACGATGGCAAGGCCGAAGGTGGAGAAGATCTGCACCATGCCGGCGTTTGCTTTGGCGCGCATGGCGAAGCGTACAATCAAGAGGTAGACGACCGCCCCGAACACGAACAGGGCTGCGGCGACCAGCGGCGCCGACAGCAAGGGGTCGATGGCGAAGAACGCGAACAGGAAGAAGCTCGCATACATCGCGATCATCAGGAACTCGCCATGGGCGAAATTCACGACGTCCATCAGGCCGAAGATCAGCGCGAGGCCGACCGCGATCAGTCCGTAGAGCAGGCCCATGAGAAGGCCGCTCGCGAGACTCTGGATAATGGCTTGGGCTGTCACAAGTCGTCCCCCATAATACGCCCTCGTCCTGAGGAGCGCGCCCCAGCGCGCGTCTCGAAGGATGGGCCCACCCTCGTCCTTCGAGACGCGGGCTGCGCCCGCTCCTCAGGATGAGGGCGGGAGCTAAGTCTGAGCTCCCGCTCTTCGCACCTTACTTCATCGGCCAGATCGCCTCGGCGATCGCGGCTTGCGGCGGGAAGATGGTGACGAACTTGCCACCGACATATTGCAGCAGCACCGGGTCGGCGTCGTTGTTCTGGCCCATCTCGTCGAACTTGACGCGCTTCCAGGGCATGATGGTCTGCTCGCCCGGGATGTCGGTCGCCGCCAGCGCATCGCGGATCTTCTCGCCATCGGCCGATTTGGCGCGGTTGATCGCGTCGGCGAGGATGATCAGGCCCATGAACTGGCGCGAGGTCAGGTCATTGAGGTCCTTGCCCGACTTCGCCTTGAACATCTCGTTGATCTTGCCGACCATCGGGCGCTTCTGCGCGAGGTCGAGCGAGAAGGTGCCGCGCGAGATGACGCCTTCGAGCTTGTCGCCGACGGCGTCATAGAGCGCCTTCTCGGAGAAGCCGGCGTCCTGCGCCACGATCGCGTTCGGCTTGTAGCCGAGCTCGGCCATGGTCTTGACCAGCAGGATGCCGTCGGTGGTGTAGCTCGACGGCATCAGCACGTCGGCGTTGGCGGTCTTGAGCTGCTGCACCTCGGCCGACAGCGACGGCGAGTTGGCGCGGTACTTGATGTCGGTGACGATCTTGTAGCCGCGCTCGCCGGCGATCTTGGCCTGGGCGTTGCCGGAATCGGTGCCGAAGATGGTGTCCTCGTGGAACAGCGACAGCGTCTCGATCTTGGCGCCCTTCTTCTTCATGGCGTCAAAGAAGTCGAACATCGCGGCCGAGTACATCTCGTCGTGCGGGGACGCGCGGAAGTAATATTTGAGGCCGCGGCGATGCAGGCTCGGCGACGAGTTGTCGGCGGACACGAACGGGATCTGGTAGCGTTCGCAGATCTGGCTCACGGTGACCGCGACCGCGCTCTGATAGGTGCCGATGACGGCGGAGACCTTCTCCTGGGTGATCAGGCGCTCGGCCTCGGCGCGGCCCTTCTGCGGATCGGACTGGTGGTCGGCGAACACGAGGCGAACCTTGGCGCCGCCGAGGCCCGGCAGGCCCTCGCCCTTGGCCAGCGGCAGGTCGAAATCGGTGTCCTTGTTGATGACCTCAAGCGCGGTCTCGTAGGCCTTCTGCGCGTCGACGCCCTGCTGGGCGCTGCCGCCGGAGAACGGATAGATGACGCCGATCACGACTTCCGATGTCTGTGCGCGCGCCGCCAGCGGCACCAGCGCGGCAGTGGCGGTGGCACCTAGCAACACGTCGCGGCGAGTGATCGTCATGGCAAAGCCCTCTGTTTCTGAATTTCGATTGATCGAATGAAGTGATTGATGGATGCGGTAAAGCCCGAAGAAGCAGCAAACGCTGCCCATTAAATCACGGCCATGGTCCTGTTCTTCAGATCCGTCACCAGCATCAAGCCCGGCGAATGCGTGATCGCGAACGGCAGCTTGGCGGCGTTGATGACCGATTGCGGCGTGACGCCGCAGGCCCAGAACACCGGGATCTCGTCGTCGGCGACAGGAACGGGATCACCGTAGTCGGGCTTGGCGATGTCCTTGATGCCGATCAGATGCGGATGACCGAGATGCACGGGCGCGCCGTGCACGGCGGGATAGCGCGAGGTGATCTGCACCGCGCGGATCGCATCCGCCGGCTTGAACGGACGCATCGACACCACCATGGGACCGGCGAATGGACCGGATTCACCGCACGCGATGCTGGTGCGGTACATCGGCACGCGCACGTTCTGTTCGATGTGGCGGATCGGCATGCCCTCGTCGAGCAGCGCCTCTTCGAATGAGAAGGAGCAGCCGAGCACGAAGGTCACGAGATCCTCGCGCCAGTATTTGCTGACGTCGGTCGGCTCGTCGACGACTTCGCCGTCGCGCCAGACGCGGTAGCGCGGCACGTCGGTGCGGATGTCGAGATCGGCGCCGAGCGCGGGAATGTGGGGGCTGCCGACGTCGGACATGCCGATGATCGGGCACGGCTTCGGATTGAGCTGGCAGAAGCGGTGAAAGGCGCCGGCGTATTCCGCCGGCAGGATCGCCAGATTGCCCTGGACGAAGCCGGGGGCGACGCCGGCAGTCGAGCCGACCTCGCCGCCGCGATAGGCGAGCCGCGCCTGGCGGCTCGGGAGGGCGTCGGGCGTTTCAGTTTGCTGCACTGCCACCAAAACAGTCATGTGATCGACCTGCCTATAAACTCGACAAAGACAGCCAACACCAAGCGTGCTATAAAGTCTAATCTTCCTTTCTAATCAATATCGATAAATATTCTTTATCGATCGGGAAAATCCTTCCAATGCTGGACTTCAGATCGATCGAGACGTTTCTCTGGGTTGTGAAGCTCGGCAGCTTTCGCGGCGCCGCACAAAGGCTCAATACGACCCAGCCCGCGATCTCCCAGCGCATCGCCCAGCTCGAGCGCGAGATGGGCGTAAAACTCCTCAACCGCGACCATCGCGTGGCTTCGCCGACGCCGAGCGGCCGGCAGATGATGGTCTATGCGGAAAAGCTGATCGGCCTGCGCGCTCAGATGATGGCCGAGGTCGGCGATCGTTCGGCGATGCGCGGCGTGATGCGGCTCGGCGTCGCCGAGACCATCGTGCACACCTGGCTGCCGCGGCTGGTGAAGAGCGTGAACCAGGTCTATCCGAACCTGTCGCTGGAGATCGAGGTCGACATCACGCCGAACCTCACCGCGCGCCTGCTCGCGCAGGAGATCGAGCTTGCCTTCGTGGTGGGACCGCTGTCGACCTCCGGCGTGCATAATCGCGTGCTCGCCGACTATCCAATCGGCTTTCTCGCGAGCCCCTCGCTCGGGCTCGGCAATGGCCCGGTGACGCGCGCCGACCTCGCGCGGTTTCCGATCATCACCTTCCCGCGCAAGACCAGGCCGTATGAGGTCGTGCGCGAAGTGTTCGACCGGCCGGAGCTGCCGCCGATCCGGCTGCACGCCTCCGCTTCGCTGGCGACCGTCATTCACATGGCGGTCGAGGGGCTCGGCGTCGCCGTGATCCCCGACGCCATCGTCGAGAACGAGCTCGCGGACGGGCGGCTGCAACTGCTCGATACCGATCTGAACATCGCGCCGCTGACGTTCACGGCGAGCTGGCTCGCCTCGCCCGACGTCGTGGCGGTGGAGCGCGTCGCCGAGCTTGCATGTCAGATCGCGCAGAGCAGCCTCGCGGTTGACGCGCCCGCGCTGGCGCGTCATTGAAAAAGACGCCGGACCACTGAGAGACTGACCGCATGAGCCGAGCCGCCACCAACCTGCAAATCGATTCCGCCCGCCTCTGGGGCTCCATTCACGAGACCGCGCAATTCGGCGCGACGGCCAAGGGCGGTGTGCGGCGATTGACGCTGAGCAGCGAAGACAAGCAGGTGCGCGACTGGTTCCGCAAGGCTTGCGAGGACGCCGGCCTCGAGGTGCATGTCGATGCGCTCGGCTCCCAGTTCGGCCTGCGCAAGGGACGGGACATGTCGAAACTGCCCGTCGGCATCGGCTCGCATCTCGACACGCAGCCGACCGGCGGCAAGTATGACGGCATTTTGGGGACGCTCGGCGCGCTCGAAGTGATCCGCACGCTGGACGATGCCGGCATCGAGACCGAGGCGCCGATCTGCGTCGTCAACTGGACCAACGAGGAAGGATCGCGCTTCGCGCCAGCCATGATGGCGTCCGCGGCCTATGTCGGCGACTTCACCACCGACGACATCCTGTCGCGCAAGGACGCCGAGGGCACGACCGTCGGCCAGGCGCTCGACGGCATCGGCTATCGCGGCGACAAGCCAGTCGGCTTCCAGAAGCTCGGCTGCTTCGTCGAGCTGCACATCGAGCAGGGCCCGATCCTGGAGGCGGAAGGCAAGACCATCGGCGTGGTCGATTCCGGCCAGGGCGTGTTGTGGTACGACGGCAAGATTTCCGGGTTCGAGAGCCATGCGGGCTCGACGCCGATGCCGTTGCGGCGCGATGCGCTGGCGACACTGTCGGAGATCGTGCTGGCGATGGAGGCCATTGCCAGGAAGCACGGGCCGAACGCGGTCGGCACCATCGGCGAAGCCGTAATCGCAAACCCCTCGCGCAACGTCATTCCCGGCGAGATCGCCTTCACCATGGATTGCCGCAGCGCGGATGGCGCAATCATGGATGCGCTCGATCGCGACCTGCGCGCCGCGATTGCCGAGATCGCCGCGCGCCGCAAGGTCGAGGTCACGATCGACCTGGTCTGGCGCAAGCCGCCGACGCACTTCGATCCCAAGCTCATTGCAGCCGTCGAGAACGCGGCCAAGACGCTCGGCTATTCCTCTCGCCGCATCACCTCCGGCGCCGGCCACGACGCCTGCAACCTCAACACCGTCATGCCGGCCGCGATGGTGTTCGTGCCCTGCAAGGACGGCATCAGCCACAACGAGCTGGAGGATGCGACGCAGCCCGACTGCGCCGCTGGCACCAACGTGCTGATGCATACCGTGCTGGCGATCGCCGGCGTCGCATCCTGATTTCAGCGGAGTAGCGCCATGCGCGGAGTTTTCGTCGACGCCAACGAAGCCCTGGCCGTGATCATGGAGCGGCTGGAGCAACCCGGCGATCCCAAGGTGCGGATCCACCGCGATCCCGACATCAAGCCCGAGCAATATCCTGAGATCCTCGACGGCGCCGAGATCGCCATCGTCGATCATACCGCGCTGCCGACCGAGGTCGCGAAGAAGTGCGCAGGCCTGAAGCATGTCGTCTTCCTCGGCACCGGCGCGCGCAGCTATATGAACCCCGAAGAGCTCGCCGAACTCGGCATCTCCGTGCATCTGATCAAGGGCTATGGCGACACCGCGGTGGCGGAATCCGCGATCGCGCTGATGTGGGCGTCGGCCCGCGTCATCGCGATGATGGATCGCGAGATGCGCGGCGGCAACTGGCTGCGCGAGGACGGCATGCAGCTCACCGGCAAGACGCTCGGTCTCATCGGCTTCGGCGGCATCGCCGCGGAAGTCGCGCGCATTGCATCGGGCAGCGGCATGAAGGTGATCGCCTGGAACCGCTCGCCGAAGAGCCATCCGGGCGTGGAGTTCGCCGATCTCGACACGGTGCTGGCAAGGAGCGACGTGGTGTCGCTGCATCTGCTACTCAACGACGAGACCCGCGGCATGATCACGCGCGAGAAGATCTTTGCGATGAAGCGTGGCGTCATCCTCATCAACACCGCGCGCGCCGCGGTCGTCGACGAGGCCGCGATGATCGACGCGCTGAAGTCGGGCCACATCCGCCACGCCGGTCTCGACGTCTTCAACATCGAGCCGCTGCCGGGCGATCATCCGCTGACCAAGCTGCCGAACGTGACGCTGTCGGCGCATTCGGCGTTCCGCACGCCGGAGGCGAGCGAGAACCTGATAGAAGCAGCCTGGGTCCACTGCCGCCGGATCGTAAAAGGATAAGAAGAGCAACAATGGCCGACTATCGCACCATCAAGGCAGAGCCGCTCACCAACGCCATCCGCGCCATTGTAAAGGCGGGCGGCTCCACGGACCGCGAGGCCGAGCTCGTATCCACCAACCTCGTCGAGGCCAATCTCAAGGGCCATGACTCGCACGGCGTCGGCATGATCCCGCGCTATGTCCAGAGCGTCACCAACGGCGGCCTCGCCGTGAACCAGCACGTC
This sequence comes from Bradyrhizobium sp. P5_C12, assembly GCF_054049735.1. Classification (NCBI taxonomy): domain Bacteria; kingdom Pseudomonadati; phylum Pseudomonadota; class Alphaproteobacteria; order Hyphomicrobiales; family Nitrobacteraceae; genus Bradyrhizobium; species Bradyrhizobium sp. P5_C12. The sequence goes on from NZ_JBFULU010000008.1 coordinate 200,721, forward strand.
AAGATCGTGCTCGACACCGGTCCGCTTCTCACCCTCGACGGCCTCACCGGCTACGGCCAGGTGATCGGCCATGAGGCGATGGAGCTCGCGGCCGAGCGCGCCAAGAGCAACGGCGTGTGTCTCGTCGGTCTCTCAAACTCGCACCACATCGGTCGCATCGGCCACTGGGCCGAGCAGTGCATCGACCACGGACTGGTGTCGATCCATTTCGTCAACGTGATCTCGCGGCCGATCGTGGCGCCCTGGGGCGGCAGCGATGCCCGCCATGGCACCAACCCGTTCTGCGTCGGCATTCCGCGCAGGGGCAAAGACCCCATCGTGCTCGACTTCGCCACCAGCAGGATCGCGCAGGGCAAAACCCGCGTCGCCCACAACAAGGGCGTTGAACTCGAGCCTGGCACCATCATCGATAATGAAGGCAAGCCGACCACCAACCCGCGCTACACCGTGATCCCGCCATACGGCGCCATCCTGCCGTTCGGCGAGCACAAGGGTTCGGGGCTCGCGCTGGTGTGCGAAATCCTGGGCGGCGCGCTCTCCGGCGGGCAGGCGGTCAAGGGCCCGTCCGACGGCAAGTACAACGTCCTCAACGGCATGCTCTCGATCATCATCGACCCGGGCAAGCTCGGCACCGGCGAAAACCTCGCACGCGAAGTCGAAAGCTTCGTCGCCTGGCACACGGGCTCACCGCCTAGCCCCGGCGTCGACAAGGTGCTGATCGCCGGCGATCCCGAGCGTGAGACCAAGAAGAAGCGCCTCGCCGAAGGCATTCCGGTCGATCCGACCACCTGGCAGGAGATTCTCGCGGCCGGGCAGAAGTTCGGGCTGGATCAGGCCGCGATCGAGAAGATCGTCGGCTAGTCGGAACGAGGCAGATCGCTCGGCATCATCCAGGCCTCCTGCACAATCGCGCAGGGCGATATGGACTAATGCGAAGCTCGAGCCGCGGATTTGAACCGGCCCGCCTTGTCTGGCGACAACGCGGATATCCCGGCTCATACCGCCTCAGAGGTTCACATGCTCTCCCGTCTCGCAAAGCTCGTATCCGGCTCCAGCGCGCCGTCGCCCTCGGTCGACCTCTACCGGCATCGGCTCGCCATCTATGAAAGCGAACTTGGCGAGCCCGAGCACAGCTTCATCGACAGCGCGGAGCGCCGCATCGACATCCACGCCTTTGGCCGCGATTTCGTGCCGGTGTGCCAAGAGGGATCTGACGAAGGCTATGTGCTCCTCACCAGCGGCATGAGCGAGCAGCGGATGCCGGGCGCGCATGGGGACGCGAAGCCGCGTGCCGAGCTGATGTGGTATGTCCGCGAGCCGACAGAGGAGGTTTGCGCCAATCTGCGCTTGCTGGCCAATCTGCCGTTCATCGACACAACCTGGTTCGGCTTCGGCCATCGCGTCGCGCTGCCGTGGCCGCCGGTTGCAGGAACGGACTTCCAGACGTTCCTGTTTCTGACGCCGGTCATCGGCCCCGATAAGGAGATCGCCGAGGCGCTGGAGATCGCGGGCGATCCGGTGGAGATCTTGACCGTGAACCTGATCTCGCAGCAGGAACTCGCGCTGATCAAATCCAAAGGGCTCGATCCGTTTCTCGATCTGCTCGATGAGAACGACTATCCGCCAATCTTCGATCCGGCCCGAAAATCGTATGTTTAGTCGTAGGGTGGGTTAGCTCCGCAGATGCGCGAAGCGCATCTGCTCGGCGTAACCCACCTCTTTTGCTTCCGCGGAGACAAACAGTGGTGGGTTACGCCTTCGGCTAACCCACCCTACGCAAGGTTCGTCCAGCCTTAATCCACCATCTCCGCAACGGCCTTGCCGCAAGCGGTCGTGTCGGCGTTGCCGCCGAGATCCTTCGTCCGCAGCGTGCGCTCGGCCAGCGTGCGCTCGATCGCATCGACGATCGACTTGCCGGCTTCCTTCTCGCCGAGATGCTCGAACATCATCGCGCCCGACCAGATTGCGCCGATCGGGTTGGCGATGCCCTGGCCAGCGATATCAGGCGCCGAGCCGTGCACCGGCTCGAACACCGACGGGAAATTGCCCTCGGGGTTGATGTTGCCGGACGGCGCGATGCCGATGGTGCCGGTGCAGGCCGGGCCGAGGTCGGAGAGGATGTCGCCGAACAGGTTGGAGCCGACCACGACGTCGAACCAGTCCGGATGCAGCACGAAGTTCGCGGTCAGGATGTCGATGTGGTACTTGTCCCACTTCACGCCCGGAAACTTCTCGGCCATCGCCTCCACCCGCTCGTCCCAATAGGGCATGGTGATCGAAATGCCGTTCGACTTGGTCGCCGACGTGAGGTGCTTCTTCGGCCGCGACTGTGCGAGCTCGAAGGCGAATTTCAGGATACGGTCGACGCCGATGCGGGTCATCACCGTCTGCTGCGTGACGAATTCGCGATCGGTATCCGGGAACATGCGGCCGCCGACGGAGGAATACTCGCCCTCGGTATTCTCGCGCACCACCCAGAAATCGATGTCGCCGGGCTTGCGGTTCGCCAGCGGCGACGGCACGCCGGGCATCAGCCGCACCGGACGCAGGTTCACATACTGGTCGAACTCGCGGCGGAATTTGATCAGCGAGCCCCACAGCGAGACGTGATCCGGGATCTTGGCCGGCCAGCCGACCGCGCCGAAGTAGATCGCGTCGTGCTTGCCGATCTTCTCCTTCCAGTCATCCGGCATCATCTGGCCGTGCTTCTCGTAATAGTCCCAGGATGAGAAGTCGAAATGATCGAAATGCACGGCAACCCCGTGCTTCTTGGCCGCCGCCTCCAGCACGCGCAGGCCTTCGGGCATCACTTCCTTGCCGATGCCGTCGCCGGGAATGACCGCAATCCGGTATTGCTTCTTGCTCATCGAGAACGTCCTTGGTTGGTCTGGCAGGCCGCCGCTTTTTTTGACCGCACTGCAATGGACCAAACTCGCCGACAGTGCAACGCTGCACTGCAATGTTGACCATGGCGCGGCCGACCGCCTACTGGTTTCATCCTGTTCCCACCGAGCGAGTAACTTCCATGGATCTGCATCTGCGTGGCAAGCGCGTCCTGATCACGGGCGCGTCCAAGGGCATCGGCGCAGCCGCCGCCGAGGCGTTCGCCGAGGAGGGCGCTCATCTGCTGCTTGCCGCCCGCAACGGCGACCAGCTCAAGGTGCTGGCCGATCGCCTGCGTTCCGCGCACCAGATCGATGCCGCCACCAGCATCGTGGATCTGCGCAACACCGAGGATTTGGCGCGGCTCGCCAGGGAAGCCGCCGACATCGACGTCCTCGTCAACAATGCCGGCGACATTCCCGGCGGCTCGATCGACAAGATCGACGAGGCGACCTGGCGGCACGCCTGGGAATTGAAAGTGTTCGGCTACATCAACCTCACCCGCATGATCTACGCGCAGATGAAGGCACGTGGCGGCGGCGTGATCGTCAACGACATCGGCGCCGCCGGCGAGAAGTTCGACGCCAACTACATCTGCGGCAGCGCCGGCAATGCGGCGTTGATGGCGTTCACCCGTGCGCTCGGGGGAAAAAGCCTCGCCGACAATATCCGCGTGGTCGGCATCAATCCCGGCCCGGTCGGCACCGACCGCCACGTCACCCTGCTCAAGACGCGGGCCAAGCACCAGTTCGGCGACGAGACCCGTTACAAGGAATTCCAGAAGAGCCTGCCGCTCGGCCGGCCTGCGCATGCGCGCGAGATCGGGGATCTCATGGCGTTCCTGGCGTCGGATCGGTCTGGCTATACGTCCGGGGTCATCTATACGGTGGATGGCGGCATCAGCGCCGGGTGGGGTTAAATCGGACGCCGATTTGACCACGATACGCGCCACGCATACCGTCATTGCGAGCGCAGCGAAGCAATCCAGAATCCCTCCGCGGTCACAGACTGCATTGCTTCGCTGCGCTCGCAATGACGAGACCTTTTACGAGAGTAGGAGTCAAATAATTGTCTCAAGACCTGATCCGCGAAACCGCCTGCACCGTCGTCGACAAGCTGCGCTCCGGCGACGTTTCGCCGCTCGAGCTTCTGGATGTGCTGGAGAAGCGCATCAGTGAGGTCGACGGCAAGGTCAACGCGCTGCCGACGCTGTGTTTCGATCGCGCGCGGACCAACGCCAAGGTGCTGATGCAGAAGCCAGCCGGCGGGCGCGGACTGCTCGCGGGCCTGCCGGTGCCGATCAAGGACCTGACCGACGTTGCCGGCGTGCTGAACACGCAGGGTTCGCCGATCTTCAAGGACAATGTGCCCAAGCAGTCCGATCTCATGGTCGAGAACCTCGAAGGCAATGGCGCGGTCGTCTACGCCAAGTCGAACACGCCGGAATTCGGCGCCGGCGCCAACACCTTCAACGAAGTGTTCGGCGCGACGCTCAATCCCTGGGATACGACGAAGTCTGCGGCCGGCTCCTCCGGCGGCGCGGCGGTGGCGCTTGCCACCGGCATGGCCTGGCTTGCGCAGGGGTCGGACATGGGCGGCAGCTTGCGCAGCCCCGCGGCCTTCTGCGGCGTCGTCGGCATGCGGCCAAGCATCGGGCGCGTCGCACACACGCCAAAATCGGCGATCGACCGTAATCTCGGCGTGGTGGGGCCGATGGCGCGCAACGTCGAGGATCTTGCGCTGCTGCTCGACGCCATGAGTGGCGACTATGCCGCCGATCCGCTCTCGCTGCCCGCACCTGCGGCCTCGTTCCTGTCGGCGGCGCAGTCAGGCAAGAAGCCGAAGCGCATCGCCTATTCGCCTGATCTCGGCATCACGCCGGTCGATCCAGAGGTCAAGGCGATCACGCGCAAGGCCGCGGAACGCTTTGCGGAGGCCGGCGCGATCGTGGAGGAAGCGCATCCGGACTGGCGCGAGGCGCATGAATGCTTCCACGTCCTGCGCGCCTTCGATTTCGCGATCACCAAGGCCAATCTGCTGCGGACCAAGCGCGACCTTCTGAAGCCAGAGGTGATCTGGAACATCGAGGAAGGGCTCAAGCTCACCGTCGAGCAGCTCGCGCGCGCCGAGGCGCAGCGCGTCGGCATGACCGCGCGCGCGATCGAGTTCTTCAAAAACTACGACCTGCTGTTGACGCCAACCACGATCGTGCCGCCCTTCCCGATCGAGCACCGCTATGTCGCCGAATGCGCCGGCAAGAAGTTCGAGAACTATGTCGAGTGGCTCGGCATCGTCTACGCCATCACGCTCGCCTGCTGCCCGTCGCTGTCGCTGCCCTGCGGCTTCACTGCGTCCGGCCTCCCGGTCGGCGTACAGATCGTCGGCGCCCCGCGCGCGGACGCGCAGGTGATCGCCGGCGCGAAGGTGTTGGAGGATATTCTGGGTCTGCGCGGCTCCACGCCGATCGAGCCGAAGGTGAGGATGTAACGCAGGCTGCACCGGCGGGACTTTAATTGTCCTCCCGGTGCCAGCATCCTGCCGTTAGATCGGCCCTGTATCACCCCTTACGGGCATCCGATACGTTGGGTCCGATCCTAGTCGTTCGCTTTCGGTCCGCCGTGATACTGATGCGCATCGTAGCCGGCATCCTCCGTTGGAGCGGCGAAGCCGAAAGAGTTCGGTTGGACTTCCGATACCTGAACGGCGGCGTCGGACGCCATGTGCGGATGGTGTACTGCGTCGCGAGCAGACGCAGCGGAGCAAAGCGCGACCAGCATGGCTGACGCGACGAAAACAGACTTCATCATGATTTGACGTGCCTCTTGTTGAGTGCCACCAGCAAACTGCAGATGGATTTCGCGGCGTAGGATTGCCAGTCTGAATCCAGGCTCGCGTTATAGGCGCGGCATAAACGTTCCACATTCTGGTGTAGGCGGCCGACGGTTCGCGCGCTTCCCTTTCGCGAGCTTGCATGCCGGCTCAAGCGACGAGGTCGCTTGTGCCGCCTTCTCGCAAAAGCGAGGGAGGAAGGCGGGTCACCTCGACGCGCTATGCGCCTCCAGGCTGCGGCTATAGCGCGACATCGCGAAGCAGAAGACGAAATAGATCGCAGCGACGAAGATGTAGACCTCGACGGAGAACTGCTGCCAGGCGGGATCGATGATCGCGGTCTTGGCGGTCGTGAGCAGGTCGAAGATGCCGATGATGAGGACGAGGCTGGTGTCCTTGAAGAAGGCGATGAAGGTGTTGACCAGCGGCGGGATGACATGGCGGATCGCCTGCGGCAGCACGATCAGCCGGTTCTTGCGCCAGTAGGACAGCCCGAGCGCGTCCGCGGCTTCGTACTGTCCGCGCGGGACCGCCTGAAGGCCGCCGCGGATCACCTCGGCAAGGTAGGCGCCGGCGAACAGGATGATCGCGATCTGCGCGCGCAGCAGCTTGTCGATGTTGAAGCCGCTGGGCATGAACAGTGGAAACATCACGCTCGCCATGAACAACAGGCTGACCAGCGGCACGCCGCGGATCAATTCGACATAGAGCACCGAGAGCGAACGGATCGCCGGCAGCTTGGAACGCCGGCCGAGCGCGACGAGAATGCCGAGCGGGAAGCCGAAGGCCAATCCAAACGTCGCCAGGATCAGCGTCACCGGCAAGCCGCCCCAACGATCCTGCGAGACGAACGACAAGCCGAACACCCCGCCCCACATCAGCACGCTGATCAGCGCAAGCGCGCCGATCCAGATATAGGCGAGTTCGCGCCGCCACAGGGCGCGGCGGGTGGAAAGATAGAACAGCGCGATGAACAGCAGAACCGACAACGCCGGCCGCCACTGCTCGTCGAACGGATAGGTGCCGAACAGGATGAAGCGGTACTTTTCCGGAATGATCGCCCAGCAGGCGCCGAGGCCGCGCACCGCGCGGCATGCGCTGGAATCATTGGCCGGCGTCAGCCAGACCGCATTCGCGATGCCCCACTGCACGAAGCTGAAGATGCCTTTCGCCAGCACCGCCAGCAACACGACCGAGAGGATGCCGTTGGGGATCGACGAGAACAAATTGGTGCGCAGCCAGCGCAGCACCGGGTTGCCGATCTGCGGGCGGCGGGCTGCGCGCGGCACGTCCGGCATGTCGGTGATCGCCGTCATGATCAGCGCTCCACCAGCGCGATGCGCGCATTGTACCAGTTCATGAAGAAGCTGATGCCGAGGCTGATGGTCAGGAACACCGCCATGATCAGCGCGATCGCTTCGATCGCCTGCCCGGTCTGGTTCAGCGTGGTGTTGGCGACCGAGACCACGTCCTGGTAGCCGATCGCGACCGCAAGCGAGGAGTTCTTGGTCAGGTTGAGGTACTGGCTCGTCATCGGCGGCACGATGACGCGCAGCGCCTGCGGCAGGATGATCTGCCGCAGCATGAAGCTGCGGCGCAGGCCCAGCGCATTGGCGGCATCCCACTGGCCGCGCGGCACCGACTGGATGCCGCTGCGCACGATCTCGGCGATGAAGGCCGAGGTGTAGGTGACGAGCGCGATCAGCAGCGCAAAGTACTCCGGCGCCAGCGTCAGCCCGCCGACGAAATTGAAGCCGCGCAGCTCCGGCCATTCGATCGTCCAGGACACGCGAAGCGCCACGGACACGGCCGCCGGCAGCGCGAGGACGAGGCCAACCGCAAAGGGCCACGCCGGCCGCGGCTTGCCGTCCCGCATCTGCTGCGCGATCAGCCATCGCTGGATGGCATAAAACACGGCGCAGCCCAGCACTGCCGTGCCGAGCACCCAGAGCTGCTGCGGCCCGATCGGGATCGACGGCACGATCAGGCCACGATTCGACAGGAACACGCCGTCGATCGGCTTCCACGCCAGGCGCGCGGCCGGCAAGGCCTGCATCAGCACATACCAGAACAGGAGCTGGAGCAGCAGCGGGATGTCGCGGAGCGTCTCGACATAGACGGCGGCGAGCCGCGACAGCAGCCAGTTGGCCGACAGCCGCGAGATGCCGATCAGCGTGCCCAGGATGGTCGCGAGCACGATGCCGATCACAGCGACACGCAGAGTGTTGGCGATCCCGACGACGAAGGCCCAGAGGTAGGTGTCCCTCGGACTATAGGCGAGCAGGCTGTCGGCAATCGGCATGCCGGCCTCGCGGCCGAGGAAGGCAAAGCCGGTCGTGATGCGGCGGGCCGAGAGATTGGTGACGGTGTTGGACCAGAGGAAGGCGACGACGGCGACCGCGATGCCGACCACCAGAGCCTGCCAGAACAGGCCCTTCAGTTCGTTGCGCCCAAGCCGGGCGAAATAGCGGCGGCGCGGCGGCGGCCTGGGATCGTCAATTGTCACAGCGCAAAAATCCTTCTCAAAACCAGCGATTTCCGGCGGCGCACGTCAACTGTTGCACCAAACTTCAAATCGTGCAACAAATGTTTCATGGCCGAGCCCGCGAAATCCTCGCCGCTGAGCGAACTGCGCATTGCCTTGCCATCGCTCCCGATGCGGTTGCAGGAGGTCGGACGCTTCGTCGCCGCCAATGATTACGATGCCACCACGCGTTCGATGCGCGACCTCGCGGCGGTTGCCGGCGCCGATCCCGCGGCCTTCACGCGGCTTGCGAAAGCGATCGGCTATTCGGGCTGGGACGAATTGCGGGCGGCACTGACGGAGGCGCGGCGGCCGGCGCAGATAGCGCCCTTTTCCGTCCGGGCGAAAAGCCGCCGCCACGGTCCCAATGCCGATGTCGCACTCGTCACCGACAAGTTCGACGCCGAGGCTGCGGGCCTTCTGCGCATTCCGGCGCAGCCGATTGCGGAAGCGGCCCGCGCGCTCCACGACGCAAAGCGGATCTGGATCGCCGGCTATCGAAGCTGCCGCGGCGTGGCGGAATTGCTGAACTACGAGCTGCGGCTGTTCCGCCCCGACCAGGTGCAGATCGTCGGCGCCTCCGGTCCCGACGATCTCGACCTCGGCGCCTTCCGCCCCGGCGAAGCCGTCATCGTCATCGGCTTCCTGCCCTATACGCGTGCGAGCGTCGGCGTCGCACAGGCCGCCTATCGTGCCGGTGCGAAGCTGATCGCGATCGCCGACAGCGTGACAGCGCCGATGGCCGAGGGCGCCGACCATGTGCTGCTGTTCGAGGCCGCCGCCTCGCCCGGCTTCTTCCCGAGCCTGACCGGCGCCATCGCGATCGCGCAGTCGCTCGCCGCGGTGACGTTCTCGCTCGGCGGCACGGCCGCGAAGAAGCGCCTCGAGAATACCGAGGCGCGGCTCGCCGCGGCCTCCACCTACGCCTCAGAGAAAGGTTGACCCATGGCCGCTCGCACCAGCCGCGTGCTGCATCGTTCGTTGCGCGAGACGCCCCCCAAGGCGATCGGCGGCGAAGGCGTCTATCTCTTCGCCGAGGACGGGCGCCGCGTGATCGACGCCTCCGGCGGCGCGGCGGTCTCCTGCCTCGGCCACCAGCATCCCCGCGTGATCGCGGCGCTGGCCAAGCAGGCGTCGACCCTGGCCTATGCGCACACCGCCTTCTTCTCGTCCGAGCCGGCGGAAGCGCTCGCCGAAACGCTGGTCGGCCATGAACCCGGCGGTCTCGCCTATGCCTATTTCGTCAGCGGCGGATCGGAGGCGATCGAAGCCAGCATCAAGCTCGCGCGGCAATATTTCATCGAGCGCGGCGAACCGCAGCGGCAGCATTTCATCGCGCGGCGGCAGAGCTATCACGGCAACACGCTCGGCGCGCTCGCCGCCGGCGGCAATGCCTGGCGGCGCGCGCCCTATGCGCCGCTGCTGTCGGCCGCCTTCAGCCATGTGGCACCGGCGTTTGCCTATCACGAGAAGCTCGAGGGCGAGACCGATGCGCAATTCGCAGCGCGGCTCGCAGCCGAGCTCGAAGCCGAGTTCCAACGGCTCGGCCCGAACACGGTCGCGGCGTTCCTCGCCGAGCCCGTCGTCGGCGCCACCGCCGGCGCCGTGACCGCGCCTGACGGCTACTTCAAGGCGGTCCGCGACATCTGCAACCGCCACGGCGCGCTGCTCATCCTCGACGAGGTCATGTGCGGCATGGGCCGCACCGGCACCACGCATGCCTGGGAACAGGAAGGCATCGCGCCCGATATCCAGGCGATCGCAAAGGGTCTCGGCGGCGGCTACCAGCCGATCGGCGCGATGCTGGCGAGTGGCAAGATCATCGACACGATCCGCTCAGGCTCGGGCGCGTTCCAGCATGGCCACACTTATCTCGCGCATCCCCTCGCCTGCGCGGCCGCACTCGCGGTGCAGGACGTGATCCGCGAGGATCGCCTGCTCGATCGCGTCAAGGAGCGTGGCAAGCAGCTCGAGCAGCGCCTGACCGAGCGCTTCGGCAATCACCGCCATGTCGGCGACATCAGGGGCCGCGGCCTGTTCTGGGCGATCGAGCTGGTCGCCGATCGCGCCAGCCGCACCTCGTTCGATCCGGCGCTCAAGCTCAACCAGAAGATCAAGGCGGAGGCCTTTGCCAACGGGCTCGGCTGCTATCCCGGCGGCGGCACCGTGGACGGCGTCCGCGGCGACCACGTGCTGCTGGCGCCGCCCTATATTGCTTCGGCTGACGAGATCGACCTGATCGTCGACAAGCTCGGCACCGCCGTCGACAACGTGTTGCGTAGTGTCAATCACTGAGGGGAGAGTAGCATGATGAGGACAATGATTATCGCGGCGGGCCTGCTCGCAGCATCGGCGGCGGTCGCGTCGGCGGCGACGCTCGACACGGTGAAGAGCCGCGGCACGCTGGTGTGCGGCGTCAGCGCTGGCTTTGCCGGCTTCTCTGCGCCGGACTCGCAAGGCAATTACAAGGGCCTCGACGTCGACTATTGCCGCGCGCTCGCAGCCGGCGTGCTCGGCGATGCCAGCAAGGTGCGTTACGTCTCGCTGACGGCGCAGAACCGTTTTACTGCGCTGCAATCGGGCGAGATCGACGTGCTGTATCGCAACTCGACGCAGACGTACTTGCGCGGCGTCACGCTCGGCCTGCGGCAGGGCCCGGTCAATTTCTACGACGGCCAGGGCTTTGTCGTGAAGAAGGACCTCGGCGTGAAGGAAATCAAGGACCTCAAGGGCGCCACCGTCTGCGTCGCACAGGGCACCACGCATGAAGTTACGCTCGGCGACTACGGCCGCGCCAACGGCATCGACTGGAAGCCGCTGGTGTTCGACCGCGTCGACACCATGTACCAGACCTTCTTCGGCGGCCGCTGCGATGCCATGACCCAGGACGCTTCCGCACTTGCCGGTGCCGTGACCACCGCTGCGCAGAACCCGGCCGACTATGTCGTGCTGCCGCAGACCATCAGCAAGGAGCCGCTCGGCCCCTTCACCCGCAACGGCGACGAAGTCTGGAGCGACATCATCACCTGGCTGCATTACGGGCTGATCGAAGCCGAAGAGCTCGGCGTGACGCAAGCCAATGTCGACGAGATGACGAAATCGCAGACCCCTGCGATCCAGCGCCTGCTGGGCGCCTCCGGCGACCTCGGCTCGCGGCTTGGGCTCGACAACAAATGGCTGGTCACGGCGATCAAGGTCACCGGCAATTACGGCGAGATCTACGAGCGCAATGTCGGCAAGGCGAGCCCGCTCAAGCTCGATCGCGGCCTCAACGGCCTCTGGAGCAAGGGCGGCTTGATGTACGCCATTCCATTCAAGTAAACGGTGCTTCACCTCTCCCCGCTTGCGGGGAGAGGTCGGATTGCGCAGCAATCCGGGTGAGGGGGAGCTTCCGCAGGTCGGCTCTCACCTCTTACGCGGATAGAGCCCCTCACCCCAACCCTCTCCCCGTAAGAACGGGGCGAGGGAGAAGAAGCAGCGACCGAACCCTATGCGCATCGCCCTGATCCACGCCCTCAAGCATTCCATCGCGCCGATCGAGTCGGCGTTCGCGACGGCGTGGCCGCAGGCACGGCTGATGAACCTGCTCGACGACAGCCTGTCGGCGGACCTGGCGCGCGACGGCGCGCTCACGGACATCATGACCGAGCGCTTCCTGGCGCTCGGCGATTACGCGGCGGCGACGGGGGCGGACGCGATCCTGTTCACCTGCTCGGCCTTCGGTCCCTGCATCGAAGCGGTGGCGCGGGCGCATGCGCCGATGCCGGTGCTCAAGCCGAACGAGGCCATGATCGAGCAGGCGGTGACGATGGGCAGGCGCATCGGCCTGCTCTCGACCTTCCCGCCGACGCTGGTCTCGATGCCGCCGGAGTTTCCCGCCTCCGTTCAGATCGTGCCGAAACTCGCGGAAGGCGCGCTGGCCGCGCTCGACCGCGGCGACCGCGCCACGCACGACCGCCTGATTACGGAAGCTGCAAAGGACCTGCGCGATTGCGACGTCGTCGCGCTGGCGCAGTTCAGCATCGCGGCAACCGCGCCGCTGGTTGCGGAGGCCACCGGCCGCCCCGTCGTGACCACGCCGGACAGCGCCGTGACGAAGCTGATGAAGCTGCTGGCGGCGAAGACTTAAGCGCCGGCCTTCTCCCTGCGCCGCGTGTCCTTGATCGCAGCCGCCAGCGCCGCCTTCGTCTCGTTGACGAAATCCTCGACCAGATCCTCGCGCGTGGCATGCGCCGCCTCACCGGTGAACAAGCCTTGCTCGGCCAGCATGACCACGCCATGCAGCGCCGCCCAGATCTTGAGCGCGTGCCGCTCGCGCAGATAGCCGACCGCGGGCGCTTCCAGTGCTTCGATCACCAGCGCAAAGGTCTCACGCGTCGCCCCATGCAATTCGCTGTCCTTTGCGGCGCATGACACGATACGCGAAGCGAACATCAGGCGGTAGATGCCGTTGCGCCGCAGACCGAATTCGAGCGTCGCCTGCGCCAGCCGCGACAGTTTCGACTGCTTCGACGGCTTCGCCATTGCCTCGCGCAGCACGGCGCTGAGCTGCCGGAACGCCTCGGCCGTCACCGCCGCAAGCAGCGCCTCGCGATCGGCGAAATGCCGGTATGGCGCCGGCTGCGAGACGCCGAGCGCCTTTGCCAGCGCCTTGATGCTGATCGCCTCTGCGCCGCCATGCTCCGCCTCGCGCAGCGCGGCCTTGATCAGGGCGTCGCGGAGATCGCCATGGTGGTAGGTATTCTGCGGCTTGCGGGCAAGTTGTGAGCGCATGTTGCCGTCGAGCCTATAAGTTTGCGCTTGACAGGGGAAGCCCGACGCGAATGTAATATGCTATAACTTAAAACCGCGGGGAATGCCGCGGATAAGAATGACATGAGGAACGCGCACCGCTTCGGGTCCGCGCGCACACGCCGAGGAAGCCGCCATGACAGAGCGACTGAGGGTTCACGTCGATCCCGACAAATGCCAGGGCCACGCGCGCTGCAAGGCGCTCGCGCCGGAGCTGTTCGAGCTCGACGAATACGGCAACGCCCACGAGGCCGGAGACGGCATCGTCCCGCCGGGCCTCGAAGACAAGGCCTGGCTTGCCAAATCCAACTGTCCGGAAATCGCAATCGACGTGATCGAGGAGTAGCGCGATTTCGCCCGTGCCCGCTTGCGCGTGACTTCAGCGAACACCAGCCCGAGGATCCTCCGAGATGTCCGACGTCAGCCAGCCCGCCGCCCATCCGCCCGTCACCGACTGGGTCAACGATTTCGACCACACCGATCCGCAATGGACGGAAGACCCCTTCCCGATCTGGGAGGAGCTGCGCGCCGCGAGCCCGGTCGTGCATACCGAGCGTTTCCTCGGCTGCTACATGCCGACGACCTACCAGGCGGTGCGCGAGATCGCCAACGACACCGAGCATTTCTCGTCGCGCCGCATCATCGTGCGGGACGCGCGGCCCGAGATTTCCAGGAATGCCGCCCCGCCGATCACCTCCGATCCGCCCGTGCACAAGCCCGCCAAGCAATTGCTGCTGCCGCCGTTCACGCCGGACGCGATGAAGAAGCTGGAGCCGCGGATGCGTGCGATCTGCAACGAGCTGATCGACGGGTTCATCGCCGACGGCAAGGTCGATGCCGCGGCGCGCTACAGCAAATACATCCCGGTTCGGGCGATCGCCCATATGCTCGGCATTCCCGAGGCCGACAGCGATCTCTTCATCAACTGGATCCACATGATCCTGGAGCTCGGCATCAAGGACGAGAACATGCTGCTCCAGGCCGTGCACGAGATGAGCGACTATTTCAGGACGCATATCGAGGAGCGTAAGAAGAAGCCGACCGACGATCTCATCTCTTATCTGATGAATGCCAAGGACAAGGAAGGCCAGCCGCTGGAAGAGTCCCACGTGCTGGGTTCGCTACGGTTGCTGCTGATCGCCGGCATCGACACCACCTGGAGCGCGATCGGATCCTCGCTCTGGCACCTCGCCCGGACGCCCGCCGACCGCGAGCGCCTGATCGCCGAGCCCGCGTTGATCCCGACCGCCGTGGAGGAGCTGCTGCGCGCCTATTCGCCGGTGACGATGGCGCGCGAGGTGGTGAAGGAGACCACGATCTCGGGCTGTCCGGTCAAGGCGGGCAACATGGTGCTGCTGTCCTTCCCGGCCGCCAACCGCGACCCAAAAATGTTTCCGGATGCTGACAAAGTCGTGATCGACCGCCGGGAGAACCGCCACGCCGCCTTCGGCCTCGGCATCCATCGCTGTGTCGGCTCCAACCTTGCAAGACTGGAGATGCAGGTTGCGCTGGAGGAATGGCTGAAGCGGATTCCGGACTTCCGGCTGGATCCGGCAGGCGTCGTGACCTGGTCCCAGGGAACCGTCAGAGGTCCGCGCCAGTTGCCATTTCTGCTCGGAAAGGCGATGTAGGCCTCCCAAAACCAGTGGAGTGAGAGGCCGGACGTGACAGAGCAAGCAACCCAACCGGCCTCCGAGCATTTCGACATCGCCGACGCGGAACGCCGGATCAAGGCGATCTTCATCGGCTCGGTCGGCAATCTCGTCGAATGGTATGACTTCTACGCCTACACGGCGTTCGCCCTGTATTTCGCCCCGGCCTTCTTCCCCGGCAGCGACCCCGTCGTCCAGCAATTGAACGTCGCCGTGGTGTTCGCGGCGACCTTCCTGATGCGTCCGCTGGGCGGCTGGTTGTTCGGCTATATCGCCGATCATTTCGGGCGGCGCATTTCACTGACGCTGTCGGTCGTCTTCATGTGCTTCGGCTCGCTGATCATCGCGCTGACACCGACCTATGCCACCATCGGCTTCGCCGCGCCGGTGATCCTGGCAGTGGCCCGCATGATCGAGGGCCTGAGCCTGGGCGGCGAGTACGGCGCCAGCGCGACTTATCTCAGCGAGGTCGCCGATCCCAAGCACCGCGGCTTCTATTCGAGCTTTCAGTACGTCACGCTGATCGGCGGCCAGCTCACCGCGATCATCGTGCTGCTGCTGCTGCAAAAGGTCTTCCTGACGCCCGAGGAACTCAGGGCCTGGGGCTGGCGCATCCCGTTCGCGATCGGCGCCATGCTCGCGATCTTTGCCGCGGTGATGCGGCGCGGCCTGCACGAGACCGAGGCCTTCGAGGAAGCCAAGAAGGTGGTCAAGCCAACCGGCTCGATCACGAACCTCTTGAAATATCCGCGGGAGCTGTTGCTGGTGGTCGGCCTCACCGCGGGCGGCACCGCGGCGTTCTACACCTTCACCACCTACATGCAGACCTTCGTCAAGCTCTCGGTCGGGCTGACCGAGGACCAGACCACCTTCGTGATCTTCGGCACCCTGATCTTCGCCACCCTGCTGCAACCGATCTATGGCGCCATCTCCGACAAGATCGGACGCAAGCCGCTGCTGATCTTCTTCGGCGTCGCCGGCACGCTCGCGACCGTGCCGCTGCTGATGACGCTGAAGGAAACCAAGTCGCCGTTCATGGCGTTCATCCTGATCTGCTGCGCCTGGCTGTTCGTCGCCGGCTACACCTCGATCAATGCCGTGGTCAAGGCCGAGCTGTTCCCAACCAATGTCCGCGCGCTCGGCGTCGGCCTGCCCTATGCGATCACGGTTTCGATCTTCGGCGGCACCGCGCCGGCGATCGCGCTCTATTTCAAGAGCATCGGGCATGAGGAATGGTTCTACTTCTATCTCGCCGGCGTGATCTGCCTCTCCCTGATCATCTATGCTACGATGCGCGACACCAAGCATGCCTCCGCGATGCATCGCCACGAGTAGGCCATGGCCGACGACAACGAGCTGCCACCCGACAGCAAGCTGACGCGCACCAAGCAAAAATGGGCGCGCGACGGCCAGTTCCTCACCGGCCGGATCACGCGGCCGGAAGACCAGCGGCTGCCGCCCGGCCAGCATCTCACCAAGGACTGGCCGGTGCTCGATCTCGGGGTCGTGCCACCGGTCTCGCGCGAGCGCTGGCGGCTCGACGTCTATGGCGCCATCGAGAACCCGGTGTTCTGGACGTATGTGGAGTTCGCCGCCCAGAGGCAGGCTCAGTTCACCTCCGACATCCACTGCGTCACCACATGGTCGCGCTACGACAACCAGTGGGAGGGGCTGGCGACGCGCGAGCTGCTCGCGGCCTGCCAGCCGCGCGACGATGCGCGCTTCGTGGTGCTGCATTCCTATGACGGCTACACCACCAACCTCGCGCTGGACGACTTTGCCGCCGAGGACGCGCTGCTCGCCCATAGCTGGTCGGGCCAGCCGCTGTCGGACGAGCATGGCGGCCCGGTGCGCCTCGTCGTGCCGCATCTCTATTTCTGGAAGAGTGCCAAATGGCTCCAGGCCATCGAATTCCTGACCGAGGACGCGCCGGGCTTTTGGGAAGTCCGCGGCTACCATAACCGCGGCGATCCCTGGGCCGAACAGCGCTATTCGGGCGATTAGGTTCAAGCAAGAACGGGGGGAAAGCCCATGCCGACGGAACGCTTTCAATTCACCGGTGAAGGCGGCCACCAGCTTTCGGCCGCGCTCGAACTGCCGGACGGCGAGCCCGCGGCTGTCGCGCTGTTCGCGCACTGCTTCACCTGCGGCAAGGACACGCTGGCGGCCAAGCGCATCTCGGTCGCGCTTGCCGCCAAGGGCATCGCGGTGCTGCGCTTCGACTTCACCGGGCTCGGCTCCAGTGAAGGCGATTTTGCCAATTCGACGTTCTCCTCCAACGTCACCGATCTCGTGCGTGCCGCCGATCATCTGCGCACGACCCGCAAGGCGCCGTCGATCCTGATCGGCCACAGCCTCGGCGGGGCCGCCATCCTGGCGGCAGCCGGACAGATTCCGGAAGCAAAGGCAGTCGTGACCATCGCGGCGCCGTCCGATCCCGCCCACGTCACCGGCCTCTTCAAGGAGCATGTCGACGCGATCCGCGCTCAAGGCGAGGTCGAGGTGTCGCTTGCAGGGCGGCCGTTCCGGATCAAACGCGAATTCCTCGACGACATCGTCGAGCATGAACTGATGAAGGACGTCACCGGCCTGCACAAGGCGCTGCTGGTGATGCATTCGCCGGTCGACGATACCGTGGGGATCGACAACGCCACGAAGCTCTTCGTCTCGGCGAAGCATCCCAAGAGCTTCGTCTCGCTCGACCACGCCGATCATCTGCTGACCAAGCCGGTCGACGCGCTCTACGCGGCCGATGTGATCACGGCCTGGGCGAGCCGCTATGTCGAGGCCGCAAAACCCGCCAAGGCGATGGATCTCCCGGAGGCGCCGCGCAAGGTCGTGGTTCAGGAGACCCGCAAGAGCAAGTTCAACCAGACCATTTCCGTCGGCCCGCATCGCCTCGTGGCGGACGAGCCGGTCGCCGCCGGCGGCGAGGATGCCGGACCTGGACCTTACGATTTCCTGCTCGCCGGCTTGGGTGCCTGCACCTCCATGACCATGCGTCTCTATGCCGACCGCAAGGCGCTGCCGCTCGACCGCGTCACCGTCACGCTGAAGCACAGCAAGATCCACGCAAAGGACTGCGAGGAGTGCGAGACGCACGAGGGCATGCTCGACCAGATCGAGCGTGACATCGCGATGGACGGCGCACTCGATGCCGAGCAGCGCAAGAAATTGATGGAGATCGCCGACAAGTGCCCGGTGCACCGGACACTGACCTCGGAAATCCGCATCGTGACCAAGGCGGTTGACTAACGCTGCCGGTCTAGAAGCACGACGCCATCGTCCGCACCGCCGCGCTGATCTCGGTCTCGCGCCAGGCCGCAAAGCCGAGCAGCAGGCCGTGATCGCGCGGCCTTCCGAGGGACAGGCCCGATAAGGCCCGGGTTTCAACCCCCGCAGCGACCAGCCGCTTCACCGCGGCCTGATCAGCCGTGCCGCGCTTGAGGCGCGCGACAAGCTGGATACCGCCCGAGGGCACCTCGACCGAGAGCGCATCGCCCAGATGGCGCTGCAATCCGTCGACGAGGTGATCGCGGCGCGCGTGATAGAGCCGGCGCATCCGACGAAGATGCGCGAGGAAATGACCGTCAGCAATGAACTCAGCCAACGCCTCCTGCGTATGGCTGGACGCGATCAGGCCGATGTGCCGCTGCGCGATCTCCAGGGTGCTGACCAGCGCCGGCGGCACGACGAGATAGCCGAGCCGGATATCCGACGTCATCGCCTTCGAGAAGGTGCCGACATAGAACACGCGGCCATGGGCGTCTAACCCCTGCAAGGCCGGCACCGGCCGGCTGTCATAGTGAAATTCGCCGTCGTAATCGTCCTCGACGATCCAGGTCTTGCCGGGCTTGCTCGCAGCGAGAAATTCGGTGCGGCGGGCCAGCGACATCAGCCGCCCGGTCGGGTGCTGGTGCGATGGCGTCGTGAAGATCAGCGTGGGTGCCGCGCGGCCCGGCATCCGCTGCATGCCCTGCTCGTCCAGCCCGACGCCGATCACGCGCGCACCGGAGGCGCGGAAGGCAGCCGCAGCCCCGGGATAGCCGGGATCCTCGACCCAGACATCGTCGCCGGGCGTGATGAGTGTGGCCGCAATCAGGGTCAGCGCGGCCTGCGCGCTCGGCAGGATCATGATCTGGTCTGCCGTAGCGCGGACGCCCCTGCTGCTCGCGAGATAGCGCGCCAGCGCCTCGCGCAGGCGCGGCCGGTTGACCGCTCCGAGTTCGCGCTTGCCCGCACGCACGGCGCTGCGGCGCAGGCAGCGGGCCCAGACTTCGTTGGGAAACTCCCTGAAATCGCCGTGCCCCGGGCGCAAGGGTTTCAGGAGCGCCTGATAGGACATCGGCCAGTCGGTTTGCTTCAGCTTCGAAGCCCAAGGCGAGAGCTGCGTCTTGGCGGAGCGAACGTTCGACGCGACGACGCCCGTCCCCTCGGTGCGCTCACCACCGTCGACCGTCACCACGGGACGGCGGCCATGCGACGCCTCGAGATATCCCTCCGCCGCAAGCTGTTCGAACGCATAGGTGACGGTGTTGCGCGAGACGCCGAGATCGCTCGCAAGCCGGCGGCTCGACGGCAGCGCACGGCCTTTGCCGAGACGGCCGGCCGCGATCAGGCTTCGGAGCTGGCTCGTGAGTTGTGCCACCAGCCCCTCATCGTCGGCCCGCTTCAGGTCGACCAGGGCAGAAATCATCGCCTCGGAAACTGGCACCTTTGTCTTCTCCGATCTGGCACTTTTTCAGGTGCCACTCCGGATGCTATCCACCGCATCGGATTGCTTCAAGGACCTTGCGATGAACTCTTCCCTGTCCCCCCGCACGGCCGTTGGCCTGTTCCTGATTGTCGTGCTGGCCTGGGGCGTGAACTGGTCGGTGACGAAGCAGCTCGTCCAGTTCCTCTCCCCGCTGTGGACGTCAGCGATCCGGAGCTGGATCGCGCTGGCTGGATTGTTCGTGATGCTCGGATTGAGCAAGAATCTGGTGATCCCGGACCGGCGCGACATTCCTGTGGTCCTGAGCGTGGCGCTGCTGCACATGACGGTGTTCTCGGTCCTGGTTGCGGCCGGTGTACGCTTCCTGCCCGCGAGCAAGGCCATCGTGCTCGGCTACACCACGCCGCTCTGGGTCGCGATCGCCGCGCCCCTGTTGGGTAAGGACACGCTGACGGCGCCAAAGCTCGCCGGCGCCCTGCTTGGGCTGATCGGCCTTGCCGTGATCCTGAACCCGACGTCCATTGACTGGACCAATACGAACGCCGTGCTCGGCGCCGGCATGGTCATCCTGGGCGCGATCTCCTGGGCGGCGAACATCATCTACATCCGCGCGCACCGATGGATCGCGTCCCCGCTGCAGCTCCTGGTCTGGCAGGTGCTCGTCGCGACCATCGTGCTGACGGGATCGGCGCTGATCGCGGATGGCCCGCCGCACGCGGAATGGTCGTGGAGGCTTGTGCTGCTGTTCCTGTATTCCGGCCTGATCGGGACCGCGCTGGCCTATTGGGCGATGTCGATGGTCAACAAGAGCATCTCTGCATTGACGACCTCGCTCGGTACCACGGGGACACCGCTGGTCGGCATCGCCAGCGCCGCAATCCTGCTGGGTGAACCGATCGATATGAGCCTTGCCGTCGCCGCCGGGCTGATCGTCACCGGCATCGGCCTTGCAACACTGGGCGACCGGCTGCTGCGTGGTCAGGCTACCGCGAGCGGCTGAACGCGCAGTGCGCCGCGCAGGCCGGCCGCCGTGCCGAGCAGGATGCCGGCGACCGCGACGAACGAGCCCATCGCCAGCGTCGACAAGCCGGTGAGGCCCTGTCCGATCGAGCAGCCGAACGCCATGACGCCGCCGATCCCCATCAGCGCGGCTCCGCCGGCGGAACGCAGCATGTGGCGTGGCGAGGAATAGCCCTCGAGATGAAAGCGGCCCGTTGCGAGCGCCGTCGCGCAACTGCCGGCGAAGACGCCGGCAACCGTCGCGATGCCGAAGTTCAGTGTCAGGCCGGTCGAGAGCATGGCGTATTGCAACGCATCGGCAATCGGCGCGATGAAGGTGAGCGAGGTCACCGGGACCGGGTTGAAGTCGTCGGCGCCGAGATAGCCGGTGACGAACCAGCCGCCGGCGACCAGGAGGCCGACGATGACTCCGGCTGCGATCTGGCCCGGCGAGCGGCGGAATGCCGGGTGCGCGAAAGCAAAGATGATCAGGGCGACGGCGATTGCGGCAGCCGCCGACACGCGCGAGACGGCTTCGCCGAGGCCGAGCGTCGCCAGCACCGCGGGCAGTGAATTCGCATTGACGGTGGCTTGCGAAGCCTGGACGAGCGCGATGCGGGCCGGTGCGATCAGGCCTTTGAGCGTCATCTGTGCTGCGATGGCGAGCACGATCACGACGACGAAGGACCGGAGATTGCCGCGGCCGAGCAGCACCAGCGCGCGCGAGCCGCAGCCGTTCGACAGCACCATGCCGTAGCCGAACAGCAGGCCGCCGAGGAACAGCACCGGCGCCGAAAACGTCTGTTGCAGATAGATCGACTTGCCTAGATCGACCATGCCGCCGCCGGCGAGGAACTGGCTGGCGGCAATCGCAACTGCGATCGCCAGTGCATAGGTCCGCGCCAACCGCCCGTCGCCGTCAGCAAGAAAACCGCGCATGCTGCTCATCAGGCAGAAGCCGCTGAGCAGGCCCACGGCGCCATAGACCAGGCCGATAATGAGGCCGGCGAGGATGACGAGTTGCGCGGACGACTCCATGGTCACGGCTTCAGGATCACCCGGTCGCGCGAGGAGCCGGCGACGGCGACATACGCCTCCTTGGCGCGCTCCAGCGGATAGACGGAGTTCGCCTTGATCGGGAACGGTTTCAGGTGGCCGCCGGCAAAGCCGGGGCCGAGATCGCGCAGCACCGCGCCCGTTGCGGCCGATGACAGGCCGAGCGTGTCGATTCCGACATAGGTGTGCTGGCCGCGATAGAACTCCAGAATGTTGAACTGCACGATGCGGTCGATTGCGGCGATCAGGATCTGTCGGCCGCGAAGCGCCAGCGACTTGTGCGCGGCCTCGAAATAGGGATCGCCCACCGTGTTGAAAACGATGTCGGCACCCTTGCCGCCGGTCACTTCGCGCACGCGCGTTGCGACGTCCGTGGCGGACGCGTTGATCACCTCGATGGCAGCGTTGGTATGGCCCTCATAGGCCTCCGCCTTGCGCACCACGCCGATGACGCGCGCGCCCTGCCAGGTCGCGATCTGGACCGCGGCCTGGCCGACCTTGCCGTTGACGCCAAACACCAGAACGGTTTCGCCGCTCTTTGGAATACCGGCCCGGCGAAAGCCTTCCATCGCGGTGACGAAGGGCACGCCGATGCCGGCGGCCTCTTCCCAGGAGACGGTCTTCGGCTTCTCCACCACCGCATCAAGTTCGACCACCAGATGCGTGGCGTGGGTGCCGTCGCGGCGGATGCCGAGATCGCCGGAGGAGCCGAACACCTCGCGGCCGACCGTGCCGGCCGGCCCGTCGATCACCACACCGGCGTAGTCGCGGCCTGGCGTGCGCGGGAATACGGCATAGGGCATCAGGCCGGTCGCGGCCTTGACGTCGGACGGATTGACCGCGGCCGCTCTCACCTCGATCAGGAGATCGTTCGGAGATCGCGTGAGCGGATGGCGCTCGACAACCGGCGCAACCGCGGCGGCGTTTTCGGCCTTGGCATTGAGGCGGACGCAGCGCGCCTCGACGGATTTGGTATCGGCTGGCGACATGGAAAAGACCCGCGACTTCTCGCGGGCCTTGTCGCCCCTGCGGAGGGTCAAGTCAATCCTTCGGCCGCTTGTCGTAGAGCCGCTTGGCCTTGCCCAGCGAGCGCTCCAGCGTGGCCGGCGCAACCACCCGCACGGTGGAGCTGATGCCGATCGTGTTCTTGATATGGGTCGAGATCCGGTCCGCATGGTCGATGAGCCCGCGGCCGTCCCAGCTCTCGGGGCGAGCCTCGGCTATGATGGTCAGTTCGTCCATCCGGCCCTCCCGGGTCAGCTCGAGGATGAAGTGCCCGCCGCACCAGTCGGTCGCGAGCAGCACCTCCTCGATCTGGGTCGGGAACAAATTGACGCCGCGCAGGATGATCATGTCGTCCGAGCGTCCCGTCACCTTCTCCATGCGCCGCATGCCCGGCCGCGCCGTGCCCGGCAACAGCCGCGTCAGGTCGCGGGTGCGATAGCGGATCACCGGGAAGGCTTCCTTGGTCAGCGAGGTGAAGACCAGCTCGCCCTTCTCGCCATCCGGCAGCACCGCACCGGTCTCGGGATCGATCACTTCGGGATAGAAATGGTCCTCCCAGATGTGCAGGCCGTCCTTGGTCTCGATGCACTCCTGCGCGACGCCAGGGCCGATCACTTCGGACAGGCCATAGATGTCGGTCGCATCCATGTCGAAGGCATCCTCGATCTCGCCGCGCATGGCGTTGGTCCAGGGCTCGGCGCCGAAAATGCCGACCTTGAGCGAACACTGGCGCGGATCGAGTTTCTGGCGCTTGAACTCGTCCAGGATCGCCAGCATGTAGCTCGGCGTCACCGTGATGATGTCGGGACGAAAATCGTTGATGAGCTGCACCTGCCGCTCGGTCATGCCGCCCGAGATCGGCACCACCGTGCAGCCGAGCTTTTCCGCGCCATAGTGCACACCCAATCCGCCGGTGAACAGACCGTAGCCATAGGCGTTGTGGATGATCATGCCGGTGCGGCCGCCGGCGGCGCGAATCGAGCGCGCCATCACCTCCGACCATGTATCGATGTCGGCTCGCGTATAGCCGACCACGATCGGCTTGCCCGTCGTGCCGGAGGAGGCATGCACGCGCACCAGCTTTTCGCGCGGCACGGCGAACATGTTGAAGGGATAGTTGTCGCGCAGGTCCGTCTTCACGGTGAACGGAAATTTCGCGAGGTCGGACAGCTCGCGAAAGTCGGACGGATGCATGCCGGCCTTGTCGAAGGCTTTGCGATAATGCGCGACATTGTCGTAGGCGTGCTTCAGCGACCAGGCGAGCCGCTGTTTCTGCAACGCCATGATCTCGTCGCGCGAGGCGCGCTCATGCGCGTCCGTCTCGGCACTATAGGTGTTGCCACCTTCCTTGAGCCTGGTCAGAGCCATCGTCGTTTCCCCTCAACATTGGTTTGTTCTTTTCTTGATTGGTCTTGTCTTTGTCAGTCCTGCGCCGGCAGCCACGTGCCGGCAATGACACGCGAATGGCCGCGGAATTCCGCGATGACGGTATCGCCCGCGGTAACACGCACGTCGTAGATCCCGGAGCGGCCGCCGCGGCTGATCTCCCGCGCCTTCGCGATGAGCCGGTCGCCGAGCTTGCCCGGCTTGATGAAGGTGATCTGCCCCTGCGCCGCCACCACGCGTTCATTGTGCGAATTGCAGGCGAACGCGAAGGCGGAATCGGCGAGCGTGAAGATGAAGCCGCCATGGGCGATGCGCTGGCCGTTGACCATGTCGGGCCGCACATTCATCGCCAGCGTCGCAAAGCCCGGGCCGATCTCGACGATCTCCATGCCAAGACCTTTGGAGGCATCGTCCTCCGCCCACATCGCATCGGCGCAAGCGCGGGCCACATCGTCGGGCGACAGGGCTGCTTTGACGTTCACGCGCTTCTCCCGGCTGATTTTTGACCCATGATGTTCTGCTGGTTGGCCAAGGCTGTCAAACGTGGTCATAGTCCACCACCACCCGCTCCGACGATGGCTTGGCCTGGCAGGTGAGCACAAATCCGGCCTTCAGCTCCCATGGCTCCAGCGAGTAGTTCAGGTCCATCGGCGCCTCGCCCTCGACCAGCTTGGCGCGGCAGGTCGAGCACATGCCGCCCTTGCAGGCGAAGGGCAGATCGACGCCGGCCCGTAGCGCCGCATCGAGGATCGCCTCATCCTCCGCGACCGGCACGTCGCGGCGCTTGCCGTCGATGATCAGGGACGCGATCGCCTTCGGCGGGGCGTCCGGAGCAACGACCTTCTTCGGCCGCGGCTTTCCGCCGAATTCGGAGACGAAGCGCTCGACATGGATCCGCTCGTCAGCGATGCCGAGATCGCGGCAGGTCGCTTCGATGTCCTCGCTCATGCCAGCGGGACCACAGATGAAGACGTGGTCGACGCTTACGGCCGGCACCAGCGAGCGCAGCAATACCCTCACCTTCTCGCCGTCAAGCCGGCCATGAAGGATCGGGATATCCTGCTCTTCACCCGAGATAACGTGGAAGATCGAAAGACGATCGATGAAACGGTCCTTCAACTCCTCGATCGCCTCGAGGAACATGATGCTGTCGGTCGTGCGGTTGCCGTAGAACAGGAAGAAGCGACTGTCCGGCTCACGCACCAGCGTGCCCTTCACGATCGACACGATCGGCGTGATGCCCGAGCCCGCGGCAAAGCCGACATGGATGCGCGGACTATCTGCCGGCGGGACCACGCCGAAGCGGCCGGTCGGCGTCATCACGTCGAGCTCGTCGCCGCATTTCAGTTCGTCCGCCGCCCAATTCGAAAACGCGCCGCCGTCGACCTTCTTCACGGCGATACGGATTTCGCCATCATCGGGGCCGGAGCAGATCGAGTAGGAGCGGCGCACCTCCTCGCCATCCAACATCATCCGCAGCGTGAGGTATTGGCCGGGCGTGAAGGCGTAGTCGCCGGCGAGTTCACCCGGAATGGCGAAGGTCATCGAAATGGCATCGGACGCCTCACGACGGAGATCGTTGACGGCCAGGCGATGGAAACGCGGAGCGGCTGCGGACATGGTCAATGACACTTGAAATAATCAAAGGGTTCGCGACAGGTCTTGCAGCGCCACAGCGCCTTGCACGAGGTCGAGCCGAATTCGGACAACAGCTCGGTATTGCCGGAGCCGCATTGCGGGCATGCGATTGCCTGCTCGCCGAACAGGGCGCGGCGGGAGCTCGAGGCCTGCGGCGGCGCGATGCCATAGGCGCGCAACTTCTGCCGTCCCTCCTCGCTCATCCAGTCGGTGGTCCAGGCCGGCGACAGTACCGTACGCACTCTTGGGTGGCGGAAGCCGGCACGCTCCAGCGCAAGCTTGATTTCGAGCGCGATCATGTTCATGGCCGGGCAGCCCGAGTAGGTCGGGGTGATCGCGACCTCGACATGATCTCCGTCGACAGCAACATCGCGCAGCACGCCGAGATCGGCAATCGTCAGCACCGGAATTTCCGGATCAACGACGCCGGCCGCCGCATCCCAGGCGCGCTGGCGCAACTCGGTTTCCCTGTCGACGTCGAGTGCGGTCACCATGTCAGCCCCGGGAAAGTACGCTGCATCGATTGCAGCTCGCTGAGGAGATGGCCGAGATGTTCGCTATGGCGGCCTTCACGGCCGCCCTGCTGCATCCAGTCGTTCTTCGGCAGCGTGAGCGTGGCCTCACCGGTGACCCCCGAGACAGTCTTCAGCCAGCGACCGCGCAGGGTCTCGGGGTCGACCGCGATCCCGGCCTGGATCAGGCCGCGTTCGGCGGCATCGACCGCAAACATCTCGCCGGTGAAAGCCCAGAGATGATCGATCGCGGCTTGCGCACGGACGTGGCTCTCTTCCGTTCCGTCGCCAAGCCGGATGATCCATTCCGAAGCATGGCGCAGATGATAGGCGCTCTCCTTCTCCGACTTGGCGGCAATGGCGGCAAGCGTCGTATCGCGCGAAGACATCATCGCACGCCAGTGGAGGTCGGCGAAGGCGGAATAGAAGAACTGCCGCACCAGGGTCTGGGCAAAGTCGCCGTTCGGCTGCTCGACCAGCAGCAGGTTGCGGTACTGCCTGACATCGCGGAGATAGGCCAACCGGTCCTCATCATTGTCCCTACCCTCGACCTTGGCCGCGTAGCTGTAGAGCTCGCGCGCCTGGCCGATGAGATCGAGCGCGATGTTGGAGAGCGCCATGTCCTCTTCCAGCATCGGCGCGTGCCCGCACCATTCCGACAGCCGGTGGCCGAGGACCAGCGCGTCGTCGGCGCGGCGCAGCGCGTAGAGCACCAGCGGCGTTTCGGAGACCTGGATGTTGGCAATGGGCATCACATATGCCCCACTTCTTCCGGCACCTCGTAGAACGTCGGGTGCCGGTAGATCTTCGATTCCGCCGGCTCGAACATCATGCCCTTCTCGGCCGGATCGCTCGCGGTGATCGCGGTCGATGGCACCACCCAGATCGACAGGCCCTCGCCGCGGCGGGTGTAGATGTCGCGTGCGGCTTGCAGCGCCATCGTCGCGTCGCTCGCATGCAGCGAGCCGACATGCTTGTGCGCAAGCCCGTTGCGGCTGCGAATAAAGACTTCCCAGAGCGGCGTGTTCGGCGTGGACATCTTGATCTTCCTACTCCGCGGCTTGCGCGGTCTGACGGTGCTGGCGCTTGGCGGCATAGCTGGCTGCCGCCTCGCGCACCCAGGCCCCCTCATCGTGCGCCTTGCGGCGCGCGGCCATGCGGTCGCGGTTGCACGGGCCGTTGCCGGCGAGCACCTGCTTGAACTCGGTCCAGTCGATCTCGCTGTAACGCCAGTGCCCGTCGGCATCCTGAATCATGCCGGGATCAGGAATGGCGAGCCCGAGATATTGCGCCTGCGGCACGGTGGCATCGACGAATTTCTGGCGCAGCTCGTCGTTGGAGAAGCGCTTGATCTTCCACTTGGTCGAGGTGTCGCTGTGCTGGCTCGTGGCATCGGGCGGGCCGAACATCATCAGCACCGGCCACCACCACCGGTTCAGCGCGTCCTGCGCCATCGCCTTCTGCTCGCCGGAGCCGCGGCACAGCGTCAACATGATCTCGTAACCCTGGCGCTGGTGGAACGATTCCTCCTTGCAGACGCGGATCATCGCGCGCGCGTAGGGGCCATAGGAGCAGCGGCACAGCGGGATCTGGTTCATGATCGCGGCGCCGTCGACCAGCCAGCCGATGGTGCCGATGTCGGCCCAGGTCAGCGTCGGATAGTTGAAGATCGAGGAGTATTTGGCCTTGCCGGCGAGCATGGCATCGACCAGCTCCTCGCGCGAGGTGCCGAGCGTCTCGGCGGCGGCATAGAGATAGAGCCCGTGGCCGCACTCGTCCTGAACTTTCGCAAGCAGCGCCGCCTTGCGGCGCAACGACGGGGCGCGCGTGATCCAGTTGCCTTCGGGCAGCATGCCGACGATTTCGGAATGGGCGTGCTGCGAGATCTGACGCGTCAGCGTCTTGCGGTAGGCCGCCGGCATCCAGTCATTCGGCTCGATGCGCTCCTCGGCATCGATGCGGGCCTGGAACTGCGCCGCCCGCGCCGCATCTTCGACGTTGCGGTCGTCGGCCTCAGCCGTATTGAGCGCCTGGGTATACATGCGCATCCTCCCGATTTGTTGGGAGGCAATATATAACAAGAATTAGTTCATGCAAGATATTTCTGTAACATAAAAATCAGGCGCCGAACCTCCGTTCCAGGAGCTTTCGCGCCGGTGGCAACGGCCCCTTCTCGTTGGTTCCATGCTCGTCGAGCCACTGCTCCGACGGAGCAAGCAGCGCGCGATAGATCTCGCCACAGAGTTCGCGGGCGGCCCTGCCCGGCCAGTCCACCGGCAACAGGCTCTCCGGCAGCAGCGGATCGCGCAGCACGACGCGGCGGTAGTAGTGGATCAGCAGGATGCGCGCGGTGAAGGCGTCGGCCGCGGACAAGTCCGATCCGCGGCCGATCGTGGTGCGGAGCGGCTCGAACGTCTTCATGAACTTCAGATAGGCGTCCGCGGTGCGGTCCAGCGGCCAGCTGGCGCTGAGCAGACGGCGTCCACTGTCATCTTCCGCGGAGACTTCGAGACGAATGGCGCCGGCAGCCGCATCCGGCACCGGCACGCCGGAGGGCGCGACCCACACGCCCGGCAGCGGACTGCCGAAGCCGGCGTTGCGCAATGCGTCGCGCGAGACGTCGCGATCCTCGCCATTTCCGATCAGCAGGAGCTCGAAGCGGCCGGTCCAGTCCGACGGCGGCGGATCGTAGATGTGGCGCGTGGCGGCCTCGAACGTCTGGCGGCCCTTTTCGGCAAGGCGGTAGAAGCTGTTACGGCCGACCTTTTCGCGCGTCAGCCAGCCATCGGCCGCCAGCCGCGACATCGCGGTCCGCACCACGCCACTGTCGATGGCGAGGCCCTCGAAGAATTCCAGCAGCGTACCGAGCCACACCGAGCCGCCACGCGGCACGATGGCATCGCCGAACACGGTGATGACGATGGAGCCCGTGCGCGACGGTTCGCGCTTGAGCTGGTCGATGATGCGGGAGAGCGGATGCGCCATGCGCAAGGCATAGCGCGATTGCTGCGGGCGCGACAATGGACAGGAGCGACGCTTCTTTCCTCCCTCTCCCCGTTCTTACGGGGAGAGGGTTGGGGTGAGGGGCTGCATCCGCAAACTCAGCGATAGACGGACTCGCGGAGAGTCCCCCTCACCCGGATCGCATCTCCGATGCGATCCGACCTCTCCCCGCAAGCGGGGCGAGGTGAAGAAGCCCACTTACCGATTCGGGTCGGGATACGCCAGGCTACGCCAGCCTCTACGATCAAAAGGCCGCCACTGGCCTTCCTGCTGCGCGAGGCGATCGGCCACCGCATAGACCGCGGCGGGATGATGACCCATGCCGCAATGACTGCTCTCGACCTCGATGCTCTCGGTCTCGGCGCCCGCCTTTTCCATGCAGCCCTGCCAGGCGCAAACGCCGTCGGTGCGGCTGAAGATGGCGGTGGTGGGCACCGGTGGTGGCACGGCGAGCTCGCCGCCGAACTGCGGATCGACCTCGTTGGACTTCCGCCCGCTTGCCCATTCGTAGACGCGCCAGGCATTGGTCGAATGGGGGTCGCCCGCAAACGGGCTGCCAAGCGTGATCACCTGGCGCACGCGCTCCGGCATCATCTTGGCGAGCTGACGCGCATAGAGGCCACCAAGGCTCCAGCCGACCAGGCTGATCTTGCGGCCATGGGTGTCGTTGAGCTCATGGACCAGATCGACCATCGCATGCTGCACGCCCGGACGCAGGCCGTAGTTGCGGCCCTGGCGCCAGCCGCTGACCGCGTAGCCCTTGCTCTTCAGGAATGAGCGCAGCGGACGCGTGGACACGTCGGACGCCACGAGGCCGGGCAGGACCAGCACCGGATGCCCGTCGCCGCGCGGCGCGAGGCTCAGCAGCGGCAGCGCGCCGAGGAATGCGCCGAGCTCGTGGATGGCGCGTCCCTCCAGAAACATCAGGGTGCGGGACGGCGGACTCAGCGTCTGGGCGGTAGCGGTCATCAATGTTTCCTCGGGGAAGATGCCGGCCGCGACGCCGGCAAATGGGCATGAATTCCAATACGCCGACTTCTTGAACGTTCCGCAGCGCAACATGAATCAGCTAGGCGGTCGGTTCTCGACATTCAAGCTGGTGGAGCGCCGGGCGACAATAGGCCCGCGCGCTAATGCCCACGGGCGTGACGCAAAAGTCACAGCAATCTAAGCAGGGATTCTACGGAGTAGAGGACGAGGCCCGCGAGTCCGCCGATCAGCGAGCCGTTGAAACGGATGTATTGAAGATCGCGACCGATGTTGATTTCGATCAGCGAAATCAGCTGCGTCATATTCCACGACTTGACCTGGTCGGAGATGAAGGTCGAGACGCCGCTCTTCTGGTCGGCGACGAAACTGCGCAGCACGGCCACCAGACCCTTGTTGATCTCGCCGCGCAGCTCGGCGTCGCCCGCAAGCGCCTCGCCCGCGGCGACGAACATGCCGGCGAGATGGTGCTGCAACACCTGCGTCTCGCCGCTCGCGCTGCGTTCGATGAAGGAGCGCGTGTTGGCCCACACGGTACGGGCGAGATCGGCGAGCTCCGGCCGCGCCAGCAGATCGCGCTTCAAGCCGTCGATGCGGTCGATATAGGCCCGGTCGGTGCCGAGCCGGTCGACGAAGCTCAGCACCATGCGGTCGAACTCGCCGCGGAATGGATGCTTGGGGTCGCCGCGCACCTCGTTGAAGAAAGCGGTAGCGGACGCCACGATCTTGTTCACCAGAAACTTGTCGGCGCGGTAGAGCCTGAGCAGGGTCGGCAACTCCGCGCGCACCTTCTCGCGGATCATCGCCATCGTCTCTTGTTGATTCAGCGTGTCGTGCATCACGCGCAGGAGATCGTCGAACAGGATCTGGTGCCGCCCTTCGGCAACGAAGCCGCGCAGGGTGCCGGCGGCGAGCGGCGCGAGGTCGATCGCCTGGAGCTGCGAGGACATGCGGCGGATGATGAAGGTCATCAGGCCGGAGGTCTCCGTCGCGGAGAAGGCCTCCGGCAGCAGGCGCAGCGCGAAGCGCGCGAGATCGTCGCTGCGCTTGCGGTCGCGCAGCCAGTCCGCGACGAAGGAGCCGAAATCGATCTCGTTCAGCTTGGCTTCGACCGGACCGGTCTCGAGAAAATGCACCTGGATGAATTCGCCGAGCTTGTCGGCGATGCGGGCCTGGTTGCTCTGGATGATCGCGGTGTGCGGGATCGGCAGGCCGAGCGGCCGCTTGAACAGCGCCACCACCGCATACCAGTCCGCAATGCCTCCGATGGTCGCGGCTTCCGCGAAGGCCGCGATGAAGCCGAACACGGGATGCACGGGCAAGAGCCATTTCGCGACCACGAACAGCGCCAGCGTCGAGGCCAGCACCAGTGTTGCCAGCGCCTTGACGCGGCGCAGCTCGGCCGCGCGTTCGCTGTCGCCGGGGGAGTCGAAGGAGAAGGCGGCGGGTGGAGTCATGATTCACCGAGGTTACGTCATTCCGGGACGGTCCGCAGGACCGGACCCGGAATCTCGAGATTCCGGGGGGCGCTCCGGAATGACGATCGATGATGACGGCGGCGCAAAAAACAAGGCCCGCCGAAGCGGGCCTCAAAATTCAGTTTGTCAACGCGACGCGCAATCAGGCGGTCTTGTTGTAGACCTTGGCGAAGTTGTCCTGAGCGGACTTCGCGCTGTCGGCGGCGAGCTTGCCGAGATAGTCGGTGGTCGCCTTGGCGCGCGAGACGAACACTTCGCCACGTGCACGGAGCATGTCCGACTGGATCTGGACGGCTTCGTTGATCGACTTGGCCGACGCGAGCTTGTCGATACCGGCGAAGAACGCCTCGGCGTCCTGGTAGATCGCCTGCTGAATATTGCGGCTGATCTTGCCGGCTTCGGTCACGGATCCCGTCACCGCGTTCTCTATGGCGGCGGTCACCCGCTCGGAGCCTGCGAAAACTTCGGCAGCGCGATCCTTGGCGGTATTGGCAGACTTCTTGACGAACTCACGGGCAGCCTCGGGAACTTCCAGGTTCTGGATGTTCTTGAAGGCGTCCTTGATGCCGTCGAAGGCCGAATTGGTTTCGGTGGTCATGGGGTTCTCTCCATCCTCATTGGGTTGAGCTATGGGCTCACCCCGTCCGCTTTGGCCCGGGGCACGGCTTATATGGCATAGTTAATTGTGCGGTGCAATATCATTGGTGCGCTGCGATATCACGAAATCGTGAACAGCCTGAATACAGGGCATTATGATGCCTCGGTAGCCATTCCAGGTCCCGACAGCTCTCCGCCCGTCCCTAGTGCTGGACGGCGCCCTTTAGTGCTGGACGGCGCCTGGCAGCCCATAGGCCTCCATCTGGGCCTGGACCTGCGCGATGTTGTGGCCGAGCACGACGATGTCGTGGGTCTTGCCATCGACGTCCCGGACATGGTCCCGCAGCAGCGCCTCGGCCTTGAAGCCGAGGCTTTCGAACAGGGCGATCGCCGCCTGCTGATCGACCGTCATCTGGACCGAGAGCTTTTCGAGGCCGGCGCCGAGCGCAACCGCAAAGGTCTCCTGCGACAGCACCCGTCCCACGCCCTTCCCGCGCACATCGAGCGCGACCACCATGCGGATCTCGCCGACATGAGGCGACCAGGAATGGGGATCGCGCACCAGCGTGCCGCAGCCGACGACCTTGCCGTCCCTGACCGCGAGCAGGCTCATGATGGCGCCGCGCTCGATCTCCTTGACCCAGGCCGAGAGCACTTTTGGCTCGCTGATGTTGCGTGGCAGGAAAAGGAGATCGTGCGTCGGCAGGCCCTTGCCGAAGGCGAGCACCGCGGCTTCGTCCGCGGGCGACATCAGGCGGATCTCGATGTCACCGGCCTCGGTCTTGACGTGACGCGGATAGGAACGCTGTTCACTCATGTCGATCTCTTTCCCAGCCAGGAATCCAGTTTCGGCCACAGCCGCTTCACCGCGTTGGCACCGGCAACGAGGGAGACGTGACCGCCCTTCAGCATCACCTCTTCCTTGTCTTCGGAGCCGATCTTGGCGATCAGATGCTTTGCGGCGTCATAGGGCACGATGTGATCGTGCTCGGCGACCGCATGCAGGAACGGCACCTTGATGTTCTCGAGCTTCGCCGCACGGCCGCCGACCGACATCGTGTCGTTGAACAGCTTGTTGTCCCACATCAGGTCCTTTGTGATGGTGCGGAAATACTCGCCCGCCAGCGGCAGCGTGTCGGTCGCCCAGCGGTCGAACATCCGGTAGGATTTGACGAACTCGTCGTTCCAGATGTTCTCCCAGAGCTGGATCTGGCTCACAGTGCGCGAGGCCGGCCGCAGCATCTCGAACGACGACAGGATCATCTCCGGCGGCACGTTGCCGACGCTGTCGACGAGGCGGTCGACGTCGAAATAGCGGCGGTCGGAGAAATTGGAGAACAGCTTCATCTCGCGGAAATCGATCGGCGTGGTGAAGCAGATCAAATTCTTCATCGGCCCGTCCTGGAAGATCGAGCCGTAGAGCAGCGACAGCACGCCGCCGAAGCAATAGCCGATGACGGAGACGTCCTGCTCGCCGGAATCCTTCTGCACGCGCCGCACGCAATCCGGGATGAAGTCGAGGACATAGTCCTCCATGCGCAGGCTCTTCTCCTCCGGCCTCGGCGCGCTCCAGTCGAGCATATAGACGTCGTAGCCGCGCTTGAGCAGGAACTCGATGAAGCTCTGCCCGGGCACGAGGTCGAGGATGTAGCCGCGGTTGGTGGTCGCCATCACGATCAGCACCGGCACACGGTAGATCTCGTCCGACATCGGCCGATAGTGATAAAGGCTCATCGTGCCGCGCGAATGCAGCACATCCTTCGGCGTCGACCCGAGCGCGGGGCCCGACGTCGAGAAATATTCGACACCCTTGATGCTGCGCTGGATTGCGCGCTGCACCTCCGACTGGATGCGTTCCGGGATCGAGGCAAGGTCAAGTCCCGTCGGCGCGTTCATTTGGGCTCTCCGCCTTCGGAGGGCGGGCGTTTCGTCCGCGGCGGCCGCGGCGCACCGTCGAAGCCTTGCGACAGTCCGGATCCTGCCGCCATCTGGCTCAGCATCAACTTCATCTCGCCGATCTGGGCCTCGATGGACTGTAGCCGTTCCGCAAGACCCGTGACCTGCTCCCGGCTCGGCAGATTCATACTGACGAGGTATTTCTCCATGAGCTCGCCGAGCTGCTTCTGAGCACCTGCAGCAACGCCGCCGGCCCGGTTCACGGCTTGCGAAAACTCGGGCGACGACATGGCTTGATTGGCGAAGGAGTTGAACCCCTTCTCCATCTCGCCAACCATCTTCTGCCACATGGCGACAGGGTCGTTGATCTCTTTGGTCATTGCGTCCTCCACCTCGCGCGGGCTTTGGCGCCCTTCTTTTCCCGCCATACCATACCCTTGTCGCGAGCCGGTCAACCTGCGAGACGCCGTCCTGGCGTCGCGCGGAAGGCTTCTTTGCCGCAGCAAACCATGCGATAGAACGAACATCGTGCAACCCGTTTCCGAGGAGCGGTCCGTGAACGCCTGCGCCCATCAGCCGCCCCAGACCGTCCGCGCCAATGGCATCGACATCTGCTACGAGATCTTCGGCAACGACAACGCCGAGCCGCTGCTGCTGATCATGGGGCTCGGGGCGCAGATGATCCATTGGGACGATGCGTTCTGCGAGCAGCTCGCCGTGCACGGCTTTCGCGTGATCCGCTTCGACAACCGCGACATCGGCAAGTCCAGCCATCTCACCGGCGGCAAGCGCCTGACGCCGCTCGAGCTGCTGAAGCTGCGCTTCCTCAGGATTCCCGTGGCCGCAACCTACAAGCTGATCGACATGGCCAAGGACACGGTCGGCTTGATGGACGCGCTTGGCATCAAGTCGGCGCATCTGGTCGGCGCCTCCATGGGCGGCATGATCGCGCAGGAGGTGACGCTGTCGTTTCCGCAGCGCGTGCGTTCCCTGACCTCGATCATGTCGACGACGGGCAATCCGCGGGTGCCGCCGCCGACACGCGAAGCCGCCGCGATGCTGATGGCGCCGCCGCCGCGCAGCAAGGAGGAATTCATCGTCCGCTACGGCGAGACCTGGAAGGTGCTGCGCGCCGGTTCCTTTCCGGAAGAGGAGGCGCTCGATCCTGATCGTGCCGAGCGCGTGTTCGCGCGCGGGCTCAATCCGGCCGGCGTCGGCCGGCAGCTCCGCGCCGTGCTCGCCTCGGGCAGTCGCAAGGAACGGCTGCACGGCGTCAAGACGCCGACGCTGGTGATCCACGGCACCGTCGATCCGCTGGTGCGGCCGGAAGGCGGCAAGGACACGGCGGCATCGATCCCAGGCGCCAAGCTGTTGATGATCGAGGGCATGGGCCACGCCCTCCCGATGCGCTTCTGGCCGCAGATCATCGGCGCCATCGACAAGCACGCGCATGGCGCGGCGGCGCGGGCGGCGTAGACCGACGCGAGCAGTCTCCTCGCGGTGACCATGTGAGCTGCCGGTTACTCTCTTAACGCGCGCCGGCGTGAAAGCTATACAGGCCTCCCTCAATCGCAAGACAGAGGCTGCGGCCTCTCGGAGCTCACATGCATCTCATCGTCCGGTCGGCCGCAATGATCGCGGCTTCAGCTGTCATGCTGTCCCTCGGCAACGGGGCCGCGATAGCCGGCAGCGCGCAAGAAGAAGCCAATCGCAAAACCGTGCTTGCCTTCTACGAGAAGGGCCTCAATCAGAAGGACGCCGATGCAGCCCTCGCTTATGTCGGCGACCGCTACGTCCAGCACAATCCAAACGCGGCCGATGGCCCGGACGGCTTCCGGAAGTTCATCGGCTTCCTGCGCGAGAAATTCCCGAACTCGCACAGCGACATCAAGCGCAGCTTCGTCGACAGCGATTACGTCATCCTGCACGTACACGCGGTTCGCGAGCCCGGCACCAGGGGCAACGCGATCGTCGACATCTTCAAGCTGGAGAACGGCAAGATCGTCGAGCACTGGGACGCCGTTCAGCCCATCCCCGAAACTCCCGCGAACAACAACACGATGTTCTAGCTCGGAAGCGTAGCCCGGATGGAGCGCAGCGTAATCCGGGACCACCTTGCGTGCGGATCGGCCGTCCCGGATTGCGCTTCGCTCCATCCGGGCTACAAATAACCGCCTAGCTCGTCCGCGCGATCCAGATCACATGCCGCGCGCCGCCGCCCCTGCCGGTGGCGCGGATATTGACTTCGTTGACGTCGAAGCCGGCGCCTCCCAGGCGCTTGGTGAATGCCGGGTTCGGCCCCGAAGACCAGACGGCCAGCACGCCGCCCGGCCGCAACGCCGTCTTCGCCGCTTTCAACCCGCTCGCATTGTAGAGCCCATCATTGCCCTTCCGGGTCAGCCCCTCCGGCCCGTTGTCGACGTCGAGGAGAATGGCGTCGAAGGCCGACCGGTGCCCTCGGATGATCTCGGCGACATCGATCTCCCGGATGCTCACCCGGGGATCCTCGAGGCTGTCGCCAAAGACTTCCGCCATTGGACCTTTCGCCCAGGCGACCACCGCCGGAACGAGTTCAGACACCACGATCCGGGCCTTGCTTCCAAGCACGGCAAGTGCCGCGCGCAGCGTAAAGCCCATGCCGAGGCCGCCGATGAGCACATGCGGCTTTGCGGTCTTCTCGATCTGCTTCGCCGCAAGCGTCGCGAGCGCGGCCTCCGAGCCCGACAGGCGGCTGTTCATCAGCTCGTTGGTGCCGAGCTTGATGGAAAACTCCTTGCCGCGGCGCATCAGGCGGAGCTCCTCGTCGGAGCCGGGGATTTTGGCGGTGTCGAGCTTTTCCCAGGGAATCATGGAAGAGCTTTAGCACGATTTGCTTCGTAGCCCGGATGGAGCGAAGCGCAATCCGGGAAACACTCTCGTGAGGAAAGACCGGCCCGGATTTCGCTTCGCTCCATCCGGGCTACGGGACCGCACCTTCGGTTACCCACCGGCCCATACGTCGAGCACATAGCGGTTGTTCGCACCGAGATCCTCGATCCAGCGCGCGCCGGCGGCGACATCGCTGCCGGTCTTCTCGCGATGGATCGCAACCAGCGCAGCCTTGACGTCCGGCTCCATTTTTCCGCCATCACCGCAGACGTAGACGATCGCGCCCTGTTCGATCAGGCTCCACGCCTTGTCCTTCTGAGCGGCGAGCAGATGCTGCACATAGGTCTTCGGTCCCCCCGCGCGCGAGAACGCAGTGAACAGCTCTGCGATGCCGCTCGCCGCCATCGCCTTCAGCTCGTCGGCATAGAGATAGTCCTGCTCGGGATGACGGCAGCCGAAGAACAGCATGGCCGGGCCGAGGCCAGCGCCCTTCGCCTTGCGCGCGGCGCGCTCCTGGAGGAAGCCCCGGAACGGCGCAAGTCCCGTGCCCGGGCCGATCATGATGATCGGCACCGATGTATCGTCCGGCAGGCGGAAGCCGGCCTTGGTTTCACGTACCGTCGCGTAGACCGTGTCGCCCGCGCGGCGATCGCTGAGATAGTTGGAGCAGATGCCCTTGTAGAGGCCGCGCCCGGACGTGGCCGGACCGCCGACCACACCGACGGTGATGCTGCAACGCGCAGGGTCCACAGATGGCGAGGACGAGATCGAGTAATAGCGCGGCGCGAGCAGCGAGAGCATTTCGAGATAGGCGTGGAACGGCAGCTCGCAGGCCGGATATTCGATCAGA
Source organism: Bradyrhizobium sp. P5_C12 (assembly GCF_054049735.1). Lineage (NCBI taxonomy): Bacteria > Pseudomonadati > Pseudomonadota > Alphaproteobacteria > Hyphomicrobiales > Nitrobacteraceae > Bradyrhizobium > Bradyrhizobium sp. P5_C12. The sequence continues at coordinate 238,389 of NZ_JBFULU010000008.1, forward strand.
AGATCAAAGACCGATTTGCGCCTGGCCAGGATCTCGCCGCGATAGCGCTCCCCGGCCTCCGCATCGTCGCCGATGAACCCCAGCAGTTTCGGCTTGGTCACCGGGCAGCGGGTATGCTCCGACATGATCTGGATCTGCTTTCGCGTCGCGACCTGCTGAAGCTCGACGAAATCGGTCAGCAGCTGGCCGACCGAGACGCTGTCGCCGACCGGCAACTGCGCGCGGCGTCCCTCGGCGACCCGCAACCTGATCTGGTCGGCGGGGAGGAAGCCGAAGCGGCGCGCGACGGCGTCGACCAGCGCCGGATCGTTGCGCGGCACCACGCTGAGATGGTCGCCGACGCGGTAGCTCGCGCCTTGCGCCAACTGCACCTCGATGTGCCGCGTCGAGCGCTCGGACGGATTGGAGCCGCTCTTGTTTTGAAGCTCGTCGTTGACGAGCACCTTCATCGCCACGGCGCCGCCAAGGGCCGCGATCGCGTTGACCGCGCCGGGCGCGACCGGCTCGACCCTGTAGAGCGGCTCGTCGTCGGCGCTGCGGCTGAAGTTCGACGAGAGCCCGAACTCCTTCATTGCCGCCGGCGCAAGCGCGGCGAACCATTTCTCGAACTGGCCGTCGAGGTCACTCCTGGCATCGCCCTCGCCGCGCGCATGGACGCCGCGCGCGCCGCGGGCCGCGAGCTGCTCGTCGATGAACCGCGGCACGGACTGGTAGGTCGCGGCCCAGTCGCTGTTGCCGCAGCCGAACACGGCGTAACGCACCTTCGACAGCGCATCCTTCGATGCGTCGCCGTGCAGCCAGTTGACGAATTGCGTGGCGTTGTCCGGCGGCGCGCCATTGTAGGAGGCGCAGAAGATCAGCACGCCGCCCTCCTCCGGCAGCTTGCCGGCATGGTCGTCGAGCGGCGCGAGCTTGCTGGCAAAGCCGTTGACCTCGGCAAGATCGGCGACGCGGGTCGCCAGCTCTTCCGCCGTGCCGAGATTGGAACCGTAGAGCACGAGGAGCGGCGTATTGTGTCCGGGCCGCGCGGTCGCACGCGGCGCCATGGTACCGGCACTCGTCGTCGCCACGGCAGGACCGCCATAGGCGCCGCGCTCACGATCGGCGCGCGGCCGGACCTTGATCTTGAAGCCTTCCGGCTTCATCGTCAGCGTCTCCTTCAGATGCATCTGGTAGCGCCGATGGTCGATCAGCCTGAAGCGCTGGAGGATCATGCCGAGCGCAAGCGCCGCCTCATGCATTGCAAAGCCGCGACCGATGCAGGCGCGCTGGCCGTTGCCGAACGGCTTCCAGGCATTGATCGGCCGCTTGGCCTCCGCCTCGCGGCTGAAATTCTCGGGGTCGAAGGCGTCGGGATTGGGACCCCAGACCGAGGGATCGCGATGCAGCGCCGTCACCAGGATCGTGATGAAGGTGCCCTTCCTGAGCTTGTACTGGCCGCCACCGATGATCTCGTCCTTGAGCGGCGAGATGCCATAGGCCGGCGCCGGCGGCCACAGCCGCAGCGACTCTTTCAGTATCTGCGTGATGTAGGTGAGCTGCGTGACCTGCTGATAGGTCGGCCGCGCATCGACATCGGGGCCGAAGACGCGGTCGACCTCGTCATAGGCCTTCTTCAGAATGTCCGGATGCTTCAACAACGCATAGAGCGTGCAGGACAACAGGCCGCTGGTGGTCTCGTGGCCCGCGATCAGGAAGGTGTTGATCTGGTAGCGGATGTTGACGTCGTCGAGCTGCTCGCCGGTCGCGCGGTCGACGCCGGTCATCATGGCCGCGAGCATGTCCTTCTTGTCGTCCGTCGCTTCGCCGCCCTTGCGGCGCTCGGCGATGATCTCGTCGACCATCTTGTTCATGAAGGCGACGTCGCCGGCCATCGTCTTGCGCCGCTTCTGCATCCAGATCTGCTCGAACGGCAGGCCGCGCGTCATCATGATGGTTTCGAGCGAACGCACCAGCGACTCGACGAAGGGGTGGTAGTCACGCCGGTAGAACGAGTTGAAGCGATAGTCGAATCCGCACAGGCCGATGGTATCGAGCGTCAGCGCGGTCATGTCGTGGACGACGTCGATCTCGTCGTCGGCGTTGAGCCGCTCCCATTTCTTGACGAGCTGCTCGGCGATATCGACCATGCTCGGGTGATAGGACTGCATGGCGCGGTTGCCGAAGGGCTGCAGCAGGATGTTGTGCGCCTTGGTCCAGTTCGGCTCGTTGGTATCGGCGGTGAACAGGCCGTCGCCGCCGACCGCACGGACGCGCCGCAGCGCGCCGCGCACCGCCTTGTCGAAGCGCTTCTCGTCGGAGAGCTCCTCGACGAGATCGTGACCGGAGACGACGACGATCGGCGAGCCCATCATGTCGAGCCAGAAGATCGGGCCCAGCTCCTTGGCGAGCCGGGTCAAATGCTGCACCGGCGCCGCCGAATCCAGCGACAGCATGTTGCCGACCACCGGCTTGGCCGGCGGCTGCGGAATCGGGTCCAGTCGGTTCGTGGATGACATTGACGTGCGTTTCCCCCTCAGTAACCCTCGTCGTTGCGAGGAGCCGTTGCGACGAAGCAATCCAGACTTTTACGCGGAAAGATTCCTGGATTGCTTCGCGGAGCCTGTCATCGGGCCGCGCTTTGCGCGGACCCGCTGGCTCGCAATGACAAATTAGCCGAACCGCCTTCTACGCCATTCGATCAGCTTGGCACTGACCTCCTCCGGCTTTTCCTGCTGCGTCCAATGGCCGCTGTCGCGGACCAGATATTTTTCGAGATCGGGAATGAATTTCTCCATGCCGTCCGCGGAAGACGGCGGCAGCACCGCGTCGTTCTCGGCCATGATCATGAGCGACGGCACACGCACGGTGTGATCGAGTCCTTCGGACCGCACCCAGTTGCGCGACATGTTGCGGTACCAGTTGATGCCGCCGGTAAAGCCGGTTTTGGTGAAGGCGTCGACGAACACCTTCTTCTCGTCCGGCGACAGGATCGGCGTGCGCGGATCGTGCTTCGCGTCATAGCCCGCGATCATCTGCGGAAACGCCAGATTGACCCGCGGCGAAGCGCCGACACCGGCGATCACTTCCTCCGCCGGCGCATCGGGCGGGCGCGGCGCCGGCTTGCGCATGAACGCATCGAAAGTCTGCTCGACGCGGCTGCCGAAAATCCTGTCGGCCTCGCGCGCCGGGTCCTGGAATTGCACGATGTACATCTTGTCGCCGAAGCGCGCGCGCAGCAATTCGATCGGATCGGCCCAGGCGCGATTGGTATGGGGCGTGTTGATGCCGACCACGCCGGCGACCCGGTCGATGTGCCGCAACGGCATCTGCCAGACGATGAAGCCGCCCCAGTCGTGCCCGACGAAGATCGCCTTGTCGATCCCGAGATGATCGAGCAACCCGACGAGATCGCCGGTCAGGTGCTCGATGTCGTAGTCCTCGACCGGCTCGGGCCGGTCGGTCGCGCCGTAACCGCGCTGGTCCGGCGCGATCACCCTGATGCCGGCCTCGCTCAGCGCCTTGATCTGGTGGCGCCAGGAGAAAGCGAGCTCCGGCCAGCCGTGGCAGAGCACCACAGGCGGCTTGTCGGAGACCGGGCCCGCCTCGTAATACCCCATGCGGATTCCGTTCGTCTGCACGAACTTGAGCGGTGGCATTTCAATCATCGCAGCATTCCTACTCAGCAGCGCCCTTGATGTCGGCCGCCGGCGGCGCATAGGCCGCCTCCAGCGCGGCGAACTCGTCCGGCAGCATGTCGCACATCACCTGCACGTGCGGAATGATGTTGGCGCCGACGATGAAGCCGAAATCGAGCTGGTCGCGATAGCTCTGCACGGTGATGTTGAGCGCCTGCCCGTGTGTCGAGATCGACACCGGGAAGATGTGCAGGAGCTCGGCACCGGCGGCGTAGAGCGTCTGCCGCGGCCCGGGCACGTTCGACACCGTGATGTTGGCGGCCGGCGGCAGCACGTCGGACAGGTTCGAGCGGCTGTAAAGCAGCGCCAGGATCTGCACCATCATCGGCGCGCCCAGCATCGAGATGTTCGAGACCTGGGGCATCAGCGCGCGCAGCGGGTGCGACATCTCCTTGGATTTGGTCGACTGCGCTATGATGGCTTCGAGCCGCGCCTTGGGATCCTCGATATTGGTCGCGATCGCGCAGATCATGCCGAACACCTGGTTGTTGGCCTCGGTGTTGCCCTCCTCGCGCAGCGAGATCGGCACGGCCGCGGTCAGCGATTTCGCGGGAAGCGTGCTGTACTCCTTGAGGTAACGCCGGACCACGCCGGAGGCGAGCGCCAGCACCACGTCGTTGAGCTTGCCGCCGGCCTGTTTGGCCAGCGCCTTGGCGCGCGACAGCGAAATCGACACGCCGGCAAAGCTGCGTTCGGACGAGATCGTCTTGTTCAGCATGGTCGGCGGCGACACCATGCTGGCGAGGCTCTCGCGCGACTTCGGATCGGAGATCTTGCCGAGCACGTCGGAGACGCTCTTGACCATGGTCGGGATGTTGCCGGCAAAGCGCACCGCGCTTTCGATCTGGTACATCGCGTTGTCGAACAGGATCGAGCCGATGTCGCTCTTGCCGGTACGCGGCAGCTGCAGGTTCTTGGCGGCGGCCGAGGCGTCGAGCGGCTGGCTGAACAGCTGCTGATAGGAATCGAGCAGGTTCGCCGCGATGTCGCGCGGCTCCTGTCCGGGCTTGGTGCCTCCCGCGGGCGGATCGACTTTCCGCGGCACCGGCGAGATGTCGTAGATCATGTTGGTCAGGGCCGCGCCGGCGCCGCCGTCGATGGCGGCATGGTGCATCTTGGAATAGAGCCCGACCTCGTTGTCCTTCATGCCCTCGAACACGTAGAACTCCCAGAGCGGGCGGGCGCGGTTCAGGAGCTTGGCGTGCATCCAGCCGACGATGCGTTCGAGCGTGGCGCGGTCGCGCGGCGCCGGCAGGCTGGCGCGGAAGATATGGCGGTCGATGTCGAACTGGTCGTCCTCGACCCAGGAGGGATGGTCGATGTCGAGCGGCGCCTTCTCCAGCCGCGCCTTCAGGATCGGCGCGATGTGCAGGCGCGAGACGATCATCGCCTTGAAGTCTTCGAAGAAGTCGCCCTTGTAGTCGTCGGGCAGGCGAAAGATCGCCATGCTGCCGACATGCATCGGCATTTCCGGCGTTTCCAGATAGAGAAACGACGCGTCCAGCGACGACAGCTTCTTACCGTCAGCCATGGTTCCCTCCCGAGTATTTGACGGGCGCCTTGAGCAGCGCTTCTCGTCAGGTGGATATTGCCCGTTCCGGCGGGGCATATGCAATGGCAAACGGCCCGGCCCGGTCAAATGGCCAGAACTCCCCCTCCGGTTGCGCCAGGCGGTCCGCCACGGCCCATAGCGCTGCGGGGTTGACCCCGAGCCCGATATGGCTTGCCAGGTGCACCTCGATATTCTCGGCGCGGTCGGACGGGCGCAACAAGCAGGTTCGCCAGTTCACGACGCCGTCGGCGCGCGAATAGATCGACGTGGCAGGCACCGGAAGATCGCCGGCGATCGCCTCGCGCGCTTCCGCGAAATCCTCGACCCGCTCGCCGGACAGCGCCTCGTAGAGCCGCGTCGCATTGGTCGCCCGCACGTCGTTGGCAAAGGGGCTGCCGAGCGTGACGACGTAGCGGACCATGTCAGGCGCCTGAAGCGCCAGATCGCGAGCGTAGACACCGCCGAGGCTCCACCCCACCAAGCTCACCTTGCGTCCGGTCGCGGCATGGATCTCGGCCAGCCGGGCACGCATCGCCTCCCGCATCCGTCCCAGGCCGCCGAGATTGCGGCCCATCCGCCAGGCATGCGCCTCGTAGCCGAGTTCGCTCAGATAGCGCCGCATCGGCGCCATCGAGAGGTCGCTGGCAAGAAAGCCGGGTAACGCCAGCACAGGATGGCCGTCGCCCCTGGGCGCACGCATCAGGACCGGCGACAGCAGGACGCTGGCGTTGAACTCGAACAGTCCGCGGACCTCCGCGAGCAGGAGCCCAAGACCCGGCGGACGAAGCCCGCTTGACGCCTGTGCTCCGTCCCGCTCGATCGGCATTACTTCTTCTTGTCGCTGCTGCGCGTCCCGCCGAGGCCGGCCATGGTGACAAACATGTCCTGAAACCGCTCGGCGAGCTTGGGATCGAAAGTGAACCAGCTCTGGATCAGCGATTCCGGCGAGACCTTGTCGATGTTGCTCAGGACCTGCTGCTGCAGCTTGTCCATGACGGCAATCTGCATCGGCGAGACATCCGGCAATCCGAAGAACTGGCGAGCCTCAAGGGGGGTGCAGTCGATTTCGATGTTAACTTTCATGTCCCCTCCAGATGAGATTCGAGCGGCCTGCCGGAGTATCACCGCGAGTTGCGGTGCGACGCAAGCGACCTGACGCCGGCGCGACACGCCCGGTCCCGCAATCGGCCGGTATGGTCAACCAAATCGCTCGCGCCACGAACGCGCTCGCCCGGCGGCTGACGGGGGCGCTCCCGCCGTTCCCCGGGGACCGATCGAAAGTCGAATATCGCCCGCGAACCTTCGCCTCCAGACTGTCGGGTCAGCATTGCTGCACAGCGGTGCAAGTTGGCGCGTTCCTTGCTGGAATGGCGCTTGCACGGGGCGAGAACTCTGGGCAACATGGATTGATCGGCCTCGTCGAACAAGCAAAAATCATCGGCGCGGCAGTGTGAAGAGGGCCAAGAATGTCATTCGGTCGAAGTTTGTGTGCGGCGACGCTCGCCGGTACGTTTGCGTTGACGGTCTCGCCGGCGTCCAGCCAGACGCTGCGCTATGCCAACCAAGGCGACCTGAAGTCGCTCGATCCCTATACGCTCAACGAGAGCACCACCCACGCCCATCTCGGCCACGTCTATCAAGGCCTCACCGCGCGCGACAAGAACCTCAAGATCATTCCGGCGCTGGCGGAAAGCTGGGAAACTCCGGAGCCGACGCGCTGGCGCTTCCATCTGCGCAAGGGCGTGAAGTTCCACAACGGTGACCCCTTCACCGCCGACGACGTGGTGTTCTCGGCCGATCGCGTCCGCAAGAAGGGGTCCAACATGCAGACCCGCCTTGCGCCCGACGTCAAGGTGGTCAAGGTCGACGACTACACCGTCGATTTCGTCCTGCCCTCGCCCAACCCCATCCTGCATAACGCGTGGGATGTCTGGTACATCATGGACAAGAAATGGGCCGAGGAGAACAACGTCGTCGATCCGACGCCGGTGGCGGCGACCACGCCGAGCTACGCCTCGCTCCACGAGAACGGCACCGGTCCCTTCATCATTGAGAGCCACCAGCCCGGCGTGAAGACGGTGTTCAAGGCCAATCCCAATTACTGGGGCAAGGTCGAAGGCAATTTGAAGGAGATCATCTTCACCCCGATCTCCTCCGACGCCACCCGCGTCGCCGCGCTACTCTCGGGCGAAGTCGACGTCATCGAGCCGGTGCCGATCCAGGACATCTCCCGCGTCGATTCCAGCCCGAATGCCCAGGTACTGAAGGGGCCGGAGCTGCGCACCATCTTCATCGGCTTCGACCAGATGCGGGACGAGCTGCTCTACTCCAACATCAAGGGCAAGAACCCGTTCAAGGACATCAAGGTCCGCGAGGCGTTCTACAAGGCGATCGACATCGAGCTGATCAAGACGCGCGTGATGCGCGGGCTGGCGACGCCGTCGGCGCTGATGATCGCGCCGGAGCTGTTCATACTGTCCAAGGAGTTCACGCGGCCGAAATTCGATCCCGACGGCGCCAAGAAGCTCCTGACCGAGGCCGGTTATCCCGATGGCTTCGAGGTCACCATGGATTGCCCAAACGATCGCTACGTCAACGACGCCGCGATCTGCCAGGCCGTGGTCGGCATGCTCGCCCGCATTGGCGTCAAGATCAATCTGCTGGCGCAGCCGAAGGCGCAGTACTTCGCCAAGGTGCTGAAGCAAGGCGGCTACCAGACCTCGTTCTACATGCTGGGCTGGACGCCGAGCACGATGGACTCCCACAATGTGCTCTTTGACATCATGGGCTGCCGCGACGATGCGAAATCCTCACGGGGCGAGGCCAATCTCGGCGGCTACTGCAACAAGGAGTTCGACGCCATCACCGACAAGGTGCTGGTCGAAACCGACACCGCCAAGCGCAACCAGCTGATCAAGCAAGCCTACGAAATCGGCAACAAGGACTGGTCCTACATCCCGCTGCACCAGCAGGCGTTGGCCTGGGGCGTATCGAAGAAGGTCAACCTGCCGCAGCGCGCCGACAATCTGGTCATGTTCCATTGGGCGACCAAGCAGGAATAGCGTCAGTTGAACCCAAGGTCCCGGCAGCGTCAGGCTTCCGGGACCTTTCCTTTTCCGGCTGACAAAGACGTCGACCGCACGCACACCCAAGGAAGGTGGAAGGAATGCTCGCTTTCACTCTTCGCCGCGCCGTTCAGGCCATCGGCGTCATGTTCGCCGTCGGCATCATCGCGTTCTCGATGTTTCGTTTCGCCGGCGACCCCGTCAACCAGATCGTCTCGATCGACACGTCGGCGGCCGAACGCGAGGCTGTACGCAAGTCGCTCGGCCTCGATGATCCCGTGCCGGTGCAGTTCGTGCGCTATTTCGCCGATGCCGCACAATTCAAGTTCGGCGTCTCCTACCAGTTCCGCCAACCGGTCTCGACGCTGTTGATGGAGCGTATGCCCGCAACGCTGGAACTTGCGATCTGCGCCACTGTATTTGCGATGGTGCTCGGCATCCTGATGGGGGTCTATTCGGCGCTCAAGCGCGACACCCTGCTCGCCAAATTATTCCAGGCGGTTTCGCTGATCGGCATCTCGCTGCCGACCTTCCTGATCGGCATCCTCCTGATCTATCTGTTCGCGGTGACATTGGGCTGGTTGCCCTCGTTTGGCCGCGGCGAGGTGGTCAAGCTCGGCTGGTGGACCACAGGCCTGCTCACGCTGTCGGGGCTAAAGGCATTGATCATGCCCTCGATCACGCTCGGCCTGTTCCAGATGACCCTGATCATGCGCCTGGTGCGCGCGGAGATGCTGGAAGTGATGCGGACCGACTATATCCGCTTTGCCCGCGCCCGCGGGCTGACCACCCGTGCCATCCATTTCGGCCACGCGCTGAAGAACACGCTCATTCCCGTGATCACGGTGGCAGGGTTGCAGTTTGGCTCGGTTATTGCATTTTCGATCATCACCGAAACCGTGTTCCAATGGCCCGGCATGGGACTTCTGTTCGTGCAGGCCGTGCAAAACGTCGATATCCCGATTATGGCCGCCTACCTGCTGATGGTCTCGCTGATTTTCGTCACCATCAACCTGGTGGTCGACATCCTCTACACCGTGGTCGATCCGCGCCTGCGCTCGACCGTCGGCCGCGCGACATAAGGCAACCTGCATGTCCGACGCAGTCGTCTCCAATTCCGACAAGCAGAGCACGCAGCCGACCCATGCCGCCCGCAACTGGCTCAGTCGCGCGCTCGACAGCGACATCTTCTATTCGTTCCGCCGCTCCAAGCTGACCATGGTGGCGGCGGCCATTGCCGCGCTGTTCTTCCTGCTCGCGATCTTTGCATCCGTCCTCGCTGTGCAGAACCCGTTCGATCCGGCGCAGCTCCAATTGATGAACTCGCGGATCTCACCGCTCTGGACCGCCGACGGCCAGAGTCCGTTCCTGCTCGGCACCGACGAACAGGGCCGCGACGTGTTCTCCGCCATCCTCTATGGCTTGCGCATCTCGCTCGCTGTCGGCGTGGCCGGTGTGATCTTTGCCGGCGCGCTCGGAATCGCGCTCGGGCTGATCGCAGGCTATTTCGGGGGCGCCGTCGATGGCGTGATCATGCGGATTGCCGACGTGCAACTCACGTTCCCCGCCATTCTGATCGCGCTGCTGGTCAATGGCATCGCGAAATCGATCCTCGGCAACCGGCTGGACGCCAACAGCATGCTGGTGGTGCTGGTGATCTCGATCGGCCTGAGTTTCTGGGTGGGGTATGCCCGGACCGTGCGCGGTTCCGTGATGGTCGAGAAGAACAAGGATTACGTGGCGGCCGCGCAGCTGATCGGCCTGCCCGCACCAAAGATCATGGTGCGACATGTGCTGCCGAACACGATGGGCCCGATCCTGGTCATCGCCACGATCAACCTCGCGCTTGCCATCATCACCGAGGCGACGCTGTCGTTTCTCGGCGTCGGCCTGCCCGACACCATGCCCTCGCTCGGCACGCTCATTCGCATCGGCAACAACTATCTGTTCGCGGGCGAGTGGTGGATCGTCGCCTTCCCCGGGCTCGCACTCGCCGCACTGATCCTTTCCATCAACCTGCTCGGCGATTGGCTGCGCGACGCGCTCAACCCGAAACTTCGATGAGCAAGACTTCGATGAGAGCACCTCGCTCATGACCGAACCCGTTCTCTCCGTCCGCAATCTTCAGGTGGAGTTCGCCGCGCGCCGCGGCACGCTGCGCGCGATCGACGGCGTCTCCTTCGACATCGCCAAGGGCGAGGTGCTGGGCGTGGTCGGCGAATCCGGTGCCGGAAAATCCGTCACCGGGCTTGCGGTGATCGGCCTGATCGACCCGCCCGGCCGCATCGCCGGTGGTGAGATCCGTTTGTCCGGCCTGCGCATCGACAATCTGCCGCCGGAGGAGATGCGCCGCGTCCGCGGCAAGCGGATCGGCATGATCTTCCAGGATCCGCTCACCTCGCTCAATCCGGTGTACCGGGTCGGCGACCAGATCATCGAGACGATCAGAACCCATCTGAACCTGTCCGAGACGGCCGCACGCCGCCGCGCCATCGACCTGCTCGCCGAGGTCGGAATCCCGGCGCCGGAGAAGCGCATCGACGGCTATCCACATGAATTCTCCGGCGGCATGCGCCAGCGCGTGGTCATTGCACTGGCAATCTGCGCCGAGCCGGAGCTCGTCATCGCGGACGAGCCGACCACCGCCCTCGACGTCTCCGTACAGGCGCAGATCATTTCGCTGATCAAGCGCCTGGGTCGCGACCACGGCACCGCCGTGATGCTCGTCACCCATGACATGGGCGTGATCGCCGAGACCTCCGACCGCGTCGCGGTGATGTATGCCGGCCGCGTCGCCGAGATCGGCCCGGTGCAGGATGTCGTGAAGAACCCGCTCCACCCCTATGCCAAGGGCCTGATGGGTGCGATCCCGACGCTCGCCGGCGACGACAAGCGCCTGGTGCAGATTCCCGGGTCCATGCCGCGGCTGTCGGCGATCCCGCACGGCTGCTCGTTCAATCCCCGCTGCGCGTTCGCGTTCGACCGCTGCCGCGTCGAGCGGCCGGAGCCGCTGCCGCGCGGCACGCAATCCGTCGCCTGCCATCTCTATGACAACGTGCCGGCGGAGAGCGCGGCATGAGCGCCCCCTTCGTCCAGGCCAACAACCTGCGCCGCGTGTTCGACGTCTCGAAGCCGTGGCTCAACCGCGTGCTCGAAGGCGGCCACCTCGAATACCTCAAGGCCGTCGACGGCGTCACCTTCGACATCAGGAAGGGCGAGACCTTTGCACTGGTCGGCGAGTCCGGCTCAGGCAAGACCACGGCGGCGCGGATGGTCGTCGGCCTGCTGCCGCCGAGCTCCGGCAACGTCACGATCGACGGCATATCGATGACCGACCCGCGGCAGGCGCAGGCGCGCCGAAAGCTGCGCCGCCGCATCCAGATGATTTTTCAGGACCCCTATGCCAGCCTGAACCCGCGCTTCCGCGTCGATGCCATCATCTCCGAGCCGATCCGCGCCTTCGACCTGATCCAGGGCGAGCGCGACATCCAGGCCCGCGTCGCGGAATTGCTGAGCCTGGTCGGCCTGCATCCCGACGACCGGCTGAAGTTTCCGCACGAATTCTCCGGCGGCCAGCGCCAGCGCATCGCCATCGCGCGGGCGCTCGCCTCCGACGCCGAGTTCATCGTCTGCGATGAGCCGACATCGGCGCTCGACGTCTCCGTGCAGGCGCAGATCCTCAACCTGATGCGCGACCTCCAGGACAAGTTCGGCCTGACCTACATGTTCATCAGCCACAACCTCGCCGTGGTCCGCCACATGGCGAGCCGTGTCGGCGTGATGTATCTCGGCCGCATCGTCGAGATCGCGGAAGGCAAGGAATTGTTCGCCCGTCCGCGCATGCCCTACACCAAGATGCTGCTGGGCGCCGTGCCCGATCTCGCGATGAGCGGCCGACAGCGCATTCCGGTGAAGGGCGAGATCCCGAACCCGATCAACCCGCCCTCGGGCTGCGCCTTCCATCCGCGCTGTCCGCTGGCGTTCGATCTCTGCCGCAAGGAAGCACCGAGCCTGATCGACGGCGTCGCCTGCCATGCGGTAAACACCGCGCCGGTACCGGCGTGACGCGCGCGTGCCATGCGGCCTGCGCATTGGCGGCACGGCATCGCCTGTGATCAATTGCGCGCGCCGCAAACAAGGTAGCGAAGTCCAATGGCCAGCAACGTCAATCCTGATCCCTTCACGACCAGGCCCGAAATCGAGGGCACCTTCGGGGTCGTCGCCAGCACGCACTGGATCGCGACCGCCGTCGGCATGGCCGTTCTGGAAAAGGGCGGCAATGCCTTCGATGCCGGTGTCGCCGCCGCCTTCACGCTCCAGGTGGTCGAGCCGCACCTGAACGGCCCCGGCGGCGATGTCCCCATCATCGTGCATGACGTCAAGCGCGGCCGCACCGAGGTGATCTGCGGCCAGGGCCCGGCGCCGGCGCGCGCCACCATCGCGCATTACAGGAGCGAGGGCCTCGACATGGTGCCCGGCACCGGCCTGCTCGCGGCCTGTGTCCCCGGCACCTTCGAGTCCTGGATGATGCTGTTGCGCGACTACGGCACGCTACGGCTGCGCGACGTGCTGGAGCCCGCCATCTCCTACGCCCGCGACGGCCATCCGCTGGTCGAGCGGGCCTGCGCCACGATCCAGACCGTCGAGCAATTGTTCCGCAAGCACTGGCCGACCTCGGCCGCGGTCTATCTGCCGAACGGCGAAGTGCCGAAGCCCGGCACGCTCTTCACCAACAAGACGCTCGCCGCCGCCTACACCCGGATCCTGAACGAGGCCGAAAGCGGCGGCGGTGGCCGTGACGCCGAAATCGAGCGCGCGCGGAAGGCGTGGTCCCAGGGCTTTGTTGCCGAAGCCATCGACAAGTTCTGTCGTACCCAGGAAGTGATGGACGTCAGCGGCTCGCCGCATCGTGGCGTGCTCTCCGCCGACGACATGGCGCGCTGGCAGCCGACCGTCGAGGCGCCGCTGACCTACGACTACGGCCGCTACACCGTCTGCAAGGCCGGTGTCTGGAGCCAGGGTCCAGTGACACTGCAGCAGCTTGCGCTGCTGAAGGGTTTTGCGCTCGACGGGCTCGACCCGACCGGGCCGGAGTTCATCCACCTCCAGATCGAATGCGCCAAGCTCGCCTTCGCCGACCGCGAAAAGTTCTACGGCGATCCGAAATTCAGCGAGATCCCGATCGGGACGCTGCTGTCGGATGCCTATAATGACGAGCGCCGCAAACTGGTTACCGAGAAAGCCTCGCTCGACCTTCGGCCCGGCTCCGTCGAGGGCTTTGGCGGCGTGGTCAAGCTGCGCCGTGCAGAAGGTCAACGCGAAGCCGTGGGTGCGCTCGGTGCCGGCGAGCCGACCGTGGGTCGCTTCGGTGAGATGCGCGGCGACACCGTACATTTCGACATCATCGACAAGGCCGGCAACATGGTATCCTCCACGCCGTCGGGGGGCTGGCTGCAATCCTCGCCTGTCATACCCGAGCTGGGTTTCTGCCTCGGCAGCCGCGCGCAAATGTTCGAGTTGGAGGAGAACCAACCGAGCTCACTCGCGCCGGGCAAGCGCCCACGGACAACGCTGTCGCCGACCATGGCGCTGCGCGACGGCGAGCCGTACCTCGCCTGGGGCTCGCCCGGCGGCGACCAGCAGGACCAGTGGATCACGCAGTTCTTCCTGCGCCACGTCCATTGCAACCTCAATCTCCAGGAGGCGATCGACGCGCCGGCCTGGCACTCCGAGCATTTCCCTATCTCATTCTGGCCGCGCACCGCGCGCCCCGGCGTGCTCGTGGTCGAGAACCGCGTGCCGAAGGCGACGATCGAAAACCTGCGCGAGCGTGGCCATATCGTGGAAGTCGGCCCCGACTGGTCGGAGGGCCGCCTCACCGCCGCCTCGCGCGTCGGGGTGCGCCGCCGTGCCGCCGCCAATCCACGCGGCATGCAGGGCTACGCCGCAGGGCGCTGACAGGAAGCATATGACCTGGTCGATCATCGCGCGCGATCCTGCCACCGGCCAGTTTGGCATCGCCGTTGCGACACGCTTCTTCGCGGTCGGCGCGCGCGTTCCCTTCATCGCCGCCGGCCTCGGCGCCATCGCAACGCAAGCCTTCGTCAATCCCTATTACGGCATCGACGGCGTCAAACTGCTGCGTGAGGGCCTGAACGCGCACGACGTCCTCGCCGCCCTGCTCGCGACCGATGACGGCCGCGAAAGCCGGCAAGTCCACATCATGGATGCCAGCGGCGAGATCGCCGCGCATACCGGACGCGACTGCGTCGACTGGTGCGGACATATCTCCGGCAGCGGCTTCTCCATCGCGGGCAACATGCTCGCGGGCGCGGACGTGCTCGACGAGACGGCAAAGACGTACATCGCCAATGACAGCCTGCCCTTTCCGCGCCGCCTGCTCGCGGCGATGCGGGCCGGCGAGGCCGCCGGCGGCGACAAGCGCGGCAAGCAATCCGCCGCGCTCCTGATCCATGGCGAGGAAGAATGGCCGGCGCTCGATCTGCGCGCCGACGATCATCCCGATCCGCTCGGCGAGCTCGAACGGCTCGAACAGGTCAGCCACGAGCTCTGGGTACATTTCCGCTGTTCGCTGCCGACGCGGCAGAACCCGGCCGGCAACACCGATCGCAGCGTCATCGACGCCAGCATCGCCGCGGCGCGCGCAAGGCAATCATGACCGCGAGCCCTCTCATCGACATCAAGGATCTCCGCATCCGTTTCCATGGCGACGACGGCCGCATCACCCATGCCGTCGACAGCATCGACCTCAGCGTCGCCAATGGCGCGACGCTCGGCCTCGTCGGCGAATCCGGCTGCGGCAAGAGCGTGACGTCGCTGGCGATCATGGGCCTGCTGCCAAAGGGAAGCGCCGAGGTCAGTGGCACGATCCGGTTTGACGGCTTCGACCTGTTGCGGACCTCGGACCAGACCCTGCGCGACCTGCGCGGCAACCGGCTCGCGATGATCTTCCAGGAGCCGATGACCTCGCTCAATCCCAGCCTGACCATCGGCGAGCAGATCATCGAGACCATTCTGCGCCATCGCGGCGGCTCCCGCCGCAGCGCGCGGGACCGCGCAATCGAACTGCTGCGCCGCGTCCACATTCCCTCGCCCGAGCGGCGGATCGACGAATATCCGCACAAGCTCTCCGGCGGCATGCGCCAGCGCGTGATGATCGCGATGGCGCTCGCCTGCGATCCGCGGCTGCTGATCGCGGACGAGCCGACGACGGCGCTGGACGTCACCTTGCAGGCGCAGATCCTGGAGCTGATGCGGGAGTTGAAGGCGGCGAGCGGGGCCGCGATCATCCTGATCACCCACGATCTCGGCGTGGTCGCCGAGGTCTGCGACGAGGTCGCGGTGATGTATGCCGGCGAGATCGTCGAGCGCGCGCCGGTGGACGAATTGTTCGCCATGCCGCAGCACCCGTACACGGTCGGCCTGCTCGGCTCGATCCCGCGGCTCGATCATCGCGCCGAACAGCTCGCCACGATCGAAGGCATGGTGCCGAACATGGCGCAGCCGCCTGCGGGCTGCCGCTTCAGCGCACGCTGCCCGTTCGTGCTGGAGGCCTGCACCAGGGCGCCGCCGCCACTCGTCGAGGTCAGCCCCGGCCACCTCTCGCGCTGCATCCGCGCACCGCTCGAACTTTTGGTGTCGTGATGGCGCTGCTCGAGGTCGAAGGACTGGTCAAGCATTTCGTCGCGGAGCGTTCGCTGTTCGGCCGGGCGCTGGCGCATATCAAGGCGGTCGATGGCGTCAGCTTCTCCCTCGAGGCCGGCAAGACGCTGGCGCTCGTCGGCGAATCCGGTTGCGGCAAATCCACCGTCAGCCGCCTTGTGCTGCGGCTGATCGAGCCGGATGCAGGCACGATCCGTTTCGAAGGCCGCGACCTGCTCGCCCTCGACGCCGCCGCGCTGCGCGCGTTCCGCCGTGAAGCGCAGATCATCTTCCAGGACCCCTACGCCTCGCTCAACCCGCGCATGACCGTCGGCCAGATCCTGACCGAGCCGCTGGCGCTGCACGATCTCGTGCCTCCGGCGCAGCGGCGCGAACGTGTCGAGGAAATATTGCGGCTGGTGGGCCTGGAGCCGCGACTGGCACGGCGCTATCCGCACGAGTTCTCCGGCGGTCAGCGCCAGCGCATCGCCATTGCGCGTGCGCTCGCGGTCGAGCCGAAGCTGATCATCTGCGACGAACCGGTCTCGGCGCTGGACGTCTCGATCCGCTCGCAGATCCTCAATCTGCTGCGCGAGCTTCAGGACCGGCTCGGCCTTGCCTACATTTTCGTCTCGCATGATCTGGCCGTGGTCAAGCACATCGCCGATCATGTGGCGGTGATGAATCTCGGCCAGATCGTCGAGACGGCAGAAGCCGACGCACTGTTCTCGGCGCCCCGCCATCCCTATAGCCGGGCGCTGTTGTCGGCGATCCCCGTGCCTAAACCGCAGGCAAAGAGCAGCCGGATTGTGCTCCAGGGCGAGATCCCCAGCGCGCTCAACCCGCCGCCGGGATGCCGCTTCCACACCCGTTGCCCCTATATGGTCGAACGCTGCCGCAGCGAGATGCCGACACTCCTGCCGGATGGCATCGGACATGCAACGGCTTGCCATCTAACGTCGGAATTGCCGTCGTCCGAGGCGATCGTCCCAACGGACGGCGGCTTCTCGCCGGTTCTTGAAAAATTGGTCGCCGCCTTCAGCGGCCGCCCGGAAGCAGTACGCGGCAGCGGGGTTAGTTCATTGGGAACGGACCCGGCATGGCCGTCAAACAGAGGTTGAGAGCGATGAGTCCTATGCGTTTGGCAATCCTGGCGTCGGCTCTGCTGACGTCGCTCGTGGGCACAGCGCAGGCCCAGAGCACGCTTCGCATCGGCATCGCCGAGGACCCCGACATCCTCGACCCCAGCATCGGCCGCACCTATGTCGGCCGCATCGTGTTCTCCGCCTTCTGCGACAAGCTGTTCGACATCGACGAGAAGCTCAACATCGTGCCGCAGCTCGCGTTGTCCCACGAGACTTCGGCCGACGGCAAGGAGATGACGATCAAGCTCAGGCCGAACGTCAAGTTCCACGACGGCGAACCGCTGGACGCGGAAGCTGCAAAATTCTCGATCGAGCGCCACATGACGCTGCCGACCTCGTTCCGGAAGTCCGAGCTTGCCAGCGTCGACCACGTCGAGGTCGTCGATCCCCTCACCATCAAGCTGGTGCTCAAGACGCCCTACTC
>NZ_JBFULU010000009.1:0-177660 GCF_054049735.1 Bradyrhizobium sp. P5_C12
TACCCACAGGCAGTGGTTTGGCGAAGACTCGTGGTTACCAGCTTCGCGCCACAACGTCTCCCTGGGGGTATGGGTCCCGGCCTTCGCCGGGACGACAGCGGAGTGTGGGCCGCGGGATCAATCTCTAACGTCGTCCTGGACAAGCGAAGCGCRGGACCCATTACCCCAGGGAGGAGTTTGGCGAAGACTCGTGGTTACCTGCTTCGCGCCACAACGTCTCCTTGGGGTAATGGGTCCTGGCTTTCGCCAGGACGACGGCGGAGGATGTGGCCGCAGCCGAGCGATACGGTCGTCACCGCCCCCTGAAATTCGCGGCGCGCCGCTCTTCCGTGGCCTTGACGCCTTCCTTGAAATCTTCCGTCGCGCGCAGCCTGGTCTGCTCGGTGAGCTCGTGGTTGGTCGCGGCCATCACGCGATCGGCCAACCCCGCGCGCATCGTGGCGCGCGTAGAGAGCAGGCCGAGCGGCGAGCATTCGGCGATCTCGCCGGCGAGCTTCATCGCGGCCGCCTTGACCTGGTCCTGCGGCACCAGCTCATTGGCGAGGCCCCATTTGACGGCTTCCTCGCCGGTGACGCGGCGGCTGGTGTAGAACATCAGCTCGGCATTGTTCTTGCCGATCAGTTCGGGCAGCGTCACGGTCAGGCCGAAGCCGGGATGGAAGCCGAGCTTTGTAAAGTTCGCGGAGAAGCGCGCTTCGGGGCAGGTGACGCGGAAGTCCGCCGAGACTGCGAGCCCGAGGCCGCCGCCGATGGCCGCGCCCTGCACGGCGGCAACGATCGGCTTCTTGATGCGGAAGATGCGCACGGCCTGGATGTAGAGATGGTTGATCGGGCCGAGGTTGTCGGCGGGATCGCCCTTCTTCTCGGCTTCGCGCGCTTCCTGCGCCTGCCGCGCCGGATCGCCGAAATTGGCGCCGGCGCAGAACGCCTTGCCCTGCGCTGACAGCACTGAGCTGCGGATCTCGATGTCGCGGTCGAACTCGTCGAGCGCATCGGCGATCTGGTTGATCAGCGAGATGTCGAAGAAGTTCAGCGGCGGCCTGCGGATCTCGATGGTGCCGACATGCCCGACCTTCTCGACGCCGATATCTGTATATGTGCTCATGATGTCCTCGAAGAGTTAGCGCAGACCAAGTCCGCGCGCGATGATGCCGCGCAGCACTTCGGTGGTGCCGCCCTGGATGGTGAGTTTCGGTGCGGTCTTGATGGCGAAATCGAGCTGCCGCTCCAGCGTCTCGCGGTTGGTCGCGGTCTCCTCGACGAAGGCGGCGAGATCGCGCACGCGGTGCGGAAGCTGCTGCTCCCAGACCGTGCCGATGTCCTTGACGATGGAGGCTTCCACCACCGGCTCCTTGCCGGCCTGCAACATGCCGGCGACCGAGACCGACATGCGCCGCATGGTGTGGAGCTGCGCGACGAGCCTTCCGATGCCTTCGGCGCTGCGCGTGTCCGGATTGGGACCGACCGCGCGCACCAGCTCAGTCAGAACGTAATAGGTTTCCAGGAAGCGCTCCGGACCCGAGCGCTCATAGGCAAGCTCGGATGTCG
The DNA here is from genome assembly GCF_054049735.1 of Bradyrhizobium sp. P5_C12. NCBI lineage: Bacteria > Pseudomonadati > Pseudomonadota > Alphaproteobacteria > Hyphomicrobiales > Nitrobacteraceae > Bradyrhizobium > Bradyrhizobium sp. P5_C12. Next base: position 1,549 of record NZ_JBFULU010000009.1, read on the forward strand.
CCTGCTTCCAGGCGCCRTCGACTTCGCCCAGCACGTGATCGTCAGGGACGAAGAAGTCGGTGAAGACGACCTCGTTGAACTCATATTGGCCGGTGATCTGGCCGATCGGGTTCACCTGGATGCCCGGCTGCTTCATCTTGACCAAAAACTGGGTCAGGCCGTGGCGGCGGTTTTCCTTGGTCGGCTGCGAGGTGCGGAAGATCGCGATCATGTAGTCGGCGATATGCGCCGACGACGTCCAGATCTTGGTGCCGTTGATGAGATAGCCGCCGTCGGTCTTGGTCGCGCGCGTCTTCGCCGCGAACAGGTCCGAGCCGGAGTTCGGCTCGCTCATGCCGATGGCAAAGCAGACCTCGCCGCGGCAGATGCGCGGCAGGATGTCCATCTTGATGTTTTCAGGGGCGTACTTCAAAAGCACCGGCCCGCTCTGGCGGTCGGCGACGAAGAAGCGCCGCGTCGGCGCGTTGGCGACGCGCATCTCTTCCGTCACCACGTAGCGTTCGAGGAAGGAGCGTTCCTGGCCGCCATATTTCTTCGGCCAGGTCATGCCCAGCCAGCCCTTGGCGCCGACCCGGCGCGAAAACTCCGGCGCGTCGGTGTCCTCGCGGTTGGGCTTGTGCGGATCGAAGGTGCCGGCGGCGATTTCCTCGGCGAGGAAGGCGCGCACTTCCTTGCGCAATTGCTCGCATTCGGCGGGCAGGCGGATCGGATCGAAACGGAGGGCAGCGGTCATGTGTGTCTCGTCCTTATGACTCAGCGCGACGCCACGAGCGGCCACAATTCGTCGGCGCCACGGTTGGCGACCAGCTTGCCGAGCTCGACGGCCCAGTGGCTTTCCGAACCGAAATCGTCGCGCCAGGCCAGCGCCCGCAGCGAAAAGCGGTGCAGGATGTGCTCGCTGGTGAAGCCGATCGCGCCGTGCACCTGGTGGGCGATGGCGCCGCCCTTTTCGGCTGCTTCCGCGCATCGGATCTTTGCCGAGGCAGCTTCGAGATAGACCTCGTCGTTGAACGACTTTGCGTTCGCGATCGCGTCGGCGGCCGAGGTCGCGGCCGCAAGTGCGGCGGCGGATTCGCCGGCAAGCCGCGCGAGATTGTGCTGCACCGCCTGGAATTTCGAGATCTTCTTCTCGAAGGCGACGCGTTCGTTGGAGTAGCGCACGGAGATGTCGAGCATCGCTTCCAGCGCGCCGGCGATCTGGAGGCTGCGCGCGACGCCGCCCATCAGCATCAGCGTGGTCTGGTCAAATCCCTTCGGCGCGGGCTTGATGGTGACGGGCTGCACCTTGTCGAGCGTGACGGTGTCGCTGTGGTCGTAACCGACATTGAGCCCGGTCTCGATCCGCGCCTTGCCCGCGTCGATCAACGCGATCGAGACGCCGTCCTGGCCGTGCGCCAGCACGGCAAAATGCTTCGCTGCCTTGGCGAACGGCACGCCGCGGGCGCGGCCGGAGAGCGCGCCGTCGGCATCGCGCGTGATCCGGTCCTTCGGCGAGGCCGGCAGCACCGTCATCTCGCCTTCCGGCGAGGCGATCTTCGCCTGTGCCAGCAGCCAGCCCGCCAGCATGGTCTCGGCCAGGGGAACCGCGACGGCGAAGCGGCCGGCGGCGTTCAGCAGGGCAAAGCCGTCGGCAAGGCTGGCGCCGGAGCCGCCGAGGTCGTCGGGCACCCACGACAACGGCAGGCCAGCCTCGCTCAGCGCCTGCCACAGCGGCGCCTGCCACGAATCCTTCCTGTCGTTGTTGATGGTTTGCGGATCGGCGAGATCGGCGAAGATTTTTTCCGCGGTCTCGACGACGATATTGTCACTCTCCGCCACAGCGTTCCCCGTGTTTTGCCATTGGCATGTCCGGTCCGGCAGACGGACGGAGATGCGGTCTCTTCTTGCGCCGGATGATCGGAAAAAGCCATGGTCCTGACAAGCGTTGATCGCAAGCCCATCTGCGGCGCCGGCATGGGCCGGGGATCGATCCGGACTAATTCCGCTTAGCGGAGTTTGCTCGATTTGCAGGGCGCGCCAAACTCGCTAAACAAGGCCGGTTAAATCCAGAGAGCCTGTAATAACGGGGAAGGAAAACCGGATGGCTAAGGACAGCTTGTGCGCAATCGTGACGGGGTCCGCATCCGGACTGGGGGCGGCGACCGCGGAAATTCTCGCGCGGAGCGGGGCGCGGCTCGTCATCAACTATTCGTCGAGCCAGAAGGAAGCCGAAGCCACGGCAGAGCTCTGCCGCAAGGCCGGCGCAGCCGAGGTGCTGGTGGCGCAGGGCGACGTTTCCAAGGATGAGGATTGCCGCAAGATCGTGGCTGCCGCCGCCGGCTGGGGCCGGCTCGACGTGCTCGTCAACAATGCCGGCATCACCAAGCACGTCGCCCATGCCGATCTCGACGGGTTGTCGGCGGAAGATTTTCAGCGCCTGTATGGCGTCAACACGATCGGCCCGTTCCAGATGGTGCGCGCGGCGCGCAGCCTGCTGGAGGCCGGTGCGAAGGCGTCGGGGCGGCCGTCGGCGGTGGTCAACGTGTCCTCGGTCGCCGGCATCAGCGGCGTCGGCTCGTCGATTGCGTATGCGGCGAGCAAGGGCGCGCTCAACACCATGACGCTGTCGCTGTCGCGCGCGCTGGCGCCGCTGATCCGCGTCAACACGGTGTGTCCCGGCTATATCGATACGCCCTGGTTCACCAAGGGCCGCGGCGAAGCGGGTGCAAAGCAGGTGCGCGACAGCGTGGTCGCGAAGGTGCCGCTGAAGGTCGCATCAACCGCCGATGACATCGCGCAGCTCGTCTGCTTCCTGGCGATGCCGGCCTCGAGCAACATGACCGGCGAGGTCGTGCGCATGGATGCCGGGATGCATTTGGTGACGTGAGTGGCGCTGCTTCGCGCGTCATACACTGGTGTCGTCCCGGCCTTCGCCGGGACGACACCATTTTTGTTGATAGACCACAGCCCAAAGTGACTGCGGCTACCCCTTGATCACGCCGCTCGCCACCAGCCGGTGCCAGATGAACAGCACCACCACGGCGCCGATGGTGGCCATGATGAGGCCGGCGCCCTGGTCCGGACCGTAATGGCCGATGGCCTGGCCGATGAAGGTCGCGAGGAATGCGCCGGCGATGCCGAGGATGGTGGTGAGGATGAAGCCGCTCGGATTGTTCGGCCCCGGCGCGAGCCAGCGCGCGATGAGGCCGGCGATGAAGCCGACGACGATGATCCACAACAGGCCGCCCATGCTCATGAGAGTGCTCCCCTTCCCGAGAACGCGTCGATCAGATTTTGATTAAAGTCTGCCCGAGATCTCGTTCTCGGTCGGCAACCGTCCGTCCGGCGTCAAATGATCGATCACCTGCGGCAGATACTGGCTGAGGCCTGAGAGCAGCTCGTCGCGCGACAGGCCGCTCTGGGCGGACAGGCTCTCGATCTGGTCGGCGCCGAGCGCGTTGGCGAGGTCGCCGGGCGCGATCGGCTTGTTCTCTCCCTTGCCGACCCAGGTGCTCGCCGTCTCGCCGTGGCCGCCCTGCTGGAGCTGGTTGAGGAGATCGCCGAGCCCGCCGCTCAGCACGGTGCCGGCCGCGCCGCCCGCAAGCAGGCCGCCGAGGCCGCCCTTGAGCAAATCGCTCAGGCCGCCGCTGCCGCCGGGAGGAGCTGCACCGCCTGTATTGACAGGCGTCGGCGGCGGCAGCGGTGACCGCTGCTGTGGCGCTGCGCCCGGTTGGCCCGCGGTCATGTGCTTGAACGCTTTCCAGGCGAGCAGGCCGAGCAGCGCCATGGTCATGGGCGACATGCCGCCGGAGGATTTCTCGGAGCTGGGCGTGCTCGGGCCGCGCGGGCCGTTCTGCATGCCGTTGAGGACGTCGAGTAGACCCATGGTGCTCTCCTTTGGCGTTCTCGTCGGCGAGGTCTCGCCGGCGACAAGCCCCCGGGGCAAAAACATATGGGGCTCTCATGACGGTTACAAGGCGAATGCGTCGCAACCGATGGGCAGCCGGAGCTGCCTCTGCTATCGAGGGCGGGACGTTAAGGGAGCAAGGTCTGGTGGTTGCGGATCGACCGATCGTGGTGGCCGGCGCGGGCGCCATCGGCTGTTTTGTCGGAGGCATGCTGGCGGCCGGAGGCCGCCGCGTTGCGCTGCTGGTGCGGCCGCGGGTGAGGACCGAGATCGAGCGGTTCGGCCTGCGCCTGACTGATTTCGACGGCTCGGAGACGAAGCTGGGTGCGGGCCAGCTCGCTTTGTCCGAGGACCCTGCGATCTTCCACAGCGCCGGTATTGTGCTGGTCACGGTGAAGAGTTCCGACACGGCCGACATTGCGGACCGGATCGCGCAGCACGCGCCGCAGGATGCGGTGATCGTGTCCCTGCAGAACGGCGTCGGCAATGTCGCGGTTCTGCGCGAGCGTCTCGGCGGCCGGCGCGTGCTCGCCGGCATGGTGCCGTTCAACGTGATCGCGATGGGCGATGGCCGCTTCCATCGCTCGACCTCCGGCGACATTCACCTCGAGGCCGACGAGGCGAATACGGCCGCGGCGCTCTCGGTGCCCGGTCTCGCGATGCGGGCGAGCCGCGACATCACCGGCGTGCAATGGGGCAAGCTGATCATCAACCTGAACAACGCGCTCAGCGCGCTGTCCGACCTGCCGCTCGCCGCGCAATTGGCGAACCGCGACTGGCGAAGACTGTTCGCCGACCAGATGGCGGAAGGGCTGGCCGCGATGAAGGCTGCCGGCATCGATCCGGTCTCGGCGACGCCGATCCCCTCGTCCTGGACGCCGGCCTTGCTGAGATTGCCTGACGCGATCTTCAACCTGATCCTGGGACGGACCATGAAGATCGATCCCGAGGCGCGCTCATCGATGTGGCAGGATCTGAAGCAGGGCCGCAAGACCGAGATCGACCACCTCCAGGGCGTGGTCATCGCGCTGGCCGAACGGAACAGCGTCGAGGTGCCGCTGATGCGCCGCATTGTTGCGCTGATCAAGGAGGCAGAGACGGCGGGCCAAGGGCCGCCGGCGCTGACGCCGCGGCAGATTCGCGGGTAGCGCCTGAGTGCATGCCGCGCGACCGGAGGAGCAACGATGAGGCGTTTCGTGATGATTGGATTCGCGCTGGCCGTGTTGTGCGGCGCGTCCACGTTTGCTGAAGCCCGGCCGCCGACGGTCGTGAACTCTCCCGGCTATGACAGGCGATTGCAGGAGAGCAGGTCGCAGTTGGGCAGTTCACCGGCGACGGCGCCTGTGGCGACATCCAGGCGCAGCAAGAAGAAACATCCGAATTGATGCGCGGAGTCGCGTGCGCGCAGGTTGGCGCCACATGCGTCGTCCCGGCGAAGGCCGGGACCCATAGCCACCGAATGGGGTTTGGCGAAGACTCGTGGTGACCAGTCTCGTGYCGCAACTGCTCCCTGGGGTGATGGGTCCCGGCCTTCGCCGGGACGACGGCGGAGTGTGTAGCAGCGGCGGAATACAGATCGCGTGATTCTACGTTCGCCCTGCAGCACGAACCCGAAGCTCAGCCCTTCTTCGCCGGCTTGCTTGGCGCCGGGTTGAACAGCTTCTTCAGATCGTTCAGGCTTTCCGACAGGCGCGGCCATTCGCAGGAGAACGAGCCCTTGGCGCAGGGCGCGCCCTTCGGCCGCGGCCGCGCGTCGCTGGCTGCGGCCTGCGGGAATTTCGGACGCTCGACCGGCACGGGCACGCGCTCGACCTCGGTTCGCAGCGCGACCTGCTGGACCTGTTGAGGCTGCCGTTCCTGCTGCTCGCGCAGCTGCCGTGCAGCGGCTTCGGCCGCGGCATTGCTGCGGCGCTGGTCGGCGAGATAGGCGGTGTAGAATTCGTCGATCTTCTTCTGCTCCTCCGGCGTCGGGTTGGGCCCGGCGATGTCGAAGGTGCGATCCTGGAGGAAGTCGTAATAGGTGTAGCCGCCGCCCGGCTTGCGCCGGCCGGCGAACTTAGCGTTGCATTCGGCGAGCGCGGCCGTCTTCTCGGCCTTGGTTGAAGATTTCTCGGCGGCGTCGGCGCATGCCTCGAAATCCACCGGCGCGCGCTTCCACCATTGGGCCTGGGCATGCGACGGCGTCAGCAGAAAAAATCCTGCTGCGGCAATCAGAAGCGCCGCACGACGCGTTGCAACTACGTCCGACATTCTACGAGAGCATTCCTTGCAAAACTCAACCCGAACTGAGTCGGGCCAATTTTTGCCCCTTTATCGCCGGCTTGTCACCCATGGAACCCGGGAATTTCATGGCTGCAATGCTGACATTTTTTGCTTGACGTGGCGCGGGAGTCACAGCCGCGCGGCACATGATGCGCTTAGAGTTCTATTGGCTTGAATTCAAGGGGGAATGACCGTCATGAGAGCGCTGGCCCGTCTCGCCGCACTCGCGTTCGCGCTGACTTGCGGCCATGCCTTCGCAGCGGACGAAGATGCGCCCAACCGCAAGCCGGTGAAGGCGATTGCCGACGCGAGGCTCTCGGTCGGCGGCCGCGGAATGCTGCCGCTCTACCTGTCCCGCGACTGGTCGATGCCGCAGCCCGCGATCTCGCGCGCGATCATCGTGCTGCACGGGCGCCTGCGCAATGCCGACGAATATTACATCTCGGCCAACAATGCTCAGGCCGCGGCGGGCGACGACGGCAGGAGCGCGCTCATGGTCGTGCCGCAGTTCCTGGCAGAGATCGATATCGAGGCGTACAAGCTGCCGGAGGATATGCTGCGCTGGTCGCTGGAGGGATGGGAGGGCGGCGATGCCGCGCTTGCACCGAATCCGGTTTCTTCGTTCGAGGCGCTCGATGCGATCCTCGCAAAGCTCTCCGACCGGCGTATCTTTCCAAACCTGAAGCAGGTCGTGGTGGCCGGTCATTCCGGCGGCGGCCAGGTCGTGCAACGCTACGCCATCGGCGGCAAAGGCGAGGCGAAACTGTCGCGCCAGCACATCGACGTGCGTTACGTCGTCGCCAATCCGTCGTCCTATGCGTATTTCAGCGCGGATCGGCCCGTGCCCGCGATCGCCGCATCCTGCCCGGGCTACAACAACTGGAAATACGGCATGGGCGACCGTCCGCCCTATCTCGCGGACGCGACGCCGGCGGCGCTCGAGCAGCGCTATGTCGAACGCGAGGTGATCTATCTGCTCGGGACCCTCGACACCAATCCGAAGCATTCCGCACTGGACAAGAGCTGCATGGCGGAGGCGCAGGGCCCTTACCGCTACGCCCGCGGCCACGCCTATGCTGATGCGATGGCCAAGCGTGACGGCGGGACGCCCAATCACCGGGTCTGGGACGTCGCCGGCGTCGGCCATGACGGCGACAAGATGCTGACCTCGAAATGCGGGCTCGCGGCGCTGTTCGATATTCCGGGCTGCGGGGCGGAGCGCTGACGCGGGCGTCTTGAAGGCGGGTACCTTGAAGGCAGATAGCTTGAAGGGTTGACTCCCGCTGTTACACTTCGTCCCGCGACGCGCGATCGTTCCGCATCATGCCGTCGAAGGCACGGGCGCACCCCGACTGAGACACATCACGCAAGGACTGGACTTTCATGACCATCACCATCGCTGCGACCAGCGTGCCGAAGCCGTCGGCCGATATCATCGAGGGTTTTCGGAATGCGCCGACCTCGATCATTTCCGACAATCTCGCCCGGCTGCCCGGCGCGGTGGGGCTAAGGCCCTATCATCGCGGCGGCAAGCTGGTGGGCACGGCGTTCACCGTGCGCACCCGGCCCGGCGACAATCTCGCCATCCACCGCGCGCTCGAGCTGGTCGGCCCCGGCGACGTCATCGTGGTTGACGGCGGCGGCGACGAGACCCGGGCGCTGGTCGGCGAGATCATGAAGAACATCGCGCAGTGGCGCAAAGCTGAGGGCTATGTGATCGACGGCGCGATCCGCGACGTTGCGGCCTTCGCCGCGGACGACTTTCCCTGCTTCGCCCGCGCCGTGATCCACCGCGGGCCCTACAAGAACGGTCCCGGCGAGATCAACGTGCCTGTGACGATCGGCGGCAGCGTGATTTCGCCCGGCGACATCGTCGTCGGCGATGAAGACGGCGTGGTGTCGTTTCCGGCCGTCGGCGCCGCGGCGCTGCTGGAAGCGGTGCGCGCCCAGATCGTGCGCGAGGAAGAGACGCTGAAGGCGATCCGCGAGGGCCGTTACCAGGGCTCTTATGGAAAATCCTGATCGGAAGAATGATGGGGAGGATGGCGTGAGCCAGAAGGAAGAATTCCACAATCTCGACAATCCCGGCGACGGGCTGTTTCGCGAGCTCGCGGCGGGGGTGACCACGCGGATCTTTGCCGGCGAGCAGGCGATGCTGTCGGTGGTGACGCTGGCCCCGCATGCGCAGGGCACGCTGCACCATCATCCCGAGGAGCAATGGGGCGTGCTGCTCGATGGCTCCGCCATCCGTGTCCAGGGCGATGAGGAAATCCCCGTGAAGAAGGGCGATTTCTGGCGCACGCCGGGCAATGTGCCGCACACGATGCGCGCCGGCCCCGAGGGCGCCCGCGTGCTAGACATCTTCAGTCCACCACGGCCAGAATACAGAAAGCCGGGGTCGGGTTTCGGGACGACCTAAGGCGCCAAGAGCAAAAGCCGGGCGCAAAGACAACAGGGAGGGGACCATGACGATCACACGACGGGCGCTGCTGGCAGCGCCCGCCATCCTCGCGATGGCACCGGCAAGCGCACAGGCCGGCAAGATTACGCTGGTGGTGCCGTTCCCGCCGGGCGGATCGACCGACGCGATGGCGCGGCTGTTGCAGGCCAATCTACAGACAAAGCTCAACCGCATCGTCGTGGTCGAGAACAAGTCGGGCGCGGCCGGCGCACTCGGCGCCGCGCAGGTGGCGAAGAGCCCGCCGGACGGATCGACGTTCCTGGTCACCTTCGATTCCCACGCGGTGATCCCGTCCATCCTCGACAAGCCGCCGGTCGACGTCGAACGCGAGCTGATGCCGGTCTTCCTAATCGGCACCGCGCCTTATGTGATCGCCGCCGGCGCCGGCCGGCCCTACAAGAGCTTTGCCGACGTGGTGGCGGCCTGCAAGGCGACCCCCGGCGCGGTGAAATATGCCTCCGTCGGCATCGGCACGCTCGGCCATCTGGCGATGACCGTGCTCGGCAACAAGGCTGGCGTCGAGATCATGCACGTGCCCTATCGCGGCGGCGGCCCGGCGATGAACGACGTGCTCGGCGGTCACGTCGACCTGATCGCGGGCTCGGCGGCGCTGGTCGGCGCCCAGCTCGGCACCAACATGCTGCGTCCGATCCTGCAGCTCGGCCGCGAGCGGCTGCCGGCGTTGCCGGACACGCCGACCGCGATCGAGGCGGGCTTTCCGGATTTCGAGACGCTGGCCTGGTGGGGCATCTTCGCACCCGCGGGCACGCCTCCGGATGTCGTCGCGGCCATGGCGACCGCGTCCAGGGAGATCCTGAGCGAGCCCGCGACCGCCGCCCAGCTCAAGGAGACCCAGCAGATGACGCTGCTGCTCCAGGACGGCGCCGCCTTCAAGGCCTTCTTCGACAAGCAGGTCGCCTATTGGGGCAAGGTGGTCCGGGACAACAATATCAGGGCATGAGAGGCCTATTCCCGGGATTGCCATCCCGGGTCCAGTGCGCTCGCGCGGGCTTGAGCGTCAGAGCATCTTGCCGACGATCTTTGTCATATCTGCCGCTGAAAACGCGCGTAGCGTTTCGGTGCGGACATTGCCGAGTGCGCTGAGACTAAGGCTGAGCGACATCGCGGCAGCCTCATCTGGAGCCTCGAGAACGGTTACAACGTCATATCGTCCCTGCGTCCAGACGATCTCTCTCACGGTCACTCCGAACGTTTTGGCCATCTCCTTGAAGGCGTCGGCCCGCTTCGGCGAGTCCTTGACGTTGCGGACTCCCTGATCCGTGAAGTTTCCCAGCACGACATAGGTTACCATGGTCGTCCTCCCTGGTTAGAAACCCAGATACAATTCTCGCTTGAGGCAACCGCGCCGAGCTTGCCACGGCGGCTGGGATAGCGCTACTTGCGCGTTGTGAACGTCAGCGGATGTGACTTATTCGGTCAGGACAACGGCCGCGCGAAACTGAGCTCATGGCCGTCGGGGTCGGTGAGATGGAAGTAGCGCTCACCCCATTCGGCATCGCGCGGCGTGGTCGACGGCTGCCACCCGGCAGCGCGTGCGCGCTCGTAGGTCCCGTCGACATCGTCGACGTAGAAGATGATGCGGCCCCACCAGGACCAGCGCTTGTCGTCCGGCTGCGCCGTCAGGTTGAGATAGCCGGTGCCGGCGCGAAAGCTGGTGAATGCAGCGGCTTCGCCGCCATACAGGAGTTCGAACCCGAGCGAACGGTAGAAGTGCACGGCGCGCGCCATGTCGTGGGTGCCGAGTGTGATGGCACTGATGCCCTCGATCATGGTGCCGGCTCCTGGACGCGGTTTTGGGCAGGGGGACCATGGTACACCCCTCAAACGCAGTTTGACGACCATCGGCGCGGCGCATCGCGGACCCCGTCTGGCGACTGGCGATCCCAATTCTGCTCTGCTAAGAGGAGTCGAAACCCGCCTCCCGCGGGTTCCGCGGTCCCGTAGCTCAGCCGGATAGAGCGGCGGTTTCCTAAACCGTAGGTCGGAAGTTCGAGTCTTCCCGGGATCGCCATTTTCCGACAGTCGCGCGCCGCCACGAGCGCGCAATGCTGGTATCCCCACCAAATAGCTTTCTATCGTGACGTGTGCCGACAGCCGGCTAGAATACGGCGGGGTGCAGGGGGCCCTTGCATGACGGATTTGTGGTTCTACGCGGACGGCGGGCAGCAGCGCGGCCCGATCTCGATTTCGGAACTCCTTACGCTCCTCGCTCGTATCGCCGATCCTCGGCGTGTGATGGTCCGGCGGCACGGCTTCGAGGATTGGAAGCCGGTCGAGGAGGTGCACGAGATCGCGCAGCAGCTTCTTCAATCGCCGCCGCAAGAGCCGGCATCACCACCGGCGGCCGTCGTTCGGGAGCCCGCCGTTCTCGCCGAGGACGCTACTGCCTTCAAGGATGTCCAGCCCGAGATGACCGGCATCAGCGGTTGGCTCGCGCTTCTCGCGTTCGGCCAGGTGATGGGCATCCTGCGCCTGATCTTCAACGTCGGACAATATGTGCAATCGATCGACGACAAAGTCTGGACTTACTTTCCGACGGTGATCTGGAGTGAAATGCTGATAAACGCCGCCATGATCGGCTTCGCGATCTGGACAACGGTGCTCCTGTTCAGACACTCCCACAGGTTTCCAGCCTTCTTCATCGTACAAATGATCTGCGCGGTGCTGATGCCGCTCGTCGATCTCCTCTGCGTCGCATCGTTTTTTTCCGCCGCCCTCAATCGCCCGGTCAGCGATTTTTTCATCATCGAACCTCAACAGGTCGGACAAACGGTTGTCGGTGCAATCAGTGCCACGATTTGGATAACGTACGTCCTTCGCTCCCGCAGAGTCGCGAATACGTTCACGAAGTAGACCCGCCTTATGACGCGCGTGCCGGAGGGGCTGTTCTCCTGGTTTTCCTGCCCGTCAAGTCCCCAATAAAAAAAGAACCAGGCCGCCCAGTTGCGAATTGTTCGGGCCGTGCGTCGTCAGCGATCTCAGGGAGTCCCGAAGTGCCGGCGAGCACGGCGCGAAGATGTCACCACATCGAGCTATGGGCAGGGGTGTTGCTTGCCATCGTAGCCGAGATACGTTCCCGTAGCCGGGTTGTACGAGCGGTATTTTTGTTCGCAATAGGACGTGGCATCAGCAGCGTTGTCGTAGTCGCCGTAGAAGCCGTCGTCGTAGTCGCCATAGTAAGGCAAGCCCGAATACGCGCCCAATGCGAAGGCGCCAAGGCCAAGACCCCCGCCGTAAGCCCATGCGTGGCGGTAGCGATGCCGGAACCCGGCATGATGAAAATGACCGCCATGGAAGCCGGCCGCGACGGGACGTCCGGCCTGATGGAGACCACCGGGCGCATGGAAGCCGCCAGCGGCCCCGACATGACCAACGCCGCCGTGGAAGCCTCCGCCTCCGAAGTGCCCACCACCGTGAAATCCGCCGCCGCCTCCGAAATGTCCGCCACCGCCCCCGTGTCCGCCGCCGCCATGTCCACCGCCGCGCGCAGAGGCAGCCGCTCCCGGCGCCAGGGCGGCGCAAACAGCGATCACGCCAAGCAATTTCAGTCGTTTCATCGTTTTTCTCCAGCTACACGATTTCGGCCACGTCGCAACCTTTGCCGGACACTCATTGGCCCGAGAACTGCCGACGGACTCCATGTTCGCCGGATGCGCTCCCGCCGTCTTTTCAATAGGCCGCCGATGTTTCAGCTTCGCACGTGAAGTCGGACTCCGAGCGAGCAGACGCGTGCATTCGCGGTCGATGCCGGCAATGTTGCCAGGCATGGGGCCGACTTCCCGGGATCGCCATTTTTTCATGGGTAATCGTCGCTGTTTGCCACACTCGTCGGCGCAAAAATTGCTAGAAGCGAAAGACTTCCCTCCTGGCCTTGCCGACGTGCCGGCCACGCCTCACTGCCCCATCCGGAGATAACAATGCCTTTCGACTTGATCCTGCGCGGCGGCCGCGTGGTCGACCCGTCCCAGAAGCTCGATGCCGTGACCGATGTCGCCTTCGCGGGCGGCAAGGTTGCTGCGGTCGGCAGCGGGCTCAAGGCGGATCCGGGCACCGAGGTGCGCGACGTTTCGCAGCTCATCGTGACGCCGGGACTGATCGATCTCCACACCCATGTCTATTGGGGCGGCACCTCGCTCGGCATCGACGCCGAGGAGTTTTGCCGGACCTCCGGCGTCACCACCGCGGTCGATACCGGCAGTGCCGGCCCCGGCAACTTCGCCGGCTTCCGCAAGCATGTGATCGAGCCGAGCCAGGTCCGCATCCTCGCTTATCTGCACGTCTCGCATGCTGGCATCTTCGGCTTCTCGCACAAGGTGATGGTCGGCGAGAGCGAGGAATTGCGGCTGATGAATCCGATCGATGCGGCCAAGGTGGCGGATGCCAACCGCGATCTCATCGTCGGCATCAAGGTGCGCGTCGGCCTGCACGCCTCGGGCACGTCGGGGATCGTGCCGCTCGACATCGCGCTCGAGGTCGCGAACGAGGTCGGCATGCCCCTGATGGCGCATATCGACCATCCGCCGCCGAGCTACGAGGAGGTGCTGGCCCGCCTTCGTCCGGGCGATGTGCTCACCCACGCATTCCGGCCGTTCCCCAACACGCCGGCGACCGCGCAAGGCACGGTGAAGAGGGCGGTGCTGGACGCGCGCGAGCGCGGCGTGCTGTTCGACATCGGCCACGGCAAGGGCTCGTTCGCGTTCAAGACCGCGCGCGCCATGCTCGCCAACGGCTTTTATCCCGACACCATCTCTTCCGACATCCATCTTCTGTGCATCGACGGCCCGGCCTTCGACCAGGTGACGACCTTGTCGAAATTCCTGTGCATGGGCATGCCGCTTTCGGACGTGATTGCGGCGTCGACCGTCAACGCGGCAATGGCGATGCGGCGTCCCGAGCTCGGCAGCCTCAAGCCCGGCAGCGCCGGCGACGCCACGCTGATCTCGATCAAGCAAGGTCAGTTCGACTACGAGGACGTGGTCGGCGAGCACCTGATCGGCGACCGCAAGATCGTCTCCGAAGGCGTCGTCATCGGCGGCCGCTGGTGGCATCCGAAATAGGGCTGCGCTCTCCCCGTAAGAATTGGGAGAGCAGCTCAGTCGTTCTTGTCCACATTCCAGAACATCGGCGTCGCCGGGCCGTCGATCACGCCGGTGAGCGATTTACGCCATGCGCTCGGCGCCAGGAATTGGCCGAGCGGGACGTAGATCACCTGATCGTAGGCCTCCTTCTGCACGTCGAAGGCGATCTTCTTCTGCTCTTCCGGTGAGGTGGCGCGGGCAAAGGCGTCGCGCAGCTCTTCGAGCTTGGGGTCTTCGGGCCAGCCGAACCAGCCGCCCTCCTTGCCCTTGCCGCCCATGGGGACATTGACCAGTGGGTTCATCGAATCGGTGGCGCCCTGGTAGGTGAAGAACATGTTCCAGCCGCCTTCCTTCGGGGACTTCTGGTTGGCGCGGCGGGTGACCACGGTCTGCCAGTCCATCGCCTGAAGGTCGACCTTGAAGCCGGCCTCGCGCAAGAGTTGTGCGACCACGACCGGCTGCGCTTTCAGCAGGATCTGATCGGTCGCCGCCAGGATCACCACGGGCGTGCCGTCATAACCGGCCTCAACCAATGCCTTCTTGGCGTCCGCCATGCTGTTGCCCTTGATCAGGGTCTCGCCGCCGGCGTCGCTGGCCAGCGGCGTATCGCAGATGAAGAAGGCGCCGCAGAATTTGTAGTATTTGGGATTGCCGATCTGTGCGTCGAGCACGTCCTTCTGGTTGATTGCGAGCAGCGCGGCGCGGCGGATCTTCACATTATCGAACGGTGGATGCAGGAAGTTCATGCGCCCGAACGATTGGAAGCCGAACTTGTTCAGGATTGTCAGGTTGATGTCTGGGTTGGACTCCAGCGTGGGCAGCATGTCGAACGGCGGCGTTTCGACGAAATCGACATCACCGGATTGCAGCGCGTTGAGCGCGGTCTGCGCGTCAGGCATCGTGATCCATTCGACGCGGTCGACCTTCACCACCTTGCCGCCGGAGGTCCATTCGGCCGGCTCCTTGCGCGGCACATAGTCGGTGTTCTTTTCGTAAATGGCTTTCACGCCGGGCTGAAACTCGCCAGCCACGAATTTGAACGGGCCGGAGCCAATCTGCTCCGGAATCTGCTTGGTGATCGGGGTCTCTGCAAGCCGCTTGGGCATCATGAAGGCCACGATCGACGATGGCTTGGCGATCGTCTCCAGCACCAGGCCATAGGGCTCCTTCAGCTTGAGGACGATCGATTTGGCATTTGCGGCTTCGATGCCCGCCGTGAAGTCCATCAGCTTGCGCGCCATGCCGTCGACGCTCGTGCCCCAGCGCTTCAGCGAGGCGACGCAATCCTCCGCCGTCACCGGCGCGCCGTCATGCCACTTCAGGCCGTCGCGCAAGATAAAGGTGTAGGTCAGCTTGTCCGCGGACACGGTCCAGTCGGCCATCTGCGGCCGCACCTTGAAGCTGGAATCGATGCCGAGCAGCGTATCGTAGACCATGTAGCCATGGTCGCGGGTGATGATGGCCGTCGTGAAGCCGGGATCGGTGACGCGAAGGTCCGATTGCATCACCGCAGTCAGGATCTTCTTTCCGGCCGCGGCTGATGCAACCGACGTCCAGGCCGCGGGAAGTGCCGATGGCGCAACAGCCGCAAGCTGAAGCAGTTTCCGTCGCGAGACGTGAACCATTCGCAATTCTCCCGATGCAAGCGAGACCAGATGGCGGCTGCCGATGGCGGGCAGCGTATGGTCTGCTGCCGCACCTTGCAATGACGGGTTGTCTCGTAAATCTGAATTCGCTTGCGATTGAGCAAGGCCGTTGGAACCGTCGGCGCGACGGCAGGCCGCCTCATCCTAGCCCTGCTCGCGATAGAATTGCAGCAACCGCGCGCCCGCGGGCGAGAGCCACTCAGCGGCGCCGGCGATGTAGCCCTCGACGCGATTGCTCACTCCGACCAGATAGGTAATGGGCATTCCAACGATCGTGAAGACCGAGGCGGACGACTCCGCCGCCGCTCCATACGCGTCGACATAGCAGGCGAGGTTCTGCACCGCGAGGCCGCCGAGGAACGCGCGGATCTTTCGCAAATCCTTCGTGTCGGTGCAAACAGCGACAACATCCAGTCCGTCGCGTTGCGATGCGGCGAGGCTTGCAAGCACGGGCAGATCGAGCCGGCAGGCCGCGCACCACGTCGCCCAGAAATTGACGAGCGTGATGCGTCCCGGCTTTGTCGTCACGACAACGTCCTTTCCACGCAGGTCCTGAAGCCGCAGTTGCGGCATCGCGGCGCGGGGCCGCACCAGCGTGAATTGGCTGCGGCCGGTCTCGAACACCGGTGGCCAGGCGGGAGCGCCGACCTGCGCGCGGCTTGCGTGCGGAGCAACAAGGAGCGCCGGTGCGGCCATCATGAGCGATCGCCTGGACAATGCGCGAGATTTCTCACGCATGGATGTAGGCCCAGCCCTTGAGTTGGAGCTCGACGACGCGTCCGATGCCGAACGGGACCAGGCTCGCGCCTGCGATCAGCGGAATCGCGATCTGCTCCCTGGCTTCCGCGATCGCTTTGGACGACGCGCACATGCTGTAGGCGAGATTGGGCAGCGACTGCCGCAGCGTCGCGAGCGGCTCGGTGAGCGTCGACTTGTCCGCGCGGAACAAGTCGATGCCCTTGCCGTTGGCGACGACTTCGATCAGCAGCCTCGCGCCCTTGTCGGCGAAATGTTTGGCGAGATTGGCTGAGTAGCTGACGGCGTGTCCCATGACATAGGGCTCGTTGCTGTCGATCAGGATGACGACGCCGTCGACGAGGCGATCGTCCTTGGCTGCGGCGGCGCCGCCCGTCGTGAGGATCGACGCTCCCGCGAGCAGGCCCCTCCGCGACCATCCGTTGGCAGAGACCATGGCCGTGCCAACCCGCCGCTCAGAATTGCCGCGAAACAATCGGCGCCTTGCGGCCGCGTCCCCACAGCACGAACAGCGCGAGCGCGAGCAGGACGATGTTGAGCGGTGTGACCGCAGCCTCGCCGCGCGAGATGTGGAAGACAAGTGCAAAGACCTGCAGCACCGAACAACCGAGCGCGGCCAGCACCGTCAGCCGCGGCAGAATTCGCGTCAGGGCCGGCAACAGGATGCCAATCCCGCCGGCGAGATCGACCAGCCCGATGAAGCGAACGAACGTTTCGGAATACTGGCCGGCCCAGGGCATCATCGCGGCCAACTGGGGGATCGGCGTGAGCAGCTTGACCAGCCCGGCCGAGGCGAACGCGGCGAAGATCAGGACCTGCGCGATCCAGAGGCCGATGCGAAGGGCCCGGCCGGGCTGGGCGGTTTCGAGGGTGGTCGTCGACATGGTGGGTCTCCAGACAGCTGAGGGTTGCCACCATTTGATAGTTTCACCATCTTTGATCATTATGTGCTTTGGGATGGATTCCTTTCCCTGGTGTTGATGATCTCATGGATTCCCTGGTCAGTATGAGGGTGTTTTGCCTGGTCGCGGAGCTGAAGAGCTTTGCGGCTGCGGCGGAGCGCCTGCGCCTCTCGCCCGCCATGGCGAGCAAGCATGTGATGCAGCTCGAAAAGCGGCTGGGCACGCGGCTGCTCAACCGCACTAGCCGGCGCGTCAGCCTCAGCGAGAGCGGCGCGCTCTATTTCGAGCAAGCGCGGCAGATGCTGGATTCGCTCGACGAGGTCGAAGCCGCCGTCAGCAAGGCGACCGTCGTTCCACGCGGCACGTTGCGGCTGACCGCGCCGGTCTGGATGGCGAACGCGATGTTCGCGGGC
This sequence comes from Bradyrhizobium sp. P5_C12, assembly GCF_054049735.1. Classification (NCBI taxonomy): domain Bacteria; kingdom Pseudomonadati; phylum Pseudomonadota; class Alphaproteobacteria; order Hyphomicrobiales; family Nitrobacteraceae; genus Bradyrhizobium; species Bradyrhizobium sp. P5_C12. The sequence goes on from NZ_JBFULU010000009.1 coordinate 18,974, forward strand.
GTGCTGTCCGACTATCGGGCCCGCTATCCGGAAGTGTGCCTGGATGTCGATCTCAGCGGGCGGCTGGTCAATCTGGTCGAGGAGGGATTCGACCTGGCGCTGCGCGCCACCGGCACGCCCGACGAGGCCCTGATCGCGCGTCCGATCACCAGGGTCGCGTTCCACCTGGTCGCGTCAGCCGCCTTTCTCGATCGTGCCGGCCGCCCGGCCGGGCCGGCCGACCTCGCCGGCCAGGCGGTCCTGCACTATGCGCTTTATCCGGGCGAAAGCTTCTCCTTCACGGGAGACCGCGGCGTCGAAACCGTCAAGTTCAACCCGGTCCTGCGCAGCGGCAATGAAACGCTGCTGCACATGGCTGCGCTGGAAGGCATGGGCCTCGCCTTCCTGCCGAAATGGCTGGTCACTGAGGACATCGCCGCCGGACGTCTCGAGCACGTTCTGCCCAATGAGATCATCTTCGAAGGGCGCCTGTTCGCGGTCTATCCCAGCCGCAAATATCTCTCCGCGAAGGTGAGGACCTTCATCGACTTCGTCGCGGCCGACAAGCGGATGAGATAGCGCGCCGGTCAGTCGCGCCCCGCCTCCATGATCGCCTTGGCCAGCCGCGCCGGATCGGAGAAGCACAATTCGTGGCTTCCCGGCACCTGCACCAGGCGGAACAGGCCGAGCTTCTCCGACAGCCGCGGATGCCAGGGATAGCCGTGCGGCAGCGCGGTGTCCTCGGTGCAGTTGATGTAGGATTTTGCCAGCGGCATTTCGGCCGGATTGGTCTTCAGCGCGATCTTGTCGCTGAAGGTCTTCAGCGGATGCGGATTGAGGATCTCATAGGCGCGCTGCGCCAGCGCGAGATCGGCATCGTTGATGAACGCATCGCGCCAGATCGGGAACGGCAGCACCACCGAGCCATCGCCACGCTCGGCCGCGATCATGTCGAACAGGCCGACATATTGCGGCGGCACCATGTCGTTGAGCGACTCGCCATTGTTGGGCACGAACGCGTTCCAGTAGACCAGCCGCCGGATGCGCTCCGGCGCAAGGTCCGCCACCCCGGTGATGACCATGCCGCCATAGGAATGGCCGAGCAGGACGACGTCCTTCAGATCGTTCTCGGCGAGGTAGTCGACGATGGACTGGACCGCCTCCTTAAGCCCCGTCGTCTTGGCATCCCCCGGGCGATTGCCTTTGATCGTCGGGGTGTAGGCCTGATGGCCATGGGCGCGGATCGTCGCCGCGACAGGCTCGAACTCGGCACCGGTGTGCCAGGCGCCGTGAACGAGAACGTAGGTCGACATGTTGTGGCTCCTTCGCAGGATGTGGTTAGATCGGTACGAATGGGGTCTTTTGCGGCGCTCGCGAGGCGCGGCGGACAATTCTTGTTGTGCGAAGTGTGAACCGGCGGACCATTTTCCGCTTGTCTGATGCTGAACCGGATTGGTCTCGGAGCGAACTGATGGAGCAGCTCAATTCTGAAAGCCGGCCCCCGCATCTGGTCTGGGACACCGGAGGAACGCGGCCGGAGGAGCAGTTCTCCTACTATCGCGAGGCGATCTGCCAGGCATTCATGAACCTGACGCCGGAATCGGCCACGACGTCGCGCTTTCCGGCCAAGGTGGAGACGATCCGGCTGGGCGCGGGCGCGGTCAACCGGGTGGTGTTTCCCGAGCACACCGTCAATCGTTCGCGCGCCGATATCGCGACATCAAGCGAGAGCTGCTTCTATCTCAACTTCAAGCTCGCCGGGCGCTGCCGCATGCTCCAGGGCGGCCGCGAGGTCAGCCTGTCACGCGGCCAGGTCGGCATTGTCGACAGCGATCGCGAGGTGACGCTGCTGCACGATCGCGGCCCGACGCTGCAGGTCGCCTCTTTCTGGGTGCCGTCGCGCGCCTTACGCGACCGGCTGCCGCCGTCGTTCGATTTCAGGGCCGAGCGCGTGTCCGATGATCCCCATGTCGGTCATCTCATCGTCGAAACCGCGCGGTCCCTCAATGCCGGCGCGCTGCGGATGGCGGAGGAGGACGGCGTCCGGCTGTTCGACGTGCTGCTCGATCTCGTTGCGCTCAGCCTGTCGCGCCGCTCACGGGCGCAAACGGCGGAGGCCATCAATTTCGCCGACGCCACCGTGCTGGCGTTGCGCCGTGCCATTCACGAGCGGCTGCGCGAGCAGGGGCTGACGGTTGCCACCGTCGCCGGCGCCGTCGGCATCAGCGAGCGCTACGTGCACAAGCTGTTCGAACGCACCGGCACGACGTTTTCCGATTACGTGATGCAGCGGCGCCTCGATGGCGCCGCGGCCGACCTCAGGGATCCGGCATTGCCCGGTCGCGAAATCGGCGCCATCGCGTTCGACTGGGGCTTTTCCGACCTCTCCCACTTCACCCGGCGCTTCAAGCAGCGTTTTGGATGCCGGCCGCGGGATTGGCGTGCGGGCTGAGGGAAGTTACGTGAGGGCGGTTTGTGGCAACGATGTCGCCCCGCTCGTCGTCCCGGCGAAGGCCGGGACCCATACCGCGTGATCTATCAACCGTGAAAGGTGGGAGTACCGAGCCACTAGTCTTCGCCAAACTTCTCCCTGTGGTTATGGGTCCCGGCCTTCGCCGGGACGACGGTGCTTTTTGTGGTTGCCATATTGCCTCAAACGCCTTTCGCCTGAGGCGAACCAGCCCTACAGCGACCGTGCGATCAACAGCTTCATGATCTCGTTGGTGCCGCCATAGATCTTCTGGATGCGGGAATCGATGAAGATGCGCGAGATCGGATATTCCTGCATGTAGCCGTAGCCGCCGAACAGCTGGAGGCATTCGTCGGCGGTCTCGACCTGTTTCTCCGAGCACCAGTATTTCGCCATCGAGGCGGTGACGGTGTCGAGATCCTTGGCGATCAGGCGCTCGATACACCAGTCGACGAAAACGCGCGCGATCATCGCCTCGGTCTTGCGCTCGGCGAGCGTGAAGGCGGTGTTCTGGAAGTCCATCAGCGGCTTGCCGAAGGCCTTGCGTTCCTTGGTGTACTCGGTGGTGAGCTTGATCGCGCGCTCCATCGAGGCGACGGCGCCGACCGCAAGCGCCAGCCGCTCCTGCGGCAATTGCTGCATCAGCTGCGCGAAGCCCTGGCCTTCCTCGCCGCCGAGCAGGTTTTCCGGCGGCACGGTGACGTTGTCGAAGAACAGCTCGGAGGTGTCGGAGGCGTGCAGGCCGATCTTGTCGAGGTTGCGCCCACGCTTGTAGCCGTCGGCGCCTGCGGTCTCGACCCCGAGCAGCGAGATGCCCTTGGCACCCGGCTCGCCGGTGCGCGCGACGACGATGACGAGATCGGCGGCCTGGCCGTTGGTGATGAACGTCTTCTGGCCGTTGATGACGTAGGAATTGCCCTGTTTCCTGGCCGTGGTCTTCACGGCCTGCAAATCCGAGCCGGTGCCGGGCTCGGTCATGGCGATGGCACCGACCATCTCGCCCGATGCCATTTTCGGCAGCCAGCGCGTCTTCTGCTCCTCCGAGCCGTAGTTGAGGATGTAGTGGGCGACGATGGCGCTGTGCACGGAGACCCCGGTCGTCATTTCCGGCACCGTGCTCTCGAGGTCCTCCAGCACCGCGGCGTCATAGGCGAAGGTCGCGCCGAGGCCGCCATAGGCTTCGGGCACGCTCGCCAAAAGCGCGCCCATCTCGCCGAGCCCGCGCCAGGCAAAGCGGTCGACCATCTTCTGCTCGCGCCACTTTTCGGCGTGCGGAGCCAGGTACTTGGCCAGATACTTCCGGAACTGGTCGCGGAAGACGTCGAGCTCTTCGGTCATCCAGGCGGAGCGGTAGGACATGGTCACCTCGGTCGATGCGGTTGCCGGCTTGGTAGGCCAGTCGGCCGCGGCAATTATTGTGTTTTCAGGCTGCGCCGGTGACGCTACCAAGGCGCCGGAAACGCGTCTGTCAGGATGGTTGATTGTGGCTGTCAAAACTCAAGAGCTCAAGTTCGACATCGAGCGTATCGGCACGGTCTCCGCGATCCTGGTGCGGCCGGACAAGGCGCGCGCCTGCTACGTCCTCGCGCATGGCGCCGGCGCGGGGATGCGGCATGCATCGATGGACAAGATTGCGCAGGGCCTCGCGGATCGTGGCATCGCGACGTTCCGCTTCAATTTTCCCTACATGGAAAACAAGCAGGGCCGTCCTGACCAGCCGGCGGTGGCCCACGCCACTATCCGCGCGGCAGTCGAGCAAGCAGCGCGGCTCTGCCCCGGCTTGAAGCTCGTCGCCGGCGGAAAATCATTTGGCGGGCGCATGACCTCGCAGGCGCAGTCAAAGGCCGCGCTGCCGGGCGTAACAGGGCTCGCCTTCCTCGGCTTTCCCCTGCACGCCGACAAAAAGCCGTCGACGGAGCGCGCCGAGCACCTCACCCATGTCGGGATCCCGATGCTGTTCCTGCAGGGTACGCGCGACGGCCTTGCCGATCTCGGCCTCCTCAAGCCCGTGATCGATGCGCTCGGCCCCAAGGCGACGCTGCACGAGGTCGAAGGCGGCGATCATTCCTTCGCGGTGCTGAAAAAGTCCGGCCGGACCAATGAAGAGGCGCTTGCGGAGGTGCTCGACACGCTGACGGCCTGGATCGACCAACTCGCCTGAAGCTCACGCCGCGGAAGCTCAGGCTGCGTAAAGCCCCTTGTCGCGCGCCTTCTGGATCGCCAGCGCGGCGATCAGGTCGAGCGTCGGCGTCGACAGGCCGGCACTGCGTGCGAAGGCGGCCGGCGCCTTCACCAGCACGTCGATCTCCATGGCGCGGCCGAGCTCGTAATCCTGGAGCAGCGATGGCTTGTGGTTGGGCGCGGGGCCGCTGCGCGTGACGCGTTTCACCTCCGGGATGAAGTGCTGGGCGATCTCGTTGGCTTCGTTCAGCATGCGCGGAATCACCTCGGCGAAGGCAGGGTCGTCGCGCACGCCGCGCGCGGTCTGGCCGGTGAGCAGGCACAGCACCGACAGCGACATGTTGGTCAGCAGCTTTGACCAGATCGCCTCGCGGATCTCGGCCACCGGCGGCGATTCCAGCCGCGCGTCGTTCAGGACCGTCCGGAGCTTGGTGATGCGCTCGCAATTGCGGTCATCGCATTCGCCGACCAGCAGGCGGTTGCGGTCCGGCGTCAGGTTCTGCACCACCCCGGGTGCGATCACCTCGTTGGAGGAGAAGATGACGCCGCCGACGATCCGCTCCTTCGCGATACAGGCGCGCAAGCGCCCGCCCGGATCGAGGAAGGAGATGTCGGGCGGGGCCGGATGCCGCGGCGGCAGGCCGATGCCGTACCACCAGGGAATGCCGTTCTGGGCGAACACGATCGCGGTGTCCTCGCCGAGCAATGGCTTGAGGCTGGCGACCAGTCCCTGAAGCGCGGTGGCCTTCAGCGTGCTGATGACGACGTCCTGCGGGCCGAGCTGGGCCGGATCGCCGGTGGCGTTGACCTTGGCGGTGACCTCGGAATCGCCGACGCGCAACTTCAGGCCATTGGCGCGGACGGCCTCCAGATGCGCCCCCCGCATCACGCACGAGACCTCATGACCGGCGCGAGCCAGCCTGACCGCGATATGGCTGCCGACGGCGCCCGCGCCGAAAATGCAGATGCGCATGTAAATCCAGTCCCTGATCCCTTGGTGCCATCGGGCGCCAGCATGACACAAGCCGCCATGCGATGGGCGCGACCGCCCCACGCTGGAAAGATATGGATCGGCATGCGTTGCCTCGGCCATAGTGCACGGCAAGCAACATAGCCGGAGGATCGCCGATGAATGCCAGCCCCGTCCTGTGGACCCTTGATGAGCGTGGGGTTGCGACCGTCACGTTGAACCGGCCGGAGGTCAACAACGCCTATGACGGCGCGCTAATTGCCGGCGTGCTCACGGCGATGGACGATCTCGGCAAGAAGCCCAACCTGCGCGTCGTCGTGCTCCGGGGCGATGGCAAGCATTTCCAGGCCGGCGCCGACCTCAAATGGATCAACGGCGTGCGACCGCAATCGGCTGAGGCCAACGAGGCGGCGTCCCGGGCGACGTTCGAGGCCGTGCAGCGGCTCAACACCTTGCCGATCCCGACCGTGGCTTTGGTGCAGGGCGGCTGCTTTGGCGGCGGCACCGGTGTCATCGCGGCCTGCGACGTCGTCATCGCCGCGGATAACGCCCTCTTCTCCATCACGGAGGTGCGCTGGGGCCTGACCGCCGCGATCATCATCCCGCAGCTCTGCGACGCCATTAGTGTGCGGCAGGTCCGCCGCTACGCGCTCACCGGCGAACGTTTCGGCGCCGAGGACGCCCGCCGCATCGGCCTCGTGCACGAAGTCGTGCCGCTCGCCGAGCTGGAAGCTGCCGGTGCCAAGGTGGTCGAGCAGCTGCTCGCCAACGGACCGGAGGCGATGGCCGAGACCAAGCGGCTGGCGCTGGAGAGCTCGTTCGGCGGCATGGCGGTGGACGATGCCGCTTACGCCCGGCTGGTGCACCTGCATTCGCTCAAGCGGCAGAGCGCCGAGGCGGCGGAGGGGCTGGCGTCGTTTGCGGAGAAGCGGGCGGCGAAGTGGGGCGGCGGGAAAGGCTGAGCGCTCCCCGCTCAGCAGCCGCGGCAGATGTTGTTGATGCTGCGATAGACGGCCTCGTCGTCCTGCCGCATCTGCTGCTGCGATTGCAGCGTCTTGCCGTCATTCGCTGGCGCGGCGGGCTTGCGCTTGGCCGCGAGCTCGTCCTCCTGCCGCTTGTAGCAGGCCTCGCGATCGGGCTTGGCCTGGATGAAGCGGCAGTTCTGCTCCACGGCCGCGGCAGGGGCGGTTGAGAACGCGAGAACGATCAGGGCAGGCAGGGTGAGTTTCAAAAGCGTCGTATCCATTCGTTGACATGACGTGGGGCGCGTAGCCCGGATGAGCGAAGCGATATCCGGGACCACTGTTACCCGCATATCGCTTCGCTCATGCGGGCTACGGCCGCCGCGCGCCTGGTGCAACTTCTCTCAGGTCCGCCGATCGAGGGCAACCATCTTGTAGCAGGCGCGTAGCCCGGATGGAGCGAAGCGTAATCCGGGTTCGGCATCCCCGCATTCCGCTTCGCTCCATGCGGGCTACGGCTCCTCACAACGACGGCGCGAGTGACGTTTTCAGCAAAGTGAGCAGCGCCTGCACCGCGGCCGCATTGCGCCGCCGCTCGGGGATCGCGGCCTTGACCCACAATTCCGGAATCGGAAAATCGCGCAACACCGGCTTGAGCGTGCCGTCGCGCAAGGCATCCGCGACGAGGTAATGCGAGATCAGTGCGATGCCGTTGCCGGCGATGGCGCTGCGCGCCAGCACGTGCCCTTCGTTGGACGACAGCAACGGGCTGACCTGGATGCTGATGCGGCCGCGCGGCCCGTCAAAGATCCATTCCGGTCCGGTCGGCAGGAAGCTGAGGCAGCGATGCTCGACGAGGTCGCGCGGATGTTTTGGCGTGCCGTGCTTCTTCAAATAGGCCGGCGAGGCGCAGAGCAGCCGCTTCAGCGCGCACAGCGGCTCGTCGATCACGCCGCCGAAGGAATGCGGAAAGGCACCGATGGCGATGTCAAAGCCCTCGGTGACGGGATCGACCGGACGGTCGACCAGCACGATATCGAGCTTCAGCCGCGGGTTCTGGGTCTGGAAGGCGCTGAAGGTATCCGCAAGCCGCGCCACCGTCAGCGAGGTTGGCGCCTTGATGCGCAGATGATCGACGAGATCGTGGCCCTTCTCGCCCATGCGCGACAGCAAATCGGTGGCGTCGGTGACGACGCCGCGGGTGCGATGCACGTAGCGCTGGCCGGCCTCGGTCAGGCGCAATTGCCGGGTCGAGCGGTGAAACAGCGGCGCGCCGATCCGCGCCTCCAGCTGCGTGACGCGTTTGGCCACCACCGAGGTCGAGACGCCGAGTTTCCGCGCAGCCGCGGAGAAGCCGGCCGCATCCGCGGTCGCCAGGAACGCCTGAAGGTTCACCAGGATGTCCATCTCGACCTTTCGCGATTCGAGAAAGCTGATCGCCTATTTTGGAGGATTGTAGCTCAGTCCGCGTTAATTCATAGTCGGGCTCAAGCAAAGAGATTTTCAGGGATAGGACGCGCCATGCGGGCCACGACGATCGAAGAACCAGCGCGCCAGGTGCCGCTCTACGGCGAATACGAGGTCGTCGTCCTCGGCGGCGGCCCGGCCGGCATCGTGGCGGCGGCCTCGGCTGCGCGCGCCGGGCGGCGCACGCTGTTGATCGAGCGCTACGGCTTTCTCGGCGGCATGGGCACCGCCGCCGGCGTCACCAATTTTTGCGGCCTGCACGGCAATGTCTATGGCCAGGCCCACCGGCTGGTGCAGGGCATGGCGTCCGAGCTCTTGGCGCGGATCGATCGCCTGAACGGCCTCAACGCGCCGCATCTGATCCTCGGCAAGGTGTTTGCACAGGCCTACGACACCGCGGCCTACAAGATCGCGGCCGACGAGCTCCTCGCCAGCCACAAGGTGCACATCCTCTTCCACGCGCTCGGCGCCGGCGTGGTGATGGGCGATAACAGCCGCATCGACGCGCTGATGGTCGAGACCAAGGCCGGCCGGCAGGCGGTTCGCGCCGAGATCTTCATCGACTGCTCCGGCGACGGCGATCTCGCGGTCTGGGCCGGCGCGCCGTTCGAAATCGGCGACGAACACGGCCATCCGCTCTATCCGTCGATGATGCTCCGTCTCAACGGCATCGATCCCGAGAAGGCGGGCGAGGCCTGGCGAACCATCCCGCAATTGATGGAGCGGGCGCTCGCCGCCGGCACCCACACATTCCCGCGCAAGAGCGCCATCGTGCGGCCGCAGAAATCCGGCATCGAGTGGCGGGTGAACTTTACGCAAGTGGCGCGCGAAGACGGCCATGCCATCAACGGCGTCGAGCCCGACGATCTCACCCGCGGCGAGATCGAGGGCCGCAAGCAGGCGCTGGCGGCATTCGAATTCCTGCGCACAGTGCCCGGCTTTGAAAAGTCCTACATCGTCGACCTGCCGCCGCAGCTCGGCATCCGGGAGACCCGCCGCATCAGGGGTGATTATCAGCTCAGCGGCGACGACGTGCTAGGCTGCGCCTCGTTCGAGGACTCCATCGGGGTCAATGGCTGGCCGATCGAGGCCCATGTTCCCGGCGATGTGATCTTCACTTTTCCGCCAATCCCGGAATCGCGCGGCTATAACGAGCTGCCCTACCGGATGCTGCTGCCCGAAGGGGTCGACAATCTCCTGGTCGCCGGCCGCTGCGCCTCGATGACCCATGAAGGCCAGTCGGCGGCGCGGGTCTCCGGTGCCTGTTTCGCGATGGGCGAGGCCGCCGGTTCCGCCGCAGCGCTGGCGCTGTCGGGGAATCGGATCCCGCGTGACATCCCCATTGAAAAATTGCAGGAAACGTTGAAACAACAGGGCGCCTTCATCGGGCGGGACCAGGTGGTGCCCGAAGGTTTGTGACGGTTGTAACAGAACGACCAAGAGAACCACGAGAGGAAACGGGATGATCGGGATTGCGCGGCTCGCGGTAGCTGGCCTGGTGGCGATCATGGCGATGGGCACGGCACGGGCCGAGGACGCGCTGAAGGCCAGGATCGGCGTTCTCAGGCTGTCGTCGTCCGCGCCGGTCTTCATCGCCCAGGACAAGGGCTATTTTCGCGACGCCGGCCTCGACGTCGAGCTGAAATTCTTCGACGCGGCGCAGCCGATCGCGGTCGCCACCACCTCGGGCGACATCGATTTCGGCGTCACCGCCTTCACCGCCGGTCTCTACAATCTCGCCGGCAAGGGCGTGCTGAAGGTGATCGGCGGCATGAGCCGCGAGAAGGCCGGCTATCCCCTGATCGGCTATTTCGCGAGCAACAATGCCTATGCGGCCGGACTGAAGACGCCGAAGGATCTCGCGGGCAAGCGCGTGGCGGTGACGCAGGTCGGCTCGAGCTTTCACTATTCGCTGGGGCTGCTCGCCGACAAATACGGCTTCAAGCTGTCGGAGGTGAAAATCATCCCGCTGCAATCGCTGTCGAACGCGGCCGCTGCCCTGAAGGGCGAGACCGTCGATGCGGCGCTGCTGCCGATCTCCACCGCACGCAAGCTGGTGGACGAGGGCGGCGCGAAGTTTCTGGGCTGGGTCGGCGACGAGACGCCCTGGCAATTGGGTGCGGTGTTCGCCTCGCCGAAGACGCTGACCAACACGGCGCTGGTGACGAAACTGCTCGGCGCGCTCGCGAAAGCCGATCGCGAATATCACGACGTCATCCTCGCCGCGATGAAGGACGGCACAGCCCCGATCAACGAGCAGACAAAACCGCTGCTGGAGATCATCGCCAAATACACCAACCTGCCGGTCGAGCAGGTGGTCGGCAACTGCGCCTATATCGATCCGGACGGCAAGCTCGACGTCAAGAATGTCGACAACCAGATCAAATGGCTCCAGGAGCAGGGTTTTGCCGACAAGGGCTTTGATGCGAACGCGATCATCGCGAAGGACTATGTGAAGGCGGACTAACCTTTCGTCATTCCGGGCCTCGCGTAGCGAGAACCCGGAATCTCGAGGTTCCCCGGTGCGCAATTGCGCACCTGTGGTCTGATCCTTCGGATCATCCCGGAACGACGGGGCAGAGGATAGACGAGACAGAATGGACCTGATCGCCAACCACATCACTCACCGCTTCGGCGACCTCGCCGTGCTCGACGACGTCTCGTTCACGGTCAGTGCCGGCGAGGTGGTGGCGATTGTCGGGCCGTCCGGCTGCGGCAAGAGCACGCTGCTGTCGATCCTGGGCGGGCTGTTGCAGCCGACATCGGGCGCGCCCGAGCTGCGCGGGGCACCGCCGGCTGACAGTCTCAATCCGCTCACCTTCGTGTTCCAGGACTTTGCGCTGCTGCCCTGGGCGACGGTCGAGGAAAACGTCGAATTCCCGCTGCTGCACGCCCAGCTCTCGGCGGCGCAGCGCCGCGCGCTGGTCGAGGATGCGCTGCGCCGCACCGGCCTGACTGATTTTCGCAAGACCTATCCAAAGCAGCTCTCCGGCGGCATGCGCCAGCGCGTCGGCATTTCGCGGGCGCTGGCGGTGCGCCCTGCCATCCTGCTGATGGACGAGCCGCTGTCGGCGCTGGATTCCCAGACCCGCGAGCTCTTGATGGAGGACTTCGTCCGCCTGCTCGCCGATGGCGGCATGGGCGCGGTCTACGTCACCCACAATCTCGAAGAGGCGGCGCGGCTCGCCGACCGCATCGTGGTGCTGTCGCGGCGTCCGGGGCGGATTCGCGAGGTGGTGAGCGTGCCGATGACGCGCACCGAGCGCGGCGAGATCGCCGCGCGTGAAAAGCTGCTGGCGCTTCAGAACCAGATCTGGTCGCTGATCCGCAACGAGGCGATCGATGCCGAGCGCGAGGTGCAGCATGCTTGATCGCGCGCCTGCGACGGAAACACCTGTCAAGAGCGTCAAGAGCGAGGCGACCCGTCGCGTCCGCTTCCGCGGCGCGGGCTTCGTGCCGGCATCGAGCCGCTTCGGCGGCTGGATCGCGCTCGCGCTCGTCATCGCGATCTGGCAGGCGGCCGGGAGCGCTGGTCTCGTCAATCCGCTGTTCCTGCCGGCACCGTCGGCGATCGTGCGCGCGATCTACGAGCTCGCAATATCAGGCGCGCTCTGGCAGCACCTCTCGGCCTCGCTGCTGCGCATCGGCGTCGGCTGGCTGCTGGGCACGGCGGCCGGCATCGCCGTCGGCTTTGCCATCGGCCTTTCGCGGCTCGCGCGCAGCGTCGGCATCACCTTCATCTCGGCGCTGTTCCCGATCCCGAAGATCGCGCTGCTGCCGCTCTTGATCCTCTGGCTCGGCATCGGCGAAGAGCCGAAGATCGCGACCATTGCGTTAGGCGTGTTCTTCTCGACCGCGATCTCGGTCTATAGCGGCGTCGACGCGGTGCCGCGCAACCTGATCCGGATGGCGCAGAGTTTCAACGTGCCGTTCGCCACCATCGTGCGCAAGGTGATCTGGCCGGGCGCGCTGCCCGCGATCCTCGCCGGCTTCCGTATCACGGCGTCGGTGGCGCTGCTGCTCGTCGTCAGCGCCGAGATGATCGGCGCGCAATACGGCATCGGCGCCTTCGTGCTCCAGGCCGGCAATCTGATGCAGACGGATCAGCTGCTTGCGGGCGTGGTGATCCTGTCGGTGTTTGGATTGGCGGTGGGGAAGGTGATCAATCTGCTGGAGACGCGGCTGTTGCACTGGCGGTAGCCGTGACGGGGTGGGCAGGGGTGCGCCACAACTTCGGTGTCGTCCCGGCGAAGGCCGGAACCCATAACCACAGGGAGGGGTTTGGCGAAGACTCGTAGTTATTCTCTCGTCGGTACTGATGCCGTCCTTCCCCGATAGATCACGCGGTATGGGTCCCGGCCTTCGCCGGGACGACAGTGGAGCGGCACCCCACCTCACGCATTCCCGCGATCCTCGCGGAACAGGTCCAGCTTCTGCTGCACCGGCCGATCCGAGAAGCTGAACAGCACGGCGTCTTCATCCGCTTCGTGCGTGACCCATTGCCAGCTCGGCACCACGAACAGGTCGCGCGGGCCCCATTCGAAGGTCGCCTCGCCGACGCGCGTGCGGCCATGGCCTTCGATCGGACAGAACACGGTCGCGTCCGTCGAGCGGTAGCGTGCGGTCGTAAAGCCCTTGGGCAGCAGCTGGATGAAGGTACCGATGGTCGGCATCGCGAAATCGCCGGTCTCGGGGTTGCTGAATTTCAGCTTCAGGCCGTGGCAGGCGTCCCACTCCTGGCGCGTCCTGGCGTTTTCCAGCGCCTCGCGGGTGTAGGCATAGGGATAGCTGAAGATCGGCGAGGTCTTCGAACTCCGCTTCACGTCGACGGGCAGCAGATTGTGGCCGTAGCGCGCAAAGCTGTCGCCGGCCGGCTTTGTGATGGCCTGCTGGTCCTCGTTCGAACCTTCCGCAAAGGAGCAGTCGAAGAACTGCACCAGCGGGATGTCGAGGCCGTCGAGCCAGAACATCGGCTCGTCAGTCTCGTTGGAATGGTCGTGCCAGGTCATCGACGGCGTGATGATGAAATCGCCGGGCTCCATCGCGGTGCGCTCGCCATCCACCGCGGTGTGGGCGCCCTTGCCCTCGAGCACGAAGCGCAGCGCCGACTGGCTGTGGCGATGGGCGGGCGCGACGTCGCCGGGCACCACCATCTGCACGCCGGCATAAAGCGATGTCGTGATCTTGGACTGCCCGCGCAGGCCCGGGTTCTCCAGCACCAGCACGCGCCGCTCGGCCTCCTTGGCCGTGATCAGCTTGCCCGCTTCCGTCATGTAGTCGCGGATGACGTCGAATTTCCACAGATGCGGCCGGCAGGCGCTCCTCGGCTCCGGTGTGATCAGGTCGCCCATCACCGTCCACAGCGCGGTGAGATTTTCGCCGTCGATCTTCCGGTAGAACGCCTCACGTTCCGGCGTCTTGGTCACGGCTTCCATGGTGCGGCTCCCGCTCGTTTTGTTGATTGACAGTATACTTACTGTCTAGGTAGCGTCAATGCGACGGACGACGTACAAGGCAGTCATTCCGGGACGATGCGCAGCATCGGGCCCGGAATCTCGAGATTCCGGGTTCTCGCTTCGCGAGCCCCGGAATGACAAAAAAATATGAGGGAGGGTCCCGATGAAGCTGCACGGCTATTTCCGCTCCAGCGCCGCGTACCGGGTGCGGATCGCACTGAACCTGAAGGGCCTTGGCGCCGAGCACCTGCCGCATCATCTGCGCAAGGGCGAGCAATGCGCGCCGGCCTATCTCGCCATCAACCCGCAGGGGCTGGTGCCGGCACTGGAGAATGATGCGGGCGCGGTGCTGACGCAGTCGGTCGCCATCATCGAGTGGCTGGACGACATCCACCCGAACCCGCCGCTGCTGCCGAAGGACCCGCTGCGGCGCGCGAAGGTGAGGGCGTTCGCGCTGGCGATCGCCTGCGACACCCACCCGGTACAGAATTTGAAGGTGCTGGCGCGGTTGCGCGAGCTCGGCCTTGCAGAGGAGAAGGTCCAGGAATGGGCGGCCTGGGTCAACCGCGAGGGACTGGCGGCTTGCGAGACGCTGATCAAGGATGAGCCCGGGCCGTTCTGCTTTGGCGATGCGCCGACGCTCGCCGATCTCTGCCTCGTGCCGCAGCTCGCCAATGCCCGCCGTTTCGGCGTCGACGTGTCCGCCTATCCGCGTCTGCTCAAGGCCGAGGCCGCCGCCAAGGCGCTGGCGGCCTTTGCGAACGCCGCGCCGGAGAAGCAGCCCGATGCCGAGTAAGCCAGCCGCCCCGATCACGATAGACGCGGTCTATGCCGCGCCGGGCTATCTGTTCCGGCGCATGCAGCAGATCGCGGTCTCGATCTTCATGGAAGAGTGCAAGGCGTTCGATCTGACCCCGGTGCAATATGCGGCGCTGATCGCGATCCACGCCCATCCCGGCATCGATGCGACGCGGCTGTCGGCGGTGATCGCCTTCGACCGCTCCACGCTCGGCAGCGTGATCGAACGGCTGCAGGCCAAGGACTATATCGAGCGCAAGCCCGCGCCCGAGGACAAGCGGATCAAGCTGCTCTATCTGACCAAATCAGGCGCCGCGATCCTGCGCGAGATCATCCCCGCCGTCGAACGCGCCCAGACGCGCATGCTGGAGCCGCTCAAGCCCGCCGACCGCAAGATGTTGATGGGACTTTTGATGCAGCTCGTCGATCTCAACAACGAAGCGTCCCGGGTGCCGCTGCGCGCCGAAGATGCGCTGGAGCATCTGGGGAAGGCGGGGTGAGGGGGTGAGTGCGAGTTTGTCGCGATAGCGGAGCCTCATCCTCAGTGTCGTCCCGGCGAAGGCCGGGACCCATACGCCGTGCCGGCAGTTGTGGCACGAGATCGTCATTGCCAATCTTCGCCAAACCAGATTCGGTGGTTATGGGTCCCGGCCTTCGCCGGGACGACGGCGAGAGTGTGGTGACGCTGCCGCCTTTATCTCCGCTGTCATTCCCCGCGAAGGCGGGGAATCCAGTACGCCGCGGCTCCTCGGTTCTAGCCGCGCCGCCTCTGGAATACTGGATCGCCCGCCCCAGTGCGCAAGTGCGCACAAGGCGGGCGATGACAGCAAGCTTGGGAGGCCTCACATCCGCAACAACGCCTGCCGGTCGATCTTCCCCGTGCCCGTCTTCGGCAGTTCGTCGATGAAGATCACCTCGCGCGGATATTTGTAAGGTAGCAGCTTGCCCTTGACGTAGTCCTGCAGCCGCCGCGTCGCCTCGCTCTGGTCGACGGCCCGGCTGTTCATCACCACCACCGCCTTCAGCGTCATGCGCCGGTCCGGCAATTCGGCCGCGAACACCGCGCATTCGCGGATGTCGGGATGGTCGGCCAGGCACAGCTCGACCTCGAGCGGGTAGACCCATTGGCCGGAGATTTTGATGAGATCGTCGGCGCGGCCGCGGAAGAAGTGGAAGCCGTCGGCATCGCGCACGAAGCGGTCGCCGGTGTAGATCCAGCCGCCCTCGCGGATCGTCTCGGCGGATTTGTCCGGCCGGTTCCAGTACAACGGCGTGTTGGAATCGCCGCGCACCCACAAAATGCCTTCCTCGTTGTCGCCGACGTCGCTTCCGTCCTTGTCCCTCAGCGCGACCTCGTAGCCGGGCACGCGCAGACCCGCGGCGCCGAGCTTCTTCTGTTCGGGACGGTTGGACAGGTAGATGTGCAGCACCTCGGTGGAGCCGAGGCCTTCGACGATCTCCAGGCCCGTGAGCGTCTTCCAGCCGTTGAACACCTCTGCCGAGAGCACTTCGGCGGCCGAGAGCGACATGCGAAGCGACGAGAAGTTCGTCCCCTTCGCACCCTCGGCCTTGGTCAGCGAGGTGTAGAGGGTCGGCAGGCCGAAAAAGACCGTCGGCTTGAATTGCTCGATCGCCGCGAAGATCGCGGCAGGCTTGGGCTGGCCCGGCAACAGCAGCGTCGCCGCTCCCGCCGAGAACGGGAAGGTGACGGAATTGCCGAAGCCATAAGCGAAGAAGATTTTCGGCACCGAGAAGCAGATGTCGTCGGGCGAAAGCTTCAACACATTCTGCGCGAACGCGGCCTCACTATAGGCCATGTCGTGCTGCAGATGCACGATGCCCTTGGGCCGGCCGGTCGAGCCGGACGAGTACATCCAGAACGCCATCTCGTTGCGATGCGTCGCGGCTTCCGCCAGCCCGGTCGGGAATTGCGCGAGCCAGCCTGCCGCGGAGATCGCCTCCGGCGCGGCGTGATCGCCCGCCGCGCCATTGACGACGATCAGCGTGCGCAGACGAGTGTCCTTGCAGGCCTCCGCGTTGAAGCGCGCGCAGAACTCGGCGTCCGCCACGGCAACGCTCGCGCCGGAATCGGCGAGATAGAACTGCAGCAGATCCGGCGGCGTCAGCGTGTTGATCAGCAGCGGCACGAAGCCGGCGCGGACCGCGCCGAAGAACGCGGCCGGATAGGCCGGGGTATCGTCGAGGAACAGCAGCACGCGATCGCCGCGCTTCAGGCCCAACGAGGTGAAGCCGTTGCCCCATTGGCCAGCTTCCGCGCAAAGCTCGGCATAGCTGCGCGCACCCGCCGGCCCGATCAGTGCGGGCTTGTCGCCGCGCCCCCTGGCGAGATTGTCGAACAACACGCGGCTGGCGTTGTAAATCTCCGGAACGGCAAAGCCGATCTCACGCGCGCCCGCGCTGTCGGCGGGCACCTGGTCGCGAAGCTCGCTGCTCATGCCGCATCTCCGCCGTTCTTCGCGGCCTCGTAGCGCGCCATGAAGGCCGGCGACATCGCGCGCAGGCGGGAATCGTCGATACGGCCGGAGCGGGTGATGTAGCTGTAGGCAAAGTCCATCACATCGAGCTGCATGTGTTCGGCAAAGTGCTCGTACCAGCCGGCCGAGGTGCGCGCGGCGTCGACGAGCTTCTGCACCACCGGTTTTCGCGCGGCCTGGTAGCGATGCAGCGCGGTGGTCAGATGCGCATCCGATTCCAGCGCCTTGACCAGCGCGATGGCATCCTCGATCGCGAGCCGCGTGCCCGAGCCGATCGAGAAATGCGCCGAGTGCAGCGCGTCGCCCATCAGAACCATATTCTTAAACGACCAGTGCTCGTTCCAGACCCAGGGGAAATTGCGCCAGACCGATTTGTTGGAGACCAGGCAGTGGCCGCCGAGCGTGTCGGCAAACACCTCCTCGCAGACGCCCTTGGACTGCTCGACGTCCTTGTAGGCGAAGCCGTAGGCCTGCCAGGTGGCATGATCGCACTCGACCAGGAAGGTGCTCATGGTCGGCGAGTAGCGGTAGTGATGGGCATTGAAGGCGCCGCGGTCGGTCTTCACGAAGGTCTGCGACAGCGTGTCGAAGCGCTTCGAGGTGCCGTACCAGACGAACTTGTTGGAGGAGTAGGACAGCGATGTGCCGAAATCGCCCTCGAAGGCGCGGCGCACCAGCGAGTTCAGCCCGTCGGCGGCGACGATCAGGTCATGGCCGTTGAGCTGGTCGATCGCGTGAATCGGCGTGTCGAAGCGCGGCGTGACGCCGGCATCGAGCGCGCGCTGCTGCAGGAACTGCAAGAGCTCGAGCCGGCCGATCGAGGAAAAGCCGACGCCGTCGATGGCGACGCTGTCGCCATGGACGTTCAGCGTGATGTTCTCCCAGCTCTCCATATGCGGCGCGATCGCGTCGACCGTCTCGGGGTCGTCGGTACGCAGGAACTCCAGCGCCTGGTCGGAGAACACCACGCCAAAGCCCCAGGTCGCGTCGGCCGGGTTCTGTTCGAACAGGTCGACTTGATCCTCAGGGTGACGCTTCTTCCAGAGATAGGCGAAGTAGAGCCCGCCGGGCCCCCCGCCAATCACGGCGATCCGCAACGTCTGCCTCCCTAATTGACAGTATACTCACTATCTAGGGGTAGACTAATGTGCTCCGACGTTCGGCGCCAGCGGAATTATCGGCATGGCGGGGCGCGCCGAAACTCGCTCCAAACACACGTTTGGCGCGTGTCCGAAACCATCACGTCCGGAGCATAGCCAAACCGCGCCGGCTTGGCCACCTGTGCGTCAGACGCAGCGCTTCACGTAGACACCGTTCACCAGCACCCTGGTACAGCGGACCACCGGAACCGGCTTGCGGACCACGACGGCGGCGTTCGGCCCGGCGCAACCGGCGCGATAGACGCCGCGCGCGCACACGACCGCGTTGGCGTCGGTGGCCTCGAACGTCATGGTCGCGCCGAAGGCCAGCAGCGCGGAAGCAGTGAGCAGCAATGCACGCACGTTTTCCTCCCGGTCTTGTCGTGATCGAAATCGGTTGTCGGTAAAATTCTGCGATTTGTCGTCGCAGGCGTGCGGAGTTCCTCCACGCACGCCGCCGGCTGTTGATGCGCGCCCTTTGCGTCGTCGCGCGCCTCTCTATCGCGCCGCGAACGGCGCCAGCACGTCCTTGCAGGCGGGCGACAGCGACGCGGCATTGCTTGCAATGCATTGCACGATGCGTCCGCCACCGGGCGCGACGCCGGCGCAGAGCGTGCGGATGTCGGCGCCACAGGCCGATCGGACAATGAACAGCTCTTCGCGCGGCCGCAGCGGCCGCAGCACGATCACGGCTGGCGCGGCCGCCGGTGCTGCCGCCGCAGGAGCTGCGCCCGCAGGCGCTGCCGTTGCCGCCGCGCCGCCGCCGGCCGCGGCGCTCAGGGCCTTCTCGCAGGCCGGCGAAACCTTGGCCTTGTTCTTCTCCAGGCATTCGAGCGCGGGCGCGCCGCCGGGCGGCACGCCGGCGCAGACCTTGGGATAGTCTGCGCGGCAGGCGCTCTTGACCGCAGCGACCTGCGCGCTGCTCGGCTGTTTGGGCGCCGCCGCCTTCGGCGCGGCGGCGGTGGCGGCCGGCTTCGCGGGTTCGGCGGCCGGCGCCGCTTCAGTCTTCGCCGGCTCAGTCTTCGCCGGTTGGGATTTGGGTGGCGCGGCTTCCGTCTTCGGCGCCGCAGCAGGCTCGACCGCGCGAACCGCGGTTTGGCATCCCGACGAAAGGCTGGACATGTTCTTCTGCAGACATTGATAGGCTTCAACGCCGCCGGGCGTGACGCTCGAGCAGTGCGTCATGAAGTCCGAGCGGCATGCGGAGCGGATAGCGCTCTTCTGCGCGTCGGTCGGCGCTTGCGCGAATGCGCCTGTTGCAGTTGCGAAGAGCGTTGCCGCCAGCAACGCCGTGCGCGTCGATGCATGTTTCAATGTGTTGAACATTTGAGTGAATTCCCGCCCTGTCGGTAACGCCGACGATTTTCAAATGTGATGCAAGCGCAATCGCCGCGAGTGATGCCCCGCGCGCGGTATCTTTGGATGCTTTGGCCTCTACCGCAAGTAGATAATGCCGACGCAATGCGACGTAACTAGAGCATGATCCGGACCCGAAGGGCCGCGTTAGCGCAAAGTGTGCAGCGGTATTCCGAAAAGATCATGCTCAAACAAAACAATACGTCGTCAGAGCTTGACCATGCGCTTGCCGCGGTTCTCGCCGGCGAGCAATCCGATCAGCGCCTTCGGCGTGTTCTCGAGCCCGTCGATGATGTCCTCCTGCACCTTCAGCTTGCCGGATTTGACCCAGGCCTGGAGCTCGGCGAGCGCGCGCTGGCTCTCCTTCATGTAGTCCATCACGATGAAGCCCTGCATGACCAGCCGCTTCACCACGATCAGCCCGGGTACGCCGCGCGGGCCGTGTGCGGACGGCGCGCCGTCATATTGCGAGATCGCGCCGCAGCAGGCGATGCGGCCGTAATTGTTCATCTGCGGCAGGCAGGCTTCCAGAATCTCGCCGCCCACATTGTCGAAATAGACGTCGATGCCGTTGGGCGCCGCGGCGCGCAGCGCCTTGAACACCGCGCCGTCCTTGTAGTCGACCGCGGCATCGAAGCCGAGTTCGGAGGTCAGCCAGCCGCACTTGTCCGCGCCGCCGGCGATGCCGATGACGCGGCATCCCTTGATTTTTGCGATCTGCCCGACGATCGAGCCGACCGAGCCTGCCGCCGCCGAGACCACGACCGTCTCGCCCTCCTTGGGCTTGCCGATCTCGAGCAGGCCGAAATAGGCGGTGAGGCCGGCAATGCCGAACACGCTGAGCAGATGCGTCATCGGCTCGAGCTTCGGCATCTTGTTCAAGTGCTTTGCGGGCACCGCGGCAAACTCCTGCCAACCGGTGTCGCCGAACACGATGTCGCCGGCAGCCAGCCCCGGCGCCTTCGAGCTGACCACTTCGGCGATGGCCCCGCCGGCCATCACGCTGTTGGCCTCGACCGCCGAACGATAAGTCGCGCCGTGCATCCAGGCACGGTTGGCGGCGTCGAGCGAGATGTAGCGCACGCGCAGCAATGCCTCGCCGTCCTTCGGCTCCGGCATCGTGCCTTCCACCATCTTGAAATGTTCGGGGCCGAGCTTGCCGCTGGGCTTTTCCACCAACAGAATCTGACGATTGATGCTGCCGCTCATGGCGTTTCCCCTTCGCTTGTTTGACGATTATTGATGCACTTGCCGCAAAGAAAACGTGCAAGCCGCATTCGTTGTGCGCTGCATGAAAGCTAGATCGCCGCGTCCAGTTTCACAACGGGAACATCTGGACAACGCGATCGCACGCCAAGCGTGTTGCGTCGCTGTCATATCTGCGACATCATGAAGCGCCGGTGTCCGTGGGGGTAAGCAATGTCGAACAGGTTTACGCAATACATTCTGGCGGCGATGGTGCTGGGCATCGTGATGGGCTCGGCGATCTACAACTTCCTGCCCGATACGCGCGCCGACTGGGCCTCGTCCATCAACCTGATCGCCATGATGTTTTTGCGCCTGATCAAGATGATCATTGCGCCTTTGGTGTTCGCCACCCTGGTCGGCGGCATCGCCCATATGGGCTCGGGCTCCAAGCTCGGCCGCATCTTCGCCAAGACGATGGGCTGGTTCATCAGCGCCTCCTTCGTCTCGCTGCTGCTCGGCCTCGTGATGGTCAACCTGCTCCAGCCCGGCGCCAACTTCCCCGGCACGCTGCCTGCGGCAGGCCAATCGACCGGCCTGCCGGTCTCGGCCTTCTCGATCGAGAAGTTCCTGACCCACCTGATCCCGACCTCGATCGCGGACGCGATGGCGCAGAACGAGATCCTCCAGATCGTGATCTTCGCCGTGTTCTTCTCGGTGGCGATGGGCGCGATGCCCGAGCGCTCCAAGCCGATCCTGGCGCTGATCGACGATATCGGCCACATCATGCTCAAGGTGACGAGCTATGTGATGCTGTTCGCGCCGCTCGCGGTGTGGGCCGCCATCACGGCGACGGTGGCCAAGAACGGCCTGCTGGTGCTCTGGAAGCTCGTCGTGTTCATGGGCGGCTTCTATCTCTCGCTGGCGATCCTTTGGACGATCCTGGTGATCGTCGGCTTCATCGTGATCGGGCCGCGCTACAGCCATCTGCTGAAGCTGGTCCGCGAGCCGCTGATGATCGCGTTCTCCACCGCGAGCTCGGAGGCGGCCTATCCGAAGACGCTGGAGGCGCTCAACCGCTTCGGCGCCTCGTCGCGGATCTCGAGCTTCGTGCTGCCGCTCGGCTATTCCTTCAACCTCGACGGCACGATGATGTACTGCACCTTCGCGGCCGTCTTCATCGCGCAGAGCTACCACATCGACATGGCGCTCGGCACGCAGCTCGCGATGCTGGCGACGCTGATGATCACCTCCAAGGGCGTCGCCGGCGTGCCGCGCGCCTCCCTCGTCGTGATCGCCTCGACGCTGGCGCAGTTCAACATTCCCGAGGCCGGCCTGCTCATGATCATGGGCATCGACACCTTCCTCGACATGGGCCGCAGCGCCACCAACGTGATCGGCAACACGCTCGCGACCTCGGTCGTGGCGAAGTGGGAAGGCGAGCTTGGGCCCGAGCATGAGATGGGACCAGGCGACGCCGTGCCCGGCGACATGGTGCCCGGCGAAGTGCCCGCCATGGCCGGCCATGGTTAGGAGCGCATCATGGGCCAGACACTGACGAGGTCAGTGATCGGCGGCTGTCTGTGGCTCGCGGCATCGTTGCTCGCGACCACAGCATTCGCCCAGACCAGCAGCGAAGGGCTCAGCCCGACGCTGTCGGCCATCAAGAAAGCGCATGTCGTGCGGCTCGGCTATCGCGAGAGCTCGCCGCCGTTCTCCTTCCTCGATCAGGCCAACCGCCCGATCGGCTACAGCCTCGAGCTCTGCGAGGCCATCGTCGAGGAGATCGGCGTCGAGGTCGACGACCCCAATCTGAAGATCGACTATGTCAAGGTCACCTCGGACGACCGCATCGACGCCGTGCTCCAGAACAAGATCGACCTGGAATGCGGCTCGACCACGGCCAATGCCGAGCGCGCCAAACGCGTCGCCTTCTCGCCCCTGATGTTCGTCGCCGGCACCAAGCTGATGGTGCCGAAGGCGTCGAGCGTGTCGGCCGTCACCGACCTGAAGGGCAAGACGGTGGTGGTGACGAAAGGCACCACCAACGAGCAGGCGATGCATGCGGCCGACAAGAAGTTCTCGCTCGGCCTCAACATCGTCACCTCGCCCGATCACGAGCAGTCGTTCCAGATGCTCGCCGACGGCAAGGCTGACGCCTTTGCCACCGACGACATTCTTCTGTCGGGCCTGATCGCGCGCCACAAGGCCCAGGACAAGTTCCGCGTCACCGGCGATTACCTGTCCTACGATCCCTACGGCATCATGTTCCGCAAGGGCGAGCCGCAACTCGCCGCAGTGGTCGAGCGCACCTTCCGCAAGCTCGGCTCCAACCGCGACCTCGTGCCGCTCTACAACAAATGGTTCACCGCCAGGCTTCCCACCGGCGAGCGGCTGAACGTGCCGATCTCGCTGCAACTGGAAGAAGCCTTCAAGGCGATGGACGATTCCGCGAGCGCGAATAATTAGCGATCGCGCCGCGAACTCACTGCACCCTCTCCCCTTGTGGGAGAGGGTGGCTCGCCGCGCAGCGGCGAGACGGGTGAGGGGTATCTATCCGCACGAGCAGTCTTGCGAGTTGAGAGAACCCCTCATCCGGCGGTTCGCGCCACCTTCTCCCACACAAGGGGAGAAGGGAAGGAGACAGCGTGGGCTCAGCCGGCCTCCCCAAACACCCGGTCCAGCGCCGCGTCATACGTGGCCTGCACCAGCTCCGGATGCAGCTTCGCCAGCGTTTCCATCATTACGCCGGAATTGATCTCGAGCACGCGCCACGCGCCATCCGCGCGCACCACGTCGATCGAGGCGAAGGCGATGCCGATGGCGTTGGCGGCGTCGACGGCGAGCCTCACGCATGCCGCGTGCACCTCGCCATTCTCCATCAGCACCGGCCGCGCGCCGGCCTCCAGATTGTGCCGCCAGTTCAGGATGCGCCGCTTGCCCTTCGGGACGATCGCATTCACCTCGCGCGTGTCGAGCTCGCGCAGCTGCCCGTCGTGCCCTGCTGCGATTGCGAGCTCGCGCAACGTATGCGCCCCGTCGCCGACGACCGACGGCCGATCCTTGCGGTAGACGATCATCGGCTTGCGATCGAGCAGGATCACGCGGACCTCCTCCTCGATCTCGACATAAGGCGCGATCACGAGGCCGAGGCTCGACGAAAAGACCTCGCTGACGGCGCGATCGAGCTCGGCAGCGTTCGTCACCTTGAACACGGCGCGTCCCGAGGTGCCCTCGTTCGGCTTCACCACCACGCCTTGCGGATGCTGCGCCAGCAGGGCCAGCATCGCGTCGCGCCAGCCGGGGCCGGCGATTTGCGCGCCCGTGCTCGGGTTGAGGAAGAGATGATGAGGAATGCAGGGCACGCCCTCGAGCGTCAGCACCTCGGCCGTCGCCGATTTGTCGTTGGCGAGACGATGCGCGATGGCGCTGTTGAGGCCGATGTCGTAGCCGAAGGCGAAGTGGCGCGCCTCGCCCCGGCGCATCGCGATCAGCCAGCCGTCGGAGCGGATGTCGACGGCAATGCCATGGCGGGCGCAGTAGCGCCTGATCGCCTGGACGAAGATGCGTTCGCTGCTGGGCATGGGTCTCAATCACTCCTGTCGCCAAAAACCGCGAAAATGCGGGAAACGGCGCCAAACGGCGCCGAAAATCAGAGCTATTCTTAATGAAATTCTCGCGAGCGCGACGGAAATTAAGTGCTGCCATCGAGCCCCGGAGGGAAAAGAAATTGCCCGCCATGCGCGCCGGGCAGCAGATTCGTTAATGATGCGGCCATTTCCGCCGCAAATGCCGGTTTGATCGGCATCAATTGCATCCGAAACGAGGTTGATTATTGGCCTCAATGGCGTAGATCACACCGGACAATCTTCCGCCATGACAAGTGGTGTCCGCCTCGCTTTCAGGGGCCGTGCAACGCTTTTGTTCAAAAACCGCAAATATTCGGAATATCGAAACACATGAGCGCGTTTTACCGAGAGAAGGTTCTTTCCGTCCAGCACTGGACCGACACGCTGTTCAGCTTCCGCGCCACCCGCGATTCCGGCTTCCGTTTCCAGAACGGGCAGTTCGCGATGATCGGGCTCGAGGTCGACGGCCGCCCGCTGCTGCGCGCCTACAGCATGGCGAGCGCCAACCACGAGGAAGAGCTCGAGTTCTTCTCGATCAAGGTTCAGGACGGCCCGCTGACCTCGCGCCTCCAGAAGATCAAGGAAGGCGACACCATCCTGGTCGGCCGCAAGGCGACCGGCACGCTGATCACCGACAACCTCATCCCGGGCAAGCGGCTGATGCTGCTCTCGACCGGGACGGGCCTCGCGCCGTTCGCGAGCCTGATCAAGGACCCCGACGTCTACGAACAGTTCGAGACCATCGTGCTGGTGCATGGCTGCCGCCAAGTCTCCGAGCTCGCCTATGGCGAGAAGCTCGTCGCCAATCTGCGCGAGGACGAGCTGTTCGGGGAGCTGCTCGCGGACAAGCTCGTCTACTACCCGACCGTGACCCGCGAGCCGTTCCGCAATCGCGGCCGCATCACCGACCTCATCAGCTCCGAGCAGATCTTCAACGACATCGGACAGGGCCCACTCGACATCGCAACCGACCGCATCATGATGTGCGGCAGCCCGGCGATGCTGGAAGAGCTGAAAGTGATGTTCGAAGGCCGTGACTTCATCGAGGGTTCCGGCAACAAGCCCGGTCACTTCGTGATCGAGAAAGCCTTCGTCGAGCGGTAAAGCGCCGCTCATTGTCTCGGTGTCGTCCTGGCCGAGTGCGCAATTGCGCACGGGAGCCAGGACCATACCCACCGAGTCAAGTTTGGCGAAGGTTGGTCGTTGTCAGGCTTCGCAATACCCCGCTCAGGGGTTATGGGTTATGGGTTCTGGGTTCTGGCTTTCGCCAGGACGACGCGGTGGGTAGGCGCCTTGCCCGGGTAGCCGCCCCGTCCTCCCCCCACATTCTGCTGCGCTGCAAAAATCCCGTTCTCCCGGCTGATTGATTTACCTCGGCCGAATTCGCTAGCCTGAAACAAGGGCCGCGTCATATCCGTATGACAGGCGCGGACGTATCGTACCGCCTCAAGCTGGCGAGAGGATGGGAATCGTGGCCGACGAAAATAGCAAAGCGCCAAAATCGAGCCGTGGGCCCCTCGAACAGGGTGTCATGGAAACTCTGCTGCTGCCGTTCTCGCCGCGCTTCATCGTGCTGACGATCTGCGCGGTGGTGACCGCGCTGCTGATCGGCATCGGTATCTCCGATCGCAAGATCTTCGACATCCTGCTGATCCCGATCGTGATCTTCGGCGCCCTGACGCTGCTCGGCGTCCGCGACCTCCTCCAGAAGGGCCACGCGGTGCTGCGCAACTACCCGATCTCGGCGCACATCCGCTTCCTGCTCGAAGAAATCCGCCCGGAGATGCGGCAGTATTTCTTCGAGAGCGAGAAGGACGGCATGCCGTTCTCGCGCGACATCCGCGCGGTGGTCTATCAGCGCGCCAAGATGCAGCTCGACAAGCGTCCATTCGGCACCCAGGAGGACGTCTATCGCGAGGGCTATGAGTGGATGCATCACTCGGTCTCGCCGCAGGCTCATGCCGAGGAGAAGTTCCGCATCACCATCGGCGGTCCGGACTGCAAGCAGCCTTATTCGGCCTCCGTGTTCAACATCTCGGCGATGAGCTTCGGCGCGCTCAGCCCGAATGCCGTGCGCGCGCTGAATGCCGGCGCCAGGAAAGGCGGCTTCGCGCATGACACCGGCGAGGGCGGCTTCAGTCCCTACCACCGCGAGATGGGCGGCGACATCATCTGGGAAATCGGCTCCGGCTATTTCGGCTGCCGTCATCTCGACGGCACGTTCGATCCCGAGGCGTTCGCGCGCGTCGCCAGCACAGACCAGATCAAGATGGTCGAGCTCAAGATCAGCCAGGGCGCCAAGCCCGGCCATGGCGGCGTGCTGCCCGCGGCGAAGGTCTCGGAGGAGATTTCCAAGATCCGCGGCGTTACGATGGGCGAAGACTGCATCTCGCCGGCCTCGCACCGCGCCTTCTCCACGCCGGTCGGCATGATGCAGTTCATCGCCGAGATGCGCAGGCTCTCCGGTGGCAAGCCGACCGGCTTCAAGCTCTGCATCGGCCACCCCTGGGAATTTTTGGCGATCTGCAAGGCGATGCTCGAGACCGGCATCTATCCGGACTTCATCGTCGTCGACGGCAATGAGGGCGGCACCGGCGCCGCGCCGCTGGAGTTCATGGACCATCTCGGCATGCCGATGCGCGAGGGCGTCAACTTCGTGCACAATGCGCTGATCGGCATCAATGCCCGCGACCGCATCAAGCTCGGCGCCTCCGGCAAGATCGCGACCGCCTTCGACATGGCGCGCGCGATGGCGATCGGTGCCGACTGGTGCAATTCGGCGCGCGGCTTCATGTTCTCGCTCGGCTGCATCCAGTCGCTGAGCTGCCACACCGACCGCTGCCCGACCGGCGTCGCAACGCAGGATCCGACCCGGGCGCGCGCGCTCTACGTGCCGCTCAAGATCGACCGCGTGCACAATTATCATCACGCGACGCTGCATTCGCTGACCGAGCTGATTGCCGCGGCCGGCCTGACGCATCCGCAGCAGCTGCGGCCGGTCCACTTCAGCCAGCGCAGCTCGTCGACCCAGGTCAGGTCCTTCGCCCAGCTCTATCCCTCGCTGCGCCCGGGCGAATTGCTCGAAGGTACGGAGGACCCGCGGTTCGGCGAGGCCTGGCGGATGGCGCGGGCGGACACGTTCCAGCCGGCGCTGTGAGGCACAGGTCCACCGTATGATACCACCGGGCCTGGTCTTCACGTAATTTCGTCGGGAGCCAACCCAGGGTTTAACATCTGCGTCAGCTTTGGGTGTAAATTAGACCCATGGACGAGCGGCGTGACAAAGCCAGGCATCGCGTCTTGAAGGCCGGAACCATCGAGTTCGGCGGCGGCGCGATCGACTGCACCGTCCGCAATTTCTCCGACACCGGCGCAGCCCTCGACGTCACCAGCCCCCTCGGCATCCCCGAGCATTTCACCCTGTTCATCCAGGCCGACGGAACCCATCTGCGGTGCACCGTGGTCTGGCGCAAGGAAAAGCGGATCGGGGTGCGGTTCGGGTGAGGTCTATGCTTGGGGCAAGCTCACGCCTCTTGCTCCGCTGTCGTCCCGGCGAAGGCCGGGACCCATACTCCGAGGATTGAGTTTGGCGAAGGCTCGTCAACTCTGATCTCGCACCAAACTACGCCCCGTGGTTATGGGTCCCGGCCTTCGCCGGGACGACACGTGGGGAGAGTTCAGCGCGCGCAACTCACGCCGCCGCCTGCTCACTCCGCCTGCTCGCCAGGATCTTGTCGATCCGCCGCCCGTCGAGATCGATCACCTCGACGTGCCAGCCGTCGAGATCGAAGGCATCGCCGACGTCGGGCAGCACGTTGAACTGTTGCAGCACGAGGCCCGCCACCGTGTTGTAGCGGTGCGGCGGCAGTTCGATGCCGAGCAGCTCGCCGAACTCGTCGACCGGCATCCAGCCCGAGACGAGCAGCGAATCGTCGGCGCGCTTGACATAGGCAGGTTCCGGCGGTCCCTCCTCGGAATGGAAGGCGCCGACGATCGACTCAAGAATGTCAGCCGTGGTCACGATGCCTTCGAAGGCGCCGTATTCGTCGTAGACGAGCCCAACATGAACCGGAGCGGCTTTCAGGATCGCCAGCACGTCGCGGGCATCGGCCGATGCCGGGATGCCGGGCGCCTCGCGGACCAGCGACCGCAGGTCCGGCGCGCGTTCGCTCATGAAGGCGACCAGCAGGTCCTTGGCCTGGAGCACGCCGATCGGCTTGTCGCGATCGCCGTCCGAGACCGGAAAGCGCGAGTGCGGGCTTTTTGCGATGATCTCCCGGATGATCTCCGGGGCATCGCGCAGGTCGATCTCGTTCACCTCCGTGCGCGGCGTCATGATCGCGCCGACCGGCCGGTCGCCGAGCCGCATCACGCCCGCGATCATCTCCTTTTCGCCCGATTCCAGCACGCCCGCGCTCTCGGCCTCGCTGACGAGATGATGAATCTCGTCCTCCGACACCTTCTCCTCGGCCTTGCCGCCGCGGCCGAGCAACGCGAGGATCAGCTTGCCCGAGATATCCAGCAGAAAGACCAGCGGCAGCGATATCCTTGCGAGCCAGTGCAGCGCGGGCGCGACCTTGACCGCGATGCTCTCGGGGTCGCGCAGCGCGACCTGCTTCGGCACGAGCTCGCCGACGATCAGGGTCGCGTAGGTGATGAGGGTGACGACGATGCCGACGCCGACGATGTCGGCGATGCCCGTCGACAGGCCGAGCTCCACCAGCCATTGCGTCAGCCGCTGCCCGAGCGTCGCGCCCGAGAATGCGCCCGACAGTACGCCGACCAGCGTGATCCCGATCTGCACCGTCGAGAGGAATTTTCCCGGATCGGCCGCCAGCGTCAGCGCCCGCTCGGCGCCGCGCACGCCCTTGGCGGCGAGCAGCGACAGCCGCGCCGGGCGCGATGACACCACGGCGAGCTCCGACATGGACAGCAGGCCATTGATGACGATCAGGACGACGACGATGACGAGTTCGACGGAGAGCATTGACGTTCCGAGGTAAGCGAGTGTGGCCGGATGGCGCTGCAAGCGTTGATATAGGTATTTGGCCGGCAATTGCCGGCAATTCTGTCGCACTTTCCATCGGAACCTCTCCGGCTCCGGAGCGCCGCGACGAGGCGATCCCCGCGGAACTACGGCGTTGCCGTTGCTTAACGGGGTCTTAGCGGTCGCCCGCTAGGTTTCCGGCATTTACAGACATGTATTCGGGGGGGCACGATGCGGATTGGGAAGCTTTTCGCGCTGTCGATGCTGACGGTGACGGTTTTTGCAGTCATCCTTGGCGCCGAGGTGCTGGTGCCCCAGACCCGCATCTACGCGAATCGCTCCGACGCGATCAAGACGGTCGAGGCTTTTGGCGCGACCCTGATGGTCAGCCAGCAGGTCGCCGGCCTTCGCGCTCCCTACATTTCCCCGATTTTCCAGGAGAACCCGGCGACGCAGGCCCAGATCGATGCTGCCGCAAAGGCCGCGAAAGCCGCTGATGCCGCATTCGACGGGGCAAGGCGAGCCATCATGGTGCTGGATGACGCCGGACCGATGATCGACAACCTGGACCGTGCTGCGCGGCGGCTCAAGGATATCTACACGGCGGCAGATCGCGCCATGAGCGTTCCCCTGGCAGCGCGCGACGGCGCTGCGACCAAGGGCTTCCTTCCGGGCGTTGCCGAGGTCATCGGCAATATCGAGCCGATCATGAACCGGCTCGAGGCGAAGGTCGTCAATGCCGATTCCTCGCTTGCGGCGCTGTTGAGCCTGGCGCGGACGGCGCAGGATCTGCGCGTCTCGGCCGGCAGCCGCGCCGCCACGCTGTCGCCGGCGCTCAGCGCGCGCCGACCGCTCACGGCGGCTGAATTCTCGCTGATGGATCGTATGCAGGGACGTGTCGAGGCCGACCGCGAGCGCATCGAGGCCGGCATCGACCAGCTCGGAAATCCATCCCGGATCGCCGCCGCGTTCAAAGCGGCAATGGAGTCCTATTTCGGAAAAGCTGCGGCCGCCGTGGACACGGAAATGCCGGCGGCCCGGAGTGACGGCAAGTACGGCATCAACGCCGACGATCTGGCGAAGGTCATCGTGCCGGCCATCCAGATGTTCTACGGGGTGCGCGACGCTGCGCTGGCCGAAGCGTCCGAGCGCGCCTCGGCCGCGCGCGATGGCGCGCTGGCGATGCTCGCGCTTGCGGGCGTGGCGGTGCTGGCGCTGCTCGGCACGCTCGCCGGCGTCACCATGATGCTGCGCAGCCGCGTGGTGAGGCCGCTCAGCCGGCTCGCGGACGTGATCGGAGCGCTCGCCGCCGGACAGCACGAGGTCGAGATTCCCGCGAGCGGCCGCGATGACGAGATCGGCCAGGTGGCGGGCTCGCTCCGGCACTTCAAGGATTCGCTTATTGCCCAGAAGGCCGCCGACGAGGCGGCTGCAATCGAAGCCGATGCGAAGGCTCGTCGCAGCCAGCGCATGGACCAGATCGCGCGCGACTTCGAAGCCATGATCGGCGACGTGATCAACACCGTGTCGTCGGCATCGTCTGAGCTGGAAGCGTCCGCGGGAACACTGACGAGCGCGGCGGAGCAGTCCGAACAGGTCACGGCGACCGTCGCGGCTGCGTCAGAACAGGCATCCACCAACGTGCAGACCGTTGCCGCGGCTGCGGAGGAAATGGCGTCCTCGGTCGACGAGATCAGCCGGCAGGTCCAGGACTCCGCCCGCATCGCCGGCGAAGCGGTCCAGCAGGCGGGGCGGACCAACGACCATGTCGGCGAGCTGGCCAGGGCCGCCGGCCGGATCGGCGACGTCGTCGAGCTCATCAGCCAGATCGCGGGCCAGACCAACCTGCTTGCGCTCAACGCCACCATCGAGGCGGCGCGGGCCGGCGAGGCCGGACGCGGCTTCGCCGTCGTCGCCTCCGAGGTCAAGGCGCTCGCCGAGCAGACCGCCAAGGCCACCGGCGAGATCAGCCAGCAGATCACGGGAATCCAGACCGCGACCGAGGATTCCGTCGGCGCCATCAAGGCGATCGGCGATACCATCACCCGCATGTCCGAGATCGCGTCGGCGATCGCCTCGGCGGTCGAGCAGCAGGGGGCGGCGACGCGGGAGATTTCCCGCAACGTGCAGCAGGCAGCCCGCGGCACCCAGCAGGTCTCCGCCAGCATCGTCGACGTGCAGCGCGGCGCGAGCCAGACCGGATCGGCGTCCTCCAACGTGCTCGCGTCGGCGAAATCGCTGTCCGGCGAGAGCAGCCGTCTCAAGGTCGAGGTTGGAAAATTCCTGGACGCGATCCGGGCCGCATAGGAAAGCCGTTGTGGCGCAAACCGGCTTCACCTAGGCTTGCAGCTCGGGGATGTCGCAGCCTCCCCGTGAAGTGGTGATCCCACGCAAGCGCTGCTCGCTGACGTATGGAGCGAGCAATGGACGGGATCGCGATCGAGCTTCCACTTTTCCTGTTGGCGACGTTCGCCGGCGCATTCGTGGCCGGCCTCTCCGGCTTTGCCTTCGGCCTGGTCGCGGCATCGCTGTGGCTCTACGTGCTGACGCCGCTTCAGAGCGCCAGCCTGATTGTCGGCTTCGGCCTTCTGGTGCAGGGCTACTCGGTCTGGAAGCTGCGCGCCGCAATCGATTGGCGCCGGCTGTGGCCCTTCATGGTCGGCGCGGTTGCGGGCGTGCCGGTCGGAGTGTCGCTTCTGACCTGGGCCGACCCGAACAGCGTCCGCATCGCGGTTGGAGCGATCCTCATTGCCTACAGCCTTTATGCGTTCTTCCGGCCGCAGCTCAAGGTCGCGACCGTCGTGCCGGCCGCCGCCGATGTGGCGGTGGGTTTCGTCAACGGCCTGCTCGGCGGACTGACCGGGCTTGCCGGCATCGTCGTCACCATCTGGTGCAATCTGCGCGGCCTGCCCAAGGAGCTTCAGCGTGCCACCTTCCAGCCCGTTGCGGTCGTGGTGTTCGCCATGGCTGCGCTGCTGCTGGGCGCCAAGGGGGCGGTCACGCTCGAGACGGCAAAGCTGTTCGTGCTCGGCCTGCCGTTCCTGTTCGCCGGGACGTGGCTCGGACTGAAACTGTTCGGCCGGATCGACGAGGCCGCGTTCCGCAAGATCGTGCTCGTGCTGCTGTTCGTCTCCGGTGTCGCGCTGTTGTTCTGAGCGCGATCAGAACTCGCCGCACCCATCACATCCGAACGCGATGCGCGAGGCTCAGCCGTTCTCGCCGGGGTTTTCCAGGCTGAACGTCTCGGACTTCTCGTCATAGGCGAACAGCTCGGCATAGCGGCCCCAGGACACGACCGTCCTGAGCGTCTCGTCCGCATAGTCCTCGGACATGTAGTCTTCGAGCTCGTTGCGGAAGCGCGCCGCTGGCGCGGTGTGGGATGGCCGCTCGTCGAGCACGCGGCGGATCAGTCCCATGACCGGCACGTAGGTGACGAGATGCTCGGCGAATATCTTCTTGCGTGCGTCGGTGGCGAGCCCGGCAAAGTGCTTGCCGGCTTCGGTGAGCATCAGGTCGCCCTCGCTGAGCTGGGCGAAGCGCAGCAGTTGCAGCGACTCGCCGAGATGGAGGATGTCGTCGGCCGCGAGCTGGAGCTGGCCGGCGAGCACCGGCAGGTCGGCATGTCCGTGATAGGGTGGCCCCGCCAGCGTCTCGATCAGGCCGGACAGCACGTTGGATGACACGTGATGCAGGGTCATGCCGACACCTGAACCGGGAATGCCGTCGGTCGCCGGCGCCTTGGGTTCCGCGCGCTGGGTCATGCGGGCATAGATGCTGTCGACGAGCTGGCGGAAATGCGGATCAAGCCGATTGCGCGGATGGTCCAGCTCGACCTTGATCTCGGCGGCGACGCGTCCCGGATTCGATGAGAACACCAGGATGCGATCGCACATCAGCACCGCTTCCTCGATATTGTGCGTCACCATGAGGATCGACTTGATCGGCAGGCGGCCCTCGATCCAGAGGTCGATGAGGTCGGTGCGCAGCGTCTCGGCGGTGAGCACGTCGAGCGCCGAGAACGGTTCGTCCATGAGCAGGAGGTCTGGATGCACCACCAGAGCACGCGCAAAGCCGACGCGCTGGCGCATGCCGCCCGACAGCTCCTTGGGATAGGCCGACTCGAAGCCGTCCAGGCCGATCAGGTCGATCGCCGCCAGCGCGCGCTTGCGCCGCTCGGCGGCATCGACGCCGAGCGCTTCCAGCCCGAGCTCGACATTTTGCAGCACCGTCAGCCAGGGAAACAGCGCGAATGACTGGAACACCATGGCGACGCCGTTCGGCGGGCCGGTGATGGATTCGCCGCGGCAGGTCGCCTGCCCGGAGGACGGGCTGACCAGTCCGGCGATGATGCGCAGCAGCGTCGACTTGCCAGAGCCGGAGCGGCCGAGCAGGCCGACGATTTCACCGGTGTGGATCGTGAGATCGACCTTTTCGAGCACCAGCAGCTGCTCGCCGCTGCCTTTCGGAAACGATCGGCAGACGCCGCGGATATCGACGAGGGTGGATGGCGTCACGTGGTCGAGCATGATGACCTCCTCCTCAGCCGAGCCGCAGCCGGCGCTCGCCGAACGCGTAGAGCGGCCGCCAGACCAGGCGATTGGACAGCGTCACCAGGGTGCACATCGTGGCAATGCCGAGCACGACGCGCGGGAAATCCCCGGCCTCGGTGGCGTTGGCAATATAGGCCCCGAGTCCGGTGGCCTTCAGGTGAATGTCGCCCCAGCTCGCGACCTCCGCGACGATGGACGCGTTCCAGGAGCCGCCCGAGGCCGTGATCGCGCCGGTGACGTAATAGGGGAAGATGCCGGGCAGGATCACCTTGAACCACCATCGCCATCCCCCGAGGTGGAAGCTGCCGGCGGCCTCGCGCAGATCGGTCGGGAAGGCGCTCGCGCCCGCAATCACGTTGAACAGGATGTACCATTGCGTACCGAGGATCATCAGCGGGCTCAGCCAGATGTCTGGATTGAGCTTGAAGCTGACAATGGCCACGACAAAGACGGGAAAGGCAAGATTGGCCGGGAAGGCCGCCAGAAACTGGGCCAGCGGCTGGATCCGTTCGGCGAGCTTCGGACGAAGCCCGATCCACACGCCCACCGGCACCCAGATCAGCGTGGCGAGGCTGATCAGGACGGCGACGCGCAGCAGCGTGATCAATCCGTCGCGGATGACGACCATGACGTCGGCAAGTCCGAGGTCGGCCGAAAGGTAGCGATAGGTCAGCCAGGCCGCGTAGGCGGTACCGGCAAGGACCATTGCGATCCAGAGCGTGTCGATGAAGCGCGACGGACGCTCCTTGCCGCGTCCCGCAGACAGTTTCGGCAGCGGGATACGTAAATTCGAGATCGCCCGGTTCAGCGCCGCAAAGGGAAGCGTGAGGGCGCGCAGTGCGCGGGTGCGGCGGAACAGATCGAGCATCCAGGAGGCCGGCGCTTCGCCCGAGGCGGTCTGCTCGAAGCGGAATTTATCCGCCCAGGCGACGATCGGCCGGAACAGCAACTGGTCATAGGCGATGATGACGAACAGCATCGCCAGGATCGCGTAGAAGATCGCGGGCAGATTTTGCTGCTGGATCGCCAGCGCGACGTAGGAGCCGATGCCCGGCAGCGTCACCGTGGTGTTGCCCACCGTGATTGCTTCCGACGCCACCACGAAGAACCAGCCGCCCGACATCGACATCATCGCGTTCCAGATCAGGCCCGGCATCGCGAAGGGGACGTCGAGACGCCAGAAGCGCTGCCATCCCGACAAATGGAAGCTTTGCGTCGCCTCTTCCAAATCCTTCGGCACGTTGCGGATCGACTGGTACAGGCTGAAGGTCATGTTCCAGGCCTGGCTGGTGAAGATCGCGAACACCGAGGCAAGCTCGGCGCCGAGCACCTGCCCCGGAAACAGATTCATGAAAAACACGACAGTGAAGGTCAGAAATCCCAGGATCGGGACCGATTGCAGGATGTCCAGCAGAGGGATCATCACCAGCTCGGCACGCCGGCTCTTGGCTGCGATCGCCGCATAGACGAACGTGAATACGATCGAGCAGACGATCGCGAGCAGCATCCGCATCGTGGTGCGCAAGGCGTAGTATGGCAGGTGAGACGGATCGAGCGACACCGGCGCGCGCTCCAGCTCGGACAGCGGCACCGTGGTCTGCTTGCCGCCATAGACGATCAGCACCATGGCGCCGATCACCAGGATCAGCGCGACGACATCCCAGACATTGGGCCGAAGCGCCCGGCCGATTGCGGCCGTGCGGATATCTCTCGGCTTCATGGGGCCCGCCTTTGGGCTGGAATCTTGAGCTAGATCTTGGGCTAGAACTCGCCGTGCAGGCGGCCTGAGAAGACCGAGACCGGCCCGCGGTCGGCGTTATAGGCCGGGTTTGTGATCAATTGATAGTCGGCCGTGAGGGTGAGACTCTTGTTCAGCGCGTAGGCGTAATAGGTTTCGAGGATGCGCTCCTTGCGGTAGTTCAGCGCTCCGTCGCCGATGAGAACACCGAGGCCGCCGGCGGCCAGGAAGTCGCGATAATCCTGCGAGATGGCGTTGATGGCGCCGCCGATGCCGATCACGTCGTCAGGCCGGCCCCATTTCGTGCCCTTGATCGACAGTCCGCCGGACAGGCTGCGGTTGATGTCGGTGAAGGCGAGCGTTTCGGTCTTGCCGTCGTTCCAGCTCCAGCGGCCGAACAGTCCGACATCGTCGGTGATGGCCTGCTCGAGATTGACGACATAGCCGACCTTGAGGCGGCCGCGGCGGGTCTGTGCGATGTCGAGATTGAGCGCGGGATTGTCCAGCGTCTCGCGGAAGCTGCCCATATTGGCGCTGTCGACCCAGCCCATGGTCCTGAGCTTGCCGGGTTGCGAGAACAGCGAATAGCGCGTCTCGAGCTCGAGCACGTACTGGCCGCGCTCCCCGACCCTGGTGTCGAAATGATTCGAATTGGACTCCGCGACCATGAGGAAATAGCCGCCGCGCAGCGCCCATTGCTTCTGGTTGAGCTCGGCGGTGACGCCGTAGGTGAGGCCGACCTTGTCGGCGGAATAGTCGAAGGCGCCCGGCGCCCAGATCGACCAGTTCATGAAGTCCTTGCGGGTGTCCTTGGCATAGGCGTTGCCGTCGAACACGTCGATCACCGCGAACTTGCCGGCCTGCACGGTGAGCCGGGACACGTCGACCTTCTGCCCGAGCTGCAACTGGCCGCTCGCGAGCTCTTCCTGCTCGCCGCCGAAGCCAAAGGTCTGGCGCACGAACAGCCGCGAGGTGTTGTAATGCGGGTAGGGGAAGTTCGACTTCTGCGCTTCGCCGTTCGGAAAGCCGGCCGCGCCCACCGTGTCGTTCAGTCCAAAACCCTGGAGCAGCTCCGGATTGTAATAGACTTCGCCGCCGTCCCACAGCCGCGCGTTCAGGAACAGGCTGTTGCTCCAGGTCGCCTTGGCCTGGGTTGAAGGCGAGAGAGAGTTCGTTCCGCTGTAGAGAGCGGGAAACGACGGATAGCCTTGCGGCAGATAGGTGCTCTGGCCGTGAATCTCCCAGCGATCCGATTCCGTGTCGATCAGGGAGCTCTTCGGATTGTAGCTCGGCATGCCCGGCCAATCGACCTTGCGGTTGAGGCCGAGCCTGACCTGCTGGAAGTCGAGCGACGAGGAGGCGTATTGGGCCCCCGTGGAGAAGGCGACGTTGGCGCCGTCGAAGCGGCTGTAGAGATATTCGAGTCGTGCGCTCCAATGCGGCGCGAAGCCGTATTCGACGCCGGCACCCGCGATCCAGCCGGGCCGCGTGTTCAGGATCTTCGGGACTTCGGCGCCGGAGGCCGGCGTGTCGAAATAACGTTCGCCCATCCATGCGAAGCCGCCGGTGGCATAGACCAGCCACGGACCGCTGGTGTAGCCGACGCGGCCGCGCAGGCTGGCGGTGTAGTCCCATTGCTGGGTGACGGTGTTGGCAGGTGTTGCGAGGAATGAGACAATCGAGTTCGAGATGATGTAGTTCGGAAACGAAAAATCGCCTTCGACGCCGACCAGCCAGCCGGAGTTGAGCCGGTAATTGTAGCCGGCCTGCACGCCGCCGATCATGCCGCTGAAGACGCCATTGCCGTCGATTGCGGCGCCGTCGTTCAGGGCGAAGCCGGACGAGCCGCGGCTGTAGCCGGCATGCGCGCCGATATAGAGACCCGTCCAGTCATAGACCGCCTTCAGGGCCGGTGCCTTCAGCGGCAGATCGGCCGCGTGGGCAGCAACGGGAAGCCCCAGGAGGCCTGCGACGGCCGCCGTATGCAGCAACCGGTGTCGGTGACTTCTCAACGTCAAAACCTACGCCCCCAAACGCGAATGTATCCACCCGCCGCGACATCCCTGCCGATTCGCGGTGCCCCTGTCATCAGGGTCCTGGGGTCATGCGATCGGCCGAGATGATCTCGATTCGACGCGATTTCGTCCCAAGTCCCTGCGCTCGTTGCGAACCTTATTGCGATTAATTCGCAATAGCAACTGGTGCGGATTGCCGCGGGTGATGGTTCGCACCGTCATGTGACGGGACTGCAACAAATGCCCGGCCCCCAAACGGTTGACCCCGCCCGGGGGGACATCCGGGCGGGGTCGGGGCACGACACGGGGTGGATGAGGCGCCCGTGTCGGACGCGGATCCACTTAAGATCGGCCTCAGGTACTCAAATCAGTAGCAGGTACGAACGCGGCCGACGTACTGGCCGAAGGCGTTGTACTGGGCGACCCAGCCGCAGCGGTGATAGCCGTAATAGGGGTCGTTGCTGGCGGCGATCGCGGAGCCGACGACGGCGGCGGTGGCGATGCCGGCACCCACACCCCACACCCAGCCCGGCTGCTTGGCTTCGGCCGAGGAGGTGGTGGACACGATGCTGCCGGTGACGGCGAGGGCAGCGAGAGCGACGGCGGCAATCTTGGTCTTGATCGACATGTGAAACTCCATCCGGGTTGAGGCGGTCCGTTGTGGCCCGCGTGCCCAGTTGGACGGAGGCTGCCCGCGTCCGGTTCGAAAGCGACAAAGCGGGTCGCGGAATCCGGATCTTTCCTGAACGATTCCAGGAGGATGTGAGCTAGCCGAGAGGCCCTCTGGCGAGCCTGTTCACGTCGAAGTTATCGACCTCGGCGAGCAGCTCGCAGAAAGCGCGCGCGCCCTGGTCGATGAGCTCATCGCCCTTCGCGGCCACGGCCAGCGTCGCATTGCCGACTGCACCGCTGGGGTTGAGATCCTGCGCCTGCCAGGCGAACGGCGCGGGACGCTGCGTCGACAGCCAGCGATATTGCTGCTCCATCGCGATGCTGCTCGCGGGAAAATCGGCGATCGCATCCCCGCGCACCTGATCGGGATAGCGCGCCAGCATGATCGAGGTCTCGACCGCGCCGCCATGAATGCCGTGACGCACTTCCTCGGCCGGGAACAATCGGTCCGCGCCCGACAGCCGCGACCACGACGTCGTCACCACGAACAGTTTTTGGTGCGCGCGAAGATCCTGCGCGACCAGCATCATGGCCGCGCTGTTGCCGCCATGGCTGGTGATGATGACGAGCTTCTTCACGCCGCGTCGGGCGACGTCCTCGCCGATTGCGGTCCATCTCTTCAGCGCCACCTCGGTCGGCAGCGTCTGCGTGCCCGGATAGTCGAAATGCTCGGTGGAAATCCCGACCGGTTCAACGGGAAGAAAACTGGCCGGAACGCGCTCGGGCAAAAGCTCGCGCACCCGCGCGAGATAGGCGTCGGCGATCAGCACGTCGGTCTCGAGCGGCAGATGCGGGCCGTGCTGCTCGGTCGCCGCCAGCGGCAGCACCGCGATCCAGCGCGAAACCTCGGCCGGGCCGGCATCGGCCCAGCGGATCTCGGTCCAGTCGCGGGAAAGCGTCATGAAGTTTTCCTTGAAGGTTTCTTTGCCCGAATTTGTCACGTAATTTGGGGTATCAGGGGACGCGGGCCCGGCCGGCTCGCGTCCCCGAACGTGTTGCGGTTTTATCGCGTTGCTTTCACATGAGCCAGAAGCGATTGGGCTAGAAGCGATCGACGGAGTGCCATCATGAGCCCCTCTCATCTGCGGCGAGCGTTAACGGCAGGCTTGCTGGCCGCCTTCGTCTCGGTCGTCCCGGCGCGTGCCGAGACGCTGGACAAGGTCATGTTCGGCACCAACTGGGTCGCCGAGGCCGAGCATGGCGGCTTCTTCCAGGCGGTCGCCGACGGCACCTACAAGAAGTACGGCCTCGATGTCACCATCGTTCCCGGTGGGCCCAACGAGAACAACCGGATGCTCTTGATCGCCGGCAAGATCGATTTCTTCATGGCCGCCAACACGCTGATGTCGTTCGACGCGGTCGCCAACAACGTCCCCGTGGTGACGATCGCCGCGATCTTCCAGAAGGATCCGCAGGTGATGCTGACGCAGCCGGACGCCAAGGTCGGCAAGATCGAGGATCTCAAGCCGCTGACGCTGTTCGTCTCCAAGGAGGGCATGACCAGCTATTTCCAGTGGCTGAAGTCGGAATACGGTTTTAGCGAGAAGAACGTCCGGCCCTACAATTTCAATCCGCAGCCCTTCATCGCCAATCCCAAGAGCGCCATGCAGGGTTACGTCACCTCCGAGCCCTTCGCGGTGGAGAAGGCCGCGGGCTTCAAGCCCAACGTGCTGCTGCTCGCCGATTACGGCTTCAATACCTACTCGACCCTGGTCGAGACCCGCCGCGACATCGTCGAAAAAAAGCCTGATCTGGTGCAGCGCTTCGTCGATGCCTCCATGGTCGGCTGGTACAATTACATCTATCGCGACAATTCCGCCGGCAACGCCATGATCAAGAAGCTCAATCCGGAGATGACCGACGAACTGCTGGCCTATTCCGTCGCCAAGATGAAGGAATACGGCATCGTCGATTCCGGCGACAGCTTGAAAAACGGCATCGGCGCGATGAGCGACGAGCGCTACACCTCGTTCTTCGACAAGATGGTGAAGGCCGGCGTCGTCAAGCGCGATCTCGACTTCCGCAAGTCCTATACGCTGCGTTTCGTCAACAAGGGCGTCGGTGTCGAGCTGCGCCCCGCCAAGCCGTAACGCAAGGTCCATGTCATCAGTCAAAACTTCGTCGGGGGTCGAGGCCGGCCTGACGGCCCTGGCCGTCAGCCTGCGCGGCGTGACGAAGGTCTATGACAATGGCGTCATGGCGCTCGGTCCGCTCGATCTCGCCGTGCGCAAGGGCGAGTTCATCTCGCTGCTGGGCCCGTCCGGCTGCGGCAAGTCGACGGCGCTGCGCATCATCGCAGGCCTCAGCGCGCAGTCGTCCGGCACGGTGCGGGTGTCGCGCCATGAGGGCGAGGCGCAGCCGGGTCATGGTATCGGCTTCGTGTTCCAGGAGCCGACCCTGATGCCGTGGACCAGCGTGCGCGAAAACGTCCGGCTGCCCTTGAGGCTTGCCCGCGTGCCAAAGGCCGAGGCGCGCGGGCGCGCCGATGACGCGCTGGCCAGCGTCGGGCTTGCCGATTTCGCCGATGCCTTTCCGCGCGAACTCTCCGGCGGCATGAAGATGCGGGTGTCGCTGGCGCGCGCGCTCGTTACCGATCCCGACATCCTGCTGATGGATGAGCCGTTCGCGGCGCTCGACGAGATCACGCGCTTCCGCCTCAACAACGATTTGCTCGCGCTGTGGCGCAGCCTTCGCAAGACCGTCATCTTCGTCACCCATTCGGTGTTCGAATCGGTCTACCTGTCGCAGCGCGTCGTGGTCATGACGGGGCGGCCCGGCCGCATCCAGGCCGACATCCGCATCGAGACGGTCGAGCCGCGCGGTGAGGAGTTTCGCACGTCAACCGCTTATGGCGACTACTGCCGCAAGGTCTCGGGCGCGCTGGCGCCGTCCTATTCGGGACAGTCGATGCTATGAGCGCCAGGCCCGCGATCAGTTCCAGGCCGTCCGGGGCGCAGCGCGCGGTGCGTTTCGCGCTTCCCGTCATCGTATTCGCCGCCGGCCTCCTCGCCTGGGAACTCGTGGTCCGCATCAAGGACATCCCGCCTTACGTGCTGCCGGCGCCCTCCGTCATCTTCCTGACGCTGATCAAGGACTGGGCGGTGCTGTCACAATCGCTTGCCGCCACGCTGTTGACCACGCTTGAGGGTTTTGTGGCGGCCAGCGTCGGCGGCATCGCGCTGGCGCTGCTGTTCAACCAGTCGAAATGGGTGGAATATTCGCTGTTCCCCTACGCCGTCATTCTCCAGGTCACGCCCGTGATCGCGATCGCGCCGCTGCTCCTGATCTACCTGGAGCAGCAGACCGCCGTCGTCGTCTGCGCCTTCATCGTGGCCTTTTTCCCGGTGCTGTCCAACACCACGCTCGGGCTCAATTCGGTCGATCGCAATCTCGCCGGCCTGTTCCAGCTCTATGGGGCCTCGCCGCAGCAGACCCTGCGCCTCCTGAAGCTGCCGGCGGCGCTGCCTTATATTCTCGGCGGCCTGCGGATTGCCGGCGGCCTGTCGCTGATCGGCGCGGTCGTGGCCGAAATCGCGGCGGGCACCGCCGGCGCGGGGTCCGGGCTCGCCTACAGGATCGCCGAATCCGGCTATCGATTGAACATACCCCGCATGTTCGCGGCGCTGCTGCTGTTGTCGCTGGCCGGGATTGTCATCTATGGGGTGCTGGCGCTAGTTTCGCATCTCGTTTTACGGCGCTGGCACGAGAGCGCGCTTGGAAAGGAAAACTGATGGCTGCCGGTTCGATTTCGTCCGAAAAGATCGACCTTCTGATCTATGGGCCGGTGCGGCCGATCCTCGAGAACGGTTTTTCCGATCATTTCGTCGTGCACAAGGCCGAGACGCGCGGCGATCTCGAGCGGCTGACGCCGGCGATCCGCGAAAAGATCCGCGGCGTGGCCGTGACCTATCACACGGTGCGTGCCGACAGGGAGTCGCTGTCGCAGCTGCCCAAGATCGAGATGGTGGCGAGCTTCGGCGTCGGCTACGACCACGTCGACGCCAAATACGCCGCCGAGCACGACATCATCGTCACCAACACGCCCGACGTGCTGACCGAAGAGGTCGCCGACGTCGCGATGGGCCTGTTGATCTCCACCGTGCGCGAATTCATCAAGGCCGACCGCTACGTGCGCTCCGGCCTCTGGCAGACGCAGAACTATCCGCTCAGCGTCGGCTCGCTGCGCGACCGCAAGGTCGGCATCGTCGGCATGGGCCGGATCGGCCAGGCCATCGCGCGCCGGCTCGACGCGTCGCTGGTGCCGGTGGTCTATCACTCCCGCAACCCGTCCAAGGACGTCTCCTACAAGCACTATCCCGATCTGATCGAGATGGCGAAGGCGGTGGATACGCTGATGGTGATCGTGCCCGGCGGCGCCTCGACCAACAAGATGATCAATGCCGAGGTGCTGAAGGCGCTCGGCCCGCGCGGCGTGCTGGTCAACGTGGCGCGCGGCTCCGTGGTCGACGAGCAGGCCCTGGTCCAGGCGCTGAAGTCCGGCACCATCCTCGCCGCCGGTCTCGACGTGTTCGCGGCCGAGCCGAGCGTGCCGGACGAGCTCAAGAGCATGCAGAACGTCGTGCTGCTGCCGCATATCGGCTCGGCGTCGGTGGTGACGCGCAACGCGATGGACCAGCTCGTGGTCGACAACCTCAAGGCCTGGTTCGCCGGCAAGGCGCCGCTGACGCCGGTTGCGGAAACGCCGGTAAAGGGGCGCTGATGATCGCATCCCGCCTCGCTGCGTGGGTGATGGCGGCGCTGGCCGCCGCGCCGACGCTCGCGCAGGCGCAGGATGCGACGAGCCTGAAGAAGGACATGCCCGGACAATGGGAGCTCTCGACCACCGAGCGCAGCAAGACCTGCGTCGTCACGCTCAAGGCTGACGCCGCGGGTCAGGGCTACAAGCTCGAGCTGGAGCCGGCCTGCAAGACCGCGCTGCCTTTCACCAAGGATATCGTCGCCTGGAGCGTCAGGGGTCTCGACATCGTGCGCTTGCAGGACGCCACCGGTGAATCGGTGATCGACTTCACCGAGGTCGAGGCCGGCATCTTCGAAGGCCTGCGGCAGGGCGAGGGCGTCTACATCCTGCAAGACCTCGCCGCCGCCCGTTCGATGGCCAAGTCGATGGACCAGATGATCGGCGACTGGTCGATGGTGCGCGGCAACGGCCAGCCGGTCTGCGGGTTGACGCTGACCAACACGGAAGCCGGGCCGGATAATTTCCAGGTCTTCCTCAAGCCGAAATGCGATGCGGCCATTGCGCAGTTCAACCCGACGCAATGGCGGCTCGAGCGCGGCCAGATCGTCCTGATGTCGAAGTCCGGCGAGGCCTGGCAGTTCGAGGCCGACGACAACGCGCAGTGGCGGCGCGTCCCCGATACCGCCGATCCCCTGATCATGCTGCGGCAATAATTTCTCCCGGGGATGTCGATTTGGCCGAGGCCCAATCGTCACATCCATAGCGAGCCGGTTTGCGGCCGGAGCGGTCGCTGCTCGCGCCAAGGGAGTTCTTTCATGCGCTTCATGTACATCGTCACCTCCAGCCAGCCGATGGCAGGCCCGTCCCCGGCATTGGCGGAGGCGATGCAGAAAATATCAGAGCGGGAGATCAAGGCCGGTCGAATGCTCGACACCRGCGGCCTGATGCCGCTTGCGACCGGCGCACGGGTGAAGATCGTCGACGGCGAGCTCAGCGTCATCGATGGCCCCTTCGTCGAAGCCAAGGAAGTGATCGGCGGCTATGCCATTTTCGAGCTGCGCGACAAGGCGGAAGCCCTGGCCATGGCGAAGGAATTCATGCAGTTGCATCTCGATCACATGCCGGGATGGGACGGTACCTGCGAATTGCGGGCATTCGCAACGCCGGGCGTCGACGTGGCGTGCGAGATCGACGCGCCTGCCAGGGTCGCCGCCCGCGCCTGATGAACACCACCGCTCGTCTGAGAGCGTTTTCGAGCGAAGTGGATACCGGTTCGCGTAAAGAAAACGCGTCAAAACAAGAATCTAGAGCCCCGTTCCGATTCCGTCGGAACGGAAAGGGCTCTGGTCGGCGGCGATGACGGCCGCCGACATCGATCGCGCGATCCGCGCCGCGATTCACGCAAATTGGCGCGTCGTGCAGCCGCGGCTGATCGCGACGCTGTCGCGCATGCTGCGGGACGTGACGCTCGCGGAGGAATTGACCCAGGACGCACTGGTCGCCGCGCTGGAAGCCTGGCCGCGCAGCGGGGTGCCGGACAATCCCGGCGCCTGGCTGGTTGCGACAGCCAAGCGCCGCGCGCTCGATCATTTGCGCCGGGCAAAAATGCTCGCCCGCAAGCGGGACCTGCTGACGCACGACCTGATGCAGGAGCAGGACGCGATGCCCGATTTCGACACCGCCCTCGACGACGACATCGGTGACGAATGGCTGCGGCTGATCTTCACGGCCTGCCACCCGTTGCTGCCGCGGCAGGCCCGCGCGGCGCTGGCGTTGCGCATGATCTGCGGCCTCACCACCGACGAGATCGCGCGCGCCTTCCTGGTCACGGAGGCAACCATCGCCCAACGCATCGTCCGCGCCAAGCGCACGCTTTCGCGGTCGGGCCTCACCTACGAAACGCCGGGCGGCGAGGCGCTTTCCGAGCGTCTCGCTTCGGTGCTCGAAGTCGTCTATCTCATCTTCAACGAGGGCTATGCGGCCTCACGCGGCGAGGAGTGGCTGCGGCCGCAGCTCTGCGACGAGGCTCTGCGCATGGGGCGGGTGCTGGTCGGGCTCGCGCCGCTCGA
Organism: Bradyrhizobium sp. P5_C12; assembly: GCF_054049735.1. Lineage (NCBI taxonomy): Bacteria > Pseudomonadati > Pseudomonadota > Alphaproteobacteria > Hyphomicrobiales > Nitrobacteraceae > Bradyrhizobium > Bradyrhizobium sp. P5_C12. The sequence goes on from NZ_JBFULU010000009.1 coordinate 63,791, forward strand.
GCCCGAGGTCCACGGTCTCATGGCGCTGATGGACCTGAATGCCGCGCGGATGCATGCCCGCACCGACCGCGATGGCGAGCCCATCCTGCTGATGGACCAGGATCGCGGGCTGTGGGATCGGCTCCAGATCACCCGCGGCCTTCGGGCGCTGGATCGCGCGCGCGAGCTCGGCGGTGCCGGGCTGTTCTACACGCTACAGGCCGCAATCGTCGCGTGTCATGCCACGGCGGAGACGGCCGCAAGCACCGACTGGCGGCGCATCGCGGAGCTCTATGGCCAGCTTGCGACGCTGGTGCGCTCGCCTGTGATCGAACTCAACCGCGCGGTCGCGCTCGGCATGGCCGAAGGGCCGCAGGCCGGGCTCGATCTCGTGGATCTGATCGCCGACGAGCCGGCGCTCAGGGCCTATCACCATCTTCAGGCCGTGCGCGGCGACCTTCTGCAGCGGCTCGGCCGCTTCGCCGAGGCGCGGCTATCGTTCGAGACCGCCGCCCGTCTTGCAACCAATGCGCGCGAGCGCGGGTTGATGGAACGACGTGCGGCAGACATCGCCGATGCCGACTGGCCTTGAGTTGAGTGATCGGGCCGCGTGCTCGGTGCAACCTCTCCCGCTTGCGGGGGAGGTCGCGCCGAAGGCGCGGGTGGGGGCTTTCTCCTCTCGGGGGTTATCGGTTGCGGAGATACCCCCTCCCCAGCCCTCCCCCGCAAGCGGGAGAGGGAGCGCACCTATTCAAGCACGCGAACCTCATCTCATCGCACGTTACGTCGTCACCTTGGGCGGCGGCGCGGTGCCCTGCGCCCACTTCTCCAGCTTGCCGAGCACGCCCCAGGCGGTGAGCGCCAGCGAGATCGGCATCGCGAACTGGCCGAGCCCCGGCACCGCCGACACGATCGTTCCGAGCAGCCCGGCAATGCCGCCCGCACTGGGGCTCGCCGTCACCGACGAGAGCAGCGCGGTGAGCACCGAGCCGCCGAGGCCGAGGGCGGTCTTCTTGCCGTCGAGCAGCTTGCCGACGGTCTCGCCGAGCGCGCCGTTGACCTGGCCGAGCACCGGCTTGCCGTTCTTGTTGAGCAGGGTGCTGAGCAGGTCGACGACCTGCTTCAACTGGTCGACGGGGGCGGAGTTGGTTGGGGTGACTGGTCCTGGCATGGGTGTCGTCTTGTTGATGAGGGAGAAGAGCCGTTCGAACAGGCTGATCGGATCGTTGGTTGCCGGCAGCGTGCTTCCCGGTGATGTCACGCTGCCCGGTATCACGCTTCCCGGCGTCACCCCGCCGGCTGACGGCCGCAGCAACTGCGCGAGGTCTTCCAGCCGCTTCAGGATCGGGGACAGGTCGGCATGTTGCCCGGCGGGGACCACCTGCGTGCCGCGCGAGAGGGCGGCCATCGTGGCGCCGTCGAGCAGGCCGGTGTCCCGCAGCCCGTTCTGCTGCTGAAACTGCGAGACGGCGGCCTTGGTCTTCGGCCCGCTGATGCCGTCCTCGGCCAGCGGTGGATTGGCCCCGAGCCTGTTGAGCGCCTGCTGCATGAGGACAATCGTCGACGCCTCGTCGTCCTCGGGTTCGGTGCGGCCCGCGATTTGCGGGCTGCCGTCCAGGGTGATCGAGGAATCGAGCGCCATCATCGCGCGCAGGACCACGGCCGTGCCGAGCTGGGAATCGACGTGGCTCGGGTCGAACACATGGTCACGGACGAATTTGCCGGCCCTCGCCTCGGGCGGGCCGTACAGCGTCGAGCCGCCGTAGAGATAGGGCGAGTTGCAGCCCTTGCCGTGATAGCCGTAGCCGTTGAAGCCCTCCAGCCGGAACAGGGTTCGCGCCGCTCCCCAGTCTCTCGCGCCGACGAAGTTTTCGATCCTCAGTGCGTCCACGGCGCCGTCGACGAACGACGCAAACGGACCGCGTCCTTTCGGAACGATGGTCGTCACGCGATGGAGCGACTCGCCGTTGCCGAGATAGGTGTCGAAATCGAAGTTGGACTCGCGATAATGGCAGAGCGCGACAAAATGCCAGGGCACGTCGGTCAGCCGCTCGACCTGCTGATAGGTCGCCTTGCCGTTGATGGCCTTGCGCGCCACCGCGTTCGCATCTGCGAGGCGTCCAGGCCGGATCTCGAGATTGGACCAATTCCGCTCGTACTCGCCTTTCAGGCTCTCGAATGAAACCATTTCCTGCTCCCGCAAATGATGAATGAATCGTCGTGCAAGTCAGGTGTGAGCCATGTGCCGTTATCGCGGCGTGACTCCAGCGTGATCCCGCAAATCTGGCAGGCCGCGGGCCCGGTGCATGTGAAATGGCTTACACGCCCGGCGAGAAAAGCGAGCGGTGATGGGACCGCGGACGCGGGAACCGGGAGGGCCGGCCATCCGTTGGTAACGGAACGGTCCGGCAAGGAGTCCTGCATGGCCAAGCGCGTCCTCGCGATCGGCATCGAACCCGGCCCATGCGCATCTCGAAGCCGGCGCGCATAATTCATCAATGCAACCACCCGTTGACGTTGCTGGCTTTATGGCCAATTCTATCCGCGGTCATCACCGGTGGAGGTCCTCATGTCCAGGTTTGTGCTGCCGCTCGTCTGCGCCGCGACGCTTGCGGGCTGCGGTGTCGTCAGCACGGTGACGGAGGGGTTCAAACAGTCGAAAGCCGTGGAGGCCGACGTCGAACAATCGACCGGTGTCAAGCCGGCGGTCGGCTTCAATTGGCACAATGGCCGGCTGGTGTCGGTGACGGTTCAATTCCCGCATCTCTATGAAGACAAGCCGCTCAACGAGCTCGCAGGACTCGTTCGCGACGTCGTCACCAAGGATTTCAAGCAGGCGCCGGAAAGGATCGTGCTGGCCTTTGCGGTCGACAAATGATGGATCGCAGCGTCTCACGGCTCGGCATCTCGCGCCGCATCAATGCCGGCGGCCCGCGATTGTTCTGGCCCGAATCCGCCTCCGGAGCTATGACTGACGCCACGATCAAGGGAGGGCATGGGATGCTTCGAGGTCTTGGAATTGCAGCGTGCCTGGGCGTCGCCATGGCGATGCCGGTCCATGAAGCCGTGGCGCAGGACGCCATCGGCGGCGCCATCATCGGCGGCGTCGGTGGAGCGATCGTGGGCGGCGCGCTCGGCGGCGGCCGCGGGGCCGCGATCGGCGCCGTCGTCGGCGCCGGCACGGGCGCCGCAATCGCGTCCGAAGGCGAGCGTCGCCGCTCCGGATACTACGCGTATCAGCGCGGCTGCTATATGCAGCGCCCGGACGGCTACTACGTCCAGGTCAATCCGAGATATTGCTACTGACAACTGTCGTTGAACGGCCGGCCCGTTCTGACGCAGTGCCGGCCGCTTCAGGAGTACGAGATCGGCGTCCGGCAGCTTAACTCTTGGCGGTCGCTTCCGGCATGATCTGGCGCAGTGGCTCCGGGGAGATCGATATCTGGCCGGTAAACGGCCGGTCATGCGCGGCGATGAGCAGGACCGAGGTGGCGACGCCGGTCGCGAACAGGCCCATCGCGATCGCCGATCCCAGGCGGTTGTCGCAATGAACGAAGCCGATTAGCAGCAGCGCGCAGGCCGCCTGGAGATACAGGCACCACCATTTGACCGAATTCACCGCGGCGAGGCTGACGATGATCCGCTGCCGCCGCGCGTCCAGCGCCTGCTCCAGCGCGGCGATGAGCTCGCGCTGCACATTCGCCTGCCCCGGGCCTTGCGGCGTCGTCGCGATGACGAGCTGCAAGGCTTCGGCGAGCGCCGGCGGCGTGACCTTCAGCGACGCTTCCTGATGTGCCATCATCGGCCATTCCACCGCGACGGCCTGCCCGACATAGTCGCGCACCAGGCCGCGCAGCTTGGTCTCCTGCTCCGCCGGCAGGCCGGCGGCCAGCAGCACCGCGCTTCGCAGCGCACTGGCCTCGCGGCTCACCGCGGCGCTGGCGCGGTCGCTGTCGCCCCAGACCTGCGCGGCGATAAAGGCGACGAACAGGCCGAAGATGATGCCGAGCACCGGCAGCATGCCCGGCGAGATCGCCTTCAGCGACTTCGCGCGCTGCTCCGTAGCCAGCAGCGCGATGCCTGCGAATATTGCTGCGGCGAGCAGATATGTGAAGCCGAAGATCACCAGTGCCATCGCGGGCACCGGCAGGTTGTGCAGCCAGTCGCTCATGCTTGTTTCGATCTGTTGGAAGGTTCTAGATCAACGACATCTCGCGCAGGCTCGCGATCAAAGCGCGTCGCTGTCCCAAGCCGCAATGTACGACCGCAATAGATCAAGCTCCTGGGACGGGAAGTCATGCCCCCATCGCTCCTTGTAGTCGGCCAAGCCGTGCTTCTTCAATACGGCTTCGGCCGCAGCCTGAACAGCCTTACCGAACTCTCGCGGAGCGCACGAGACGGAGAGTAATGGCGTCCCGTCAGTGTCGGGCAAATTGCTCCAAAGGTCAAAAAATCGCAGGATAACGATCCGCACGGTGTTGCCGTCCGTGCGGACGACCGACCAACGGTACTCTCCCGGCTCCACGTCGAACCCGATCGCGACGCTGTGTGTGCCGACGAGGACCGCTGAGGCGGCCAACACCAGTCTGCCCAAAGCATCAGAGAGATAGGAGGCCGACAACTTGCAGTCGCCTTCATCTGCACGAATTATACAGTCCGCCCAACCTGCTCCGGTCAGTCGATAGTCAATTGTCAGCACCGTCACGCCCCCTGCGTCGCACCAATTGTCACTCGCCGACGTCACTCAGATCAGCCGCATCCCCTTCAAACTCGCATGCCCGCTCTTGCCGACGATGATGTGATCATGCACCGCGATCCCGAGCGGCTTGGCGATGTCGATGATCGCCTTGGTCATCTGGATGTCCGCCTGCGAGGGCGAGGGATCGCCGCTGGGATGGTTGTGCACCAGGATCAGCGCGGTCGCGGACAATTCCAGCGCGCGCTTGATCACCTCGCGCGGATAGACCGGGGTGTGGTCGACGGTGCCGGTCTGCTGCACCTCGTCGGCAATGAGCTGGTTGCGCTTGTCGAGGAACAGCAGGCGGAATTGCTCCTTGTCGGCGAACGCCATGCTGGTGCGGCAATAGTCGATCACCTCATTCCATGACGACAGCGCGTTGCGGCTCTTGACCTCGCCCCTGGTCACGCGGCTTGCCGCCGCGGCGATCAGCTTGAGCTGGTTGATCGCGGCCTCGCCCACGCCCTCGACCTCGCGCAAGCGCGCCACCGGCGCGTGCACGACTTCGGCGAACGAACCAAAAGTCTTGATCAGCGTCTTCGCCAGCGGTTTGGTGTCGCGGCGCGGCAGTGCCGGAAACAGCGCCATCTCCAGCAGCTCGTAGTCGCTGAGCGCGTCCGCGCCGGCGCTGTAGAAGCGCTCGCGCAGCCGCTCGCGATGGCCGTGATAATGCGGCGTATCCTCGGGCTTGCTCTTGTCGTGGTCGGCTTTGGCGGGCATCGCGCGCCAAGCATTGCCGGGCCGAGGGAATTTTTCAACCGACAATTGTGGACGGCGTCCCCTCATGGCCTCCGCATCGGCGCGGCCACCGCCATGACGCCCATGACGATGAGCGCCATGCCGGCCAGCATCGACCATGTGAACCTCTCGCCAAGGAACGCGGTCCCAAGCAGCACGGCGAAGCCGGCGCGCAGATAGCTCCCGCTCGTCGTCCCGAGCGGGCCGAGTGTACGGATCAGGCGAAAATAGATCACCATTGCAAGCGCCGTACAGATGACAGCGAGGACGATGATCGCCGCGATCGCCTCCATGGGGGGCGGCGCCAGCATCCATGGCCGCTCGAAGAGGGCGGCCGCGGGGAGCATCAGCATCCCGGCGCAGCTCATGGCCCCGGCCGCCGTGACGATCGCGGGAAGGCTCGAAAATCGCTGCCCCCAGATCGGCGCGAGCGCGTAGCAGAGGCTCGCGCCCAGCACGGCCGCTTGCGCCAGCGGCGCTGCGGTGCCGATCCCGGAGAGCGCATGGTCACCGATCGTCGCGGCCACGCCGGCAAGACCGACACCGACGCCGGCGACCTTCCGGGCATCGAGGGCCCGCCGTCCGCGCCCGGTCATCATCGCGATCGCGAGCACGAACATCGGCGGGGTCGCGTTGAGCACCCCGGCGAGACCGCTCGCGATATGCGCCTCGCCCCAGCTGATCAGGGTGAACGGCAGGGCGCTTTGCAATAGCCCTTGCACGAAGAAGGCCGCCCACACCGGTCCGCTGCGCGGGAGCGTGTGTCCCTGCGCGCGAGCGATCGCGACCAGGAGAATGGCCGCGATCGTCACGCGTGCGGCAACCATCGTGAATGGCGGAATCGTCGGGACCGCGACCTTGATCAGCGTGAACGAGCTGCCCCAGATCAGCGCGAGCAGCAGCAGGAGCCCGATCTCGAACGCGAGGCTGGCTTGTCCCGACGTCGTCCGTTGCGCCTGTGTGCTCATGCAATTTGCTCCGCGATCGACCGGCACCATGAGCCGGAGCGGCGGCGCGGGCTGGCTGAATTCGGACCTCATCGCCCGACCGAGTCCGATTTCAGCTACTCGGTGAGCCCTGATGAAACTATGATTCCGCCATGGCGAAGGTTTTCGCGCAGCCACCGACGCTGCCACCGCATCTCGACTGGGACATCTGCGACCGGGCGCGGCTGGCGCGTGCGCGCGCGTTCGACGGCTTGTTCTTTTCCGGCGTTCGCTCGACGAGGATCTACTGCCGGCCGGTCTGCCCGGTTCGTCCGGCGCGCTCGGAGAACGTCACTTTCTACCCGACGGCAGCGGCCGCGGAGCGGGCCGGCTTTCGCCCTTGCCTCCGCTGCCGTCCGGAGACGGCTCCGGGGTCTCCGGCCTGGATGGGAACGGCCACCACTGTGGCGCGCGGAATGCGCCTGATCGACGACGGCTTTCTGGACCGCGCCACCGCCGCAGAGCTTGCCGAAGCGCTCGGGTCGGGCCGCGCCATCTGCTGCGCCTGTTCATGCGCCATGCCCGTGCCAGCCCGAGCGAAATCGCGGCGACGCGGCGCGTGCAGGAAGCCAAGCGCCTGATCGATGGGACCGATATGACCCTGGCGGAGATCGCCTTCGCGGCCGGATTCGGTAGCGTTCGCCGCTTCAACGATGCCTTTGCCGCGACCTACAGGCGGCCACCATCGTCATTTCGCCGCCGGCGATAGGCGCTGCGCGCTCCTCGTCCCCGCGCCTTGCAAAAAAAGTTCGACTGCACCGTTTCCGACAGCCCGTCCCGTTCGTCTTGATGGCTGATGGAGGAACCACGATGCGTCACATTGGACCAGGCTTTTCACGCCGCACCGTTCTTGTACGAAGCGCCGCCGCGACCCTTGCTGCGGCCGCGCCCGCGTTGAGCAGATCCGCGAAATCGGAGACTACGGCCGACGACCGCCGAGTGCGCCTTGACCGCGTGATCGATCGCGCCATTGCCGAACGCCGCATCGTGGGAAGCGTCGTGTTGGTGATGCAGGATGGCGATGTCGTGTATCGCCGCGCCGCCGGCCAGGCCGATCGCGAGGCCAATCGGCCGATGCGCGAGGACGCGATGTTCCGCCTCGCGTCGCTGTCGAAGCCGATCGTCTCGGCCGCCGCCATGGCGCTGGTCGAGCGCGGCCGGCTGGATCCCCGGGATCCCGTCACCAAATGGCTGCCGGATTTCCGCCCGCAGACCATGGACGGCAGGGTTCCTGCCATCACCATCCACCATTTGCTCACCCATACGGCCGGGCTCTCCTATGGATTCCTCCAGCCGCCGGACGGGCCCTATGCGCGTGCGGGCGTTTCCGACGGTCTCGATCGATCGGGCATCGGGCTCGACGAGGAGATACGCCGTATAGCCGCCGCGGGCCTCCTCTCAGAGCCGGGCGCGCGATGGGGTTATTCCCTTGCGACCGATGTGCTCGGTGCGGTGATCGTCAAGGCGGCAGGTGAGCCATTGCCGGACGCTGTCCGCCGCCTCGTCACGGCGCCGCTTGCCATGGCCGACACAGCTTTCCTGGTCGATGACGCAACGCGGCTCGCTGTGCCCTATCTCAATGGCAAGCCCGAGCCGGCGCGGATGGAAGATCCGCAACTGGTGCCGTTCCGCGGCGGCGGAATCATCCACATGTCGCCGTCTCGCGCGTTCGATCGCACGTCGTTCCCCTCCGGTGGTGCCGGTCTGGTCTCGACCGCCATCGACTACGCCCGCTTTGCCGAGACGCTTCGCCTCGGTGGCGGGCCGGTGCTGAAGGCCTCGACCGTGCAGCAGATCACGACGAACCGGATCGGCGAGCTGACGCCGACGGGCCTTCCCGCCTGGGGCTTCGGCTATGGAGCCATCGTCCTGAAGGACAGCCTGTTGGCGAAGTCGCCCCAGGCGGCGGGAACCTGGACGTTCAACTGCGCCTATGGCCAGAGCTTCTTCGTCGATCCCGAGCGAAAGCTGACCGTCGTCGCCTTCACCAACACCGCGCTCGAGGGAGGATTTGGCGCCTTTCCGGTCGAGATCCGCGACGCCGTTTATGGGAGGGGCGAATGAGCCGCGACAAAAAAAGTTCGCGACCACCGTTTCCTCACCCCCTCTTCGTTCGTCTCAACAACGGGGCCTCGTCGAGCGGCCAGCCGGGCTTTTCGCAAGGGAGAACATCGATGTCTCATACCAAATCCGCGCCATCGCGTCGTGCCGTCGTTGCCACCGGCATCAGCGCCGGCGTCTTGCTCGCCGCCCAGGTGACCTCGTCCTACAGCCAGAACAGGAGTTCGAAAATGGAAGCGACCATTCGCATCGGCAGCGACATCACGACCCTCGTCAACGTCTTCACGGTCGACCCGGACAACCAGCCAAAGCTGGTTCAGCTCCTCAAGGAGGGCACCGAATCCTTCTTCAGCAAGCAGCCCGGATTCATCTCGTCCAGCGTCCACGCCAGCAAGGAAGGCGGGCGCGCGATCAACTACTCGCAATGGCGAAGCGCAAAGGACATCGAGAATTTCCGCAGTGATCCGAAATTCGCGCCCTACATCCAGCGCCTTGCTGCGCTCGCGAAGGCCGAGACGATCCTGTGCGAGGTCGTCGAGGTCAATCATGCCTGATGGCGCAGGGGCGGTCCAACAGACCGCCCGGGAGGTTCTCGATCGCCTTGCGGTGGAGCTGCGGCCGCAGCTGCACCGCTACTGCGCGCGCATGACAGGCTCGGTCATCGACGGCGAGGACGTGCTTCAGGAGGCGCTTCTGAAAGCCGTCGAGGCAGCCCCGCGGACAGAAGCGCTGAACAATCCGGAAGGGTGGCTGTTTCGCATCGCCCACAATGCCGCGCTGGATTTCCTGCGCCGGCGCGCGCGCCATGACGCTGTTCACGCCGATGAAGACCTGGACATGATCGCTGCCTTGACGAACCCGGTGACCGAGCGTCAGATCGTGGCGGCCAGCCTCGGCACCTTCATGCGGCTCCCGGTGGCCCAGCGCAGCGCCGTGATTCTTCGCGACGTGCTCGGCTATTCCGTCGACGAGGTCTGCGCGATCATGGGCGGCAGCGTCCCGGCCGCCAAGGGCGCCCTGCAACGGGGCCGCGACCGCCTTCGCGAGCTCGCGCGGGAATCCGACGATGTGCGGCCTCCCGAACTGGAGACGGCCGAGCGCGCCCGCCTGATGCACTATGTCGAGCGCTTCAACGCGCGCGATTTCGATTCCCTGCGCGACATGCTTGCCGACGACGTGCGGCTGGAGATGGTCAACAGGACGCGCAGGGCCGGCCGCCGCGACGTGAGCGAGTATTTCGATCGCTATTCACTGTCCTGCGCCTGGCATTTCGTGCCGGGATTGGTCGACCGGCGTCCCGCGATCATCGCGTTCGATCCGCAGGATCCCGCAGGCCCGCCGCGATACTTCGTTCTCCTCGATTGGGAGAACGGCAGCATCGTCAACATCAGGGATTTTCTCTTCGCGCATTATGCGATCGAAGGCGCGGAATTGTTGATGCTGGGCTGACGAGGCCGGGCCGGCGATCGAAAGATCAACCGATCTGCTTCTCGCCGTGCCGCTCCGACAGCGTGAAGATCTCGACGCCGGTGGCGGTGACGCCGACGGAGTGCTCGAACTGCGCCGACAGCGATTGGGCGTGCCAACCGGTTCAGGGCTCGCTCTCCCCTCGCAAAAGGGTTGTGTTAGGCTGTATTTGCACCTAAAGATAAGGTTTGCGATCAAGGGGGAGGACATGTCGGAGCTTTATTGCCTCGTGACATTCTTTTGCATGTGTTTCGCATTGATAGGGTGCGTCTATCTCGGGCGCACAGCCGTCTTCGTCTTTACCGTAGGATGTATTCTGGTCTCGAATGTCACGGTGACCAAACAGGTCGAGTTTCTGGGCCTAACGACGTCGCTCGGCGTTTTCATTTTCTCGGTCACCTATCTGGCAAACGATATTCTGACCGAGTACTGGGGCCGACGTGAAGCATTGAAATTGGTGGCCGCGAATCTGGCGGCACAGGTTGCGTTCATGGCCTATGCGACTGTCTCGATCTGGACCCCCGCGGCCCAGACCGACGAGGCATCGCCGGCAATTGTTGCCCTCTTCACGGTTACGCCGCGAATTACCGCAGCCGCGATCATCGCAGCAGTCGGCGGGCTCGTTTGCGTATCGATTTTTTCCTATCTCAAGGCGAAATACAGAAAGGGCTGGTTCGCTCTCGCAGTACGAAATGGCGTGAGCACCATCATAGGAAATTGGGTGAATACCGTCGTGTTTTTCCTGATCGCGTTTTACGGGATCATGCCGGACGCAGTGCTGCTCCAAATCATACTCTCGGCGATCATCGCAAAGTTCACGGTTGGGATACTGGACACGCCGTTCATGTTCCTGGCTCGTTGGGCCAAGGATCAGAACCCGGCGAACAAGACTTTTGAAGCTGACTGGTTGTCTCGATAGCCAGACGGAAACGCTCGATCTGCGTCCGTCGGAGGTGTCGAAATCGCGGACTCTTTTTGGAGGACGGCAATGCCGAAAGATTTTTTCGCGGTCTTCTCGGGCGGCGGTATCAAGGGCGCGGCGCTGCTTGGCGCGGTTGAAGAGGCGAAATCGCAGGGACTCAATTTCGTCGGGTGGGGTGGCACGTCTGCCGGATCCATCGTGGCCGCTCTCCTTGCCTGCGGTTACTCGACAAAGGAACTCCGGGAGCATCTCTATGACGCTCCCTACTCGCGATTCTTCCAGATTAGTGCATGGCGAACGTTCTTCTTCCGTTACTACCGCGGAATGGCGGACCCGTCGGCCTTGCTGAATTGGCTCCGCGAATTGATTGGCCGGAAGTTTCCCGAGCTGGACAAGGTAAGGTTCAAGGACCTGAAGGACAGTCCCTTGAAGATTGTCGCTGCCAATATCACCACGCAGGAAATCTTTGTTTACAGCAAGCGGACCACGCCGACCATCGAGATAGCGGAGGCGGTGCTCGCGTCTTGCTCCTTCCCGATGATGTTTCCTCCGGTTTCGCACGGTGGAGGCGAGGAGGTCGTCGATGGCGGGGTTCTTAGCAATTTTCCCATGTGGCTATTCGACGAGGAACACGACGAGCAGAACGAATTCACTCCCGTCATTGGATTTGCGCTCACCTCGAAGCCCGCAACCAGGAGAAACGGTTCGGTGCTGACCCACGTGTTTTCCGTGTTCGACTCCATTCTCGTCGCGCAGGATCGCGTTCAGGAAAAGTACATGGATATCTCGCGGCTCTCCAACGTGATTCGTATCAACGTCGGAGATACACCCACCTTCAGCACCGACCGCAGCAGAGATCAGCAGGATCATCTCATCCTGGCGGGGAAAGACGCCGCCGCCAAGTTTTTCGCTACGGCAACAGTGAAATTCGGCGAAGCTGAAGAGGTGCCGTTCGTGGAAAGGTCGATCGATGCTGCGAAGACGAAAGTTGATCAAGGCCGATCCGAGGACGCGCTCTCGACGATTGCGAGGGAGCACATCGTCCGCGGTGGTGTGGCCCGCGATACCGGCCTTCTGGAGGACCGTGTCCTCGTCAAGTACTACATCGACCTCATGGCTGCTGTTACCGACCATGACAAGCTCGAGGTCCTTTCCCGCATTCTGGCGGAGAAGCTGCGTTCCCTCGGCGATTTCGACAGGATTGTCGGGCTCAAGAAGGGAAATATCCTTCTGTCTCATGCTGTTGCGAGGATGCTCGGAAAGCCGATCTCGCTTTTCAAGACGGACATGAGCTACAAGATGGGGCCGCCGTTCGACGGTCTCCTGGTCAGGGACGAGAGTGTCATTGTTGTCGATGACATAGCCTCAGACGCGAGCATTCTGCTGAATGCGCTGAGACATCTGCACTTCCGTCATGCCACAGTGCGAGGAGTCGTCACGCTCATCAATCGCGTTGAAGGCGACGCCCGCGACAAGATCATGAAAGAGAGGGGGGTGCCTCTCATCTCGGTTTGTTCGGTCGATGATGAGTCGATCAGAAAGCTCATCGTCGAGAATCGGCCGTTCGGCAATGGGGCCGGAGGGTTGACTGCGAAGTCAATATCGCACCGAGTTTCGTAATCAGGCGACCTGCTTCTCGCCGTGCCGCTCCGACAGCGTGAAGATCTCGACGCCGGTGGCGGTGACGCCGACGGAGTGCTCGAACTGCGCCGACAGCGAGCGATCGCGGGTGACCGCGGTCCAGCCGTCGGACAGGATCTTCACATGCGGCTTGCCGAGATTGATCATCGGCTCGATGGTGAAGAACATGCCGGGCTTGAGCACCACGCCCTCGCCGGGCCGGCCGATATGGATGATGTTCGGTTCGTCGTGGAACAGGCGACCGAGGCCATGGCCGCAGAAATCGCGCACCACGCTCATGCCCTGCGGCTCGACGAAGCTCTGGATGGCGTGGCCGATGTCGCCGGTGGTGGCGCCGGGCTTCACCGCGGCAATGCCGCGCATCATGGCCTCATAGGTGACCTCGATCAGCCGCTCCGCCTTGCGCGCGATCGGGCCGACCGCATACATCCGGCTGGAATCGCCGTACCAGCCGTCGACGATGAAGGTGACGTCGATGTTGACGATGTCGCCTTCCTTGAGCGGGCGGTCGCCGGGCATGCCGTGGCAGACCACGTGGTTGAGCGAGGTGCAGGTCGAATAGCGATAGCCGCGATACATCAGCGTCGCCGGATAGGCGCCGTGGCTGAAGGCGAAGTCGCGGACGAACTCGTCGATGCGTGAGGTCGGCATGCCGGGAACGGCGATGTCGGTGAGCTCGTCGAGGCACTTCGCTACCAGGGCACCGGCCTTGCGCATGCCGGCGAAAGCGCTCGGGCCATGCAGCTTGATCTGTCCGGTCTTGCGTAAGGAGGTATCGGTGGCTTCGATGTAGCTCATGAGGTCGCGGTCTTCTCGGCACGGGGCCGGTCTCGATGTCGGAAGCGTCTGATTGAATGGCCTAATTTAATGATCGTGGGCCTTCATGCAAGCCAAGCCTGGAGCGTTTTCGAGCGAAGTGGATACCGGTTCGCGTAAGGAAAACGCGTCAAAACAAGACGAGAGCCCGCCTTGGGCCCGAAAGCGGCCTAATTCGGGACTTCTACGGTGGTTTCGACCGGCAGTGCGCCGCCGCGGACGCGGATTTCGCGGACAGGGTAGGGAACCCGGATGCCCTCGCGCTTGAAGGCGTCCCACAGCGCCAGCATCACGTCGCTCTTGACGTTGTCCATGCCGTCGGGGTCCGCGATCCAGAAGGTCAGCGAGAACTTCATCCCGGCTTCCGCGAACTCGGTCAAAATGCTGTTCGGCGGCTTGCCCTTCTGCGCGCGGGGATGGGCGGCGGCGGTCTCGGCGGCGAGCTTGCAGACCAGCTTCGGGTCGGCATCGTAATTGGTGCCGAAGGCGATCTTCACCAGCGTGTTCTTGTCGGTATAGGTCCAGTTGACGACCTTCTGCGTCACTAGGTCCTCGTTCGGGACCAGGAACTCGCGGCCGTCGCCGGCGGCGACGGAAATATAGCGCGTCTTCATCGCGCTGATGCGCCCGGTATTGTCGCCGATGGTGACGAGGTCGCCGGGCTTCACCGATTTGTCGGCGAGCAGGATGATGCCCGAGATGAAATTGGCCACGATCTTCTGCAGGCCGATACCGATGCCGACGCCGACCGCGCCGGAGAACACCGCGAGCGCGGAGAGGTCGATGCCGACCGCGCCGAGCGCGATCACGATTGCGACCGCAAGCAGCCCGATCCGGATGATCTTGACCAGCAGCACCTGTACCGACGGCGTCAGGTCCGTGGTCGAATTGATCCGGCTCTCGGCGAAATTGCTGGCGATGTTGGTGGCCCAGAGCGCGATGAGCAGAAGCGCGCCGGCCTTGATCACCAGCAGCGGCGTCAGCCGCAGGCCGCCGAGCACGATCGCGAAGGAATCGAGCAGCTCGACCGTCGTGTCGAGCTGTCCGATGATGGACAGCGCCGCGACGAACCACGCCGTGATCGACACCAGCTTGACGATGAAGGCGTTGCGCAGCACCGAGGTCACGAGCCGGATCGCGAGCCAGGCCAGCCCCAGCTTGGCGGCGACCATCAGCAGATAGCTGCGGCTCGGCCATGTCGCATGGTACATCACGAAGCGCGAGATGATCACGAGCAGGGTGAACACCGCGGTCGAGGCGCTCGTGACCATCACGCGGACGAAGTGGCGCAGCGGCAGCGGCCAGCCCATCGCCAGCGAGGTCATGTCGACGCGGTTGCGAACGCCGGCCTCCGCGGCATAGGCGACACCGGCCGCGGCCAGGATGAGGCCGAATTGCAGGTAGAACCAGGGCGAGGAGATTTCCGCCCCGACGCTGCGCGCGGTCGTTTGCACGAACTCCATGAAGTCTTTGAGGTCCATGTCCATCGGGAGGTCTCGTCGGGAAGCGGGCGGCAGGATTTGATTCGAGGGAGCCGCAGAATCCCACAAAGGACGCGGCCGGACCATCGATACACCGCTAAGTGAAGCGAGTTAAGGCCGCAAAATACGGGCAGATTGCCGCGAGCGGGAGAAAATGGGTTGGCGTGCCGGTGCCGCGACGATAAGGATGCAAATCCAGCGATTTTTACCCGGAAGGTGGATGGCTTCCCTCGACTCCGTCAGTCTCGCCATATTGCTCGGCGCCGTCCTGGTGATGGCCGGTATCCTGTCGAGCCTGCTTGCGCTACGCTTCGGCGCGCCCTTGCTGCTCGTCTTCCTCGTGATCGGCATGCTGGCCGGCGATTCCGGGCCCGGGCAGCTCCAGTTCGACGACGTCCGCACCACCTATCTGGTCGGCTCGGTGGCGCTGGCGCTGATCCTGTTCGACGGCGGCCTGCGGACGCGCTTTGCCAGCATCCGCACCGTGCTCGCGCCCTCCGTGGTGCTCGCGACCGTCGGCGTGCTCCTGACCGCGCTGATCACGGCGCCATTCGCGAAATACGCGCTCGACCTCAACTGGACGGAGTCGCTGCTGGTCGGCGCGGTGGTGGCCTCGACCGATGCGGCCGCCGTGTTCCTGCTGGTGCACACCCAGGGCCTGCGCCTGCGCCCGCGCGTCGGTGCGACGCTGGAGGCGGAATCCGGCACCAACGATCCCTTCGCGATCTTCCTCACCCTGATGCTGGTCGAATATATCTCGCTGGGAACAGGCACGGCCGGTCACGTGCTGATGGAGTTCGTCCTGGAGGGGGCGCTGGGCGCCCTTGTCGGCGTATTCGGCGGCCGTCTGGTCGTCATCGCGTTGAACAAGGTCGCGCTGCCGCAGGGCCTGCACGCGCCGTTCGTCACCACCGCGGCGCTCGTGATCTTCGGCGGCTCGCAGATCATGCACGCCTCCGGCTTCCTCGCGGTCTATCTCGCCGGCATCATCATCGGCAACCGGCCGACCCGCGCGCACAATTCGGTGGTGGCCTTTCTGGATGCGGCGACCTGGCTGGCGCAGATCGTGATGTTCGTGCTGCTCGGCCTCCTGGTCTCGCCGAGCCGGCTTGGCGCCAGCGCGCTGCCTGCGGTCGGCATTGCCTTCGTGCTGATGCTGCTGGCGCGGCCGATCGCGGTGTTCGTGTGCCTGGCGCCGTTCCGGTTCAACTGGCGCGAAAAGATCTTCATCGCCTGGACCGGCCTGCGCGGCGCGGTCGCGATCTTCCTGGCGTCGATCCCGATGCTGGTCGGCCTGTCAAAGGCCTATCTCTATTTCGACGTCGCCTTCGTGGTGGTCATCATCTCGCTGTTGCTGCAAGGCTGGACGCTGGCGCCGGCCGCACGCAAGCTGCACGTGGCGCTGCCGCGCGCCGAGCGCGGCCCGCGCCGCGTCGAGCTCGATCTGCCCGGCCAGCTCGAGCAGCAGCTCGTCGGCTATCCGGTGCGGCCGAAGAGCCTGTATTTCCGCCGCGGCCTGATCCCGTCCTGGTCCAAGCCGACGCTGGTGATCCGCAACCAGAATATCCTCACGCCGATCGAAGCCGATCCGGTCGCGCCGGGCGACTACATCTATCTGCTGGCCCCGCCGGAGAAGGCCGAATCGCTCGACCGCTTCTTCGTCGACATGCAGCCGAGCACCGCGCCTGATCCGCATCTGCTCGGCGACTTCATGGTCTCGGCCGAGCACACGCTCGCCGAGCTCGCCGAGATCTACGGCGTGAAAGTGAGCGAGGACGAGGGCAAGCTGACGCTGGCCGATTATTTCGACGTCCATCTCGACCGCGCGCCGAAGGAAGGCGCCGAGCTCGCGCTCGACGAGATTGTGCTGGTCGCGCGCAGCATTTCCGGCGGCCGCGTCAACGTCGTCGGCCTGCGCCTGCCCGAAGACGAGGAAACGCCCGCGCCACTGACGCGCACGCAGGCGCTGCGGCGCAAGCTCGCGGAGCTCTGGACGTCGGTGGCGGGGGTGTAGCGCCACCCTGCGGGAGGCGGCGACACTCTCCTATGTCGTCCCGGCGAAGGCCGGGACCCATAATCCCAGGGAGGAGTTTGGCGAAGATTTGCAGTTGCGCTTCATTCGCCGGTACTTGCACCGTCCGCCGTCGAGAGATCACGCGGTATGGGTCCCGGCCTTCGCCGGGACGACGACAGTGGATGTTGCGCCGGCATGCCTGAAGTTAGCTTGCGCAAATCACACCCCCGCCGTCACCACCTCCCGCCAATGCCGCGCAATCGCGGCCCGCGGCGCGATCCACGCGGCGCCGCTCCCGGTGATGTGCGCCAGGATCCGGTCCAGCGCACCGATCCGGCCGGGGCGGCCGATCATGCGCAGGTGCAACCCGATCGACATCATCTTCGGCGAGGTCTCGCCTTCACGCTTGAGCCATTCGAAGGCGTCGATGACATAGTCGGCGAAATCGGCGCCGTTGAAGCGTGCGGCGTTGTAATATTGCATGTCGTTGGTGTCGAAGGCGTAGGGCAGCACCAAATGTTGCTTGCCTGCGACCGCCACGTAGTAGGGCAGGTCGTCGTTGTAGGCGTCGCTGTCGTAGAGGAAGCCGCCGTGCTCGACCAGCAGGCGGCGTGTGTTCGGCGATGTCGCCGAACGCGTGTGCCAGCCGACCGGGCGCTGTCCGGTGGTACGCTCGATCGCCGCCACCGTTTTGGCGATGACTTCGCGCTCGCTTGCCTCGTCCATGTCGGCGTGGCTCTGCCAGCGCCAGCCATGCGCCGACACCTCGTGGCCGCGCGCGATGGCATCGCGTGCGAGGTCCGGCGAACGCTCGACCGCGCGGCCGCAGGAGCTCACCGTGACCTTGACGCCATGGGCGTCGAATAGGTCCATGATGCGCCACCACGCGGCGCGCGTGCCGTATTCGAAATGGCTGTCGATGCAGGAATCCGGGCCATCGAGCCGGTGCACGACCTCGTAGATCGCCTCGTTGCCGGCATCGCCGTCGTTGACGGAGAACTCCGAGCCCTCCTCGAAATTCACCACCAGCGACACCGCGACGCGCGCGCCGTGGGGCCAGCGCGGGTTCGGCGGCTTGCCGCGATAGCCGGCGAAGTCGCGATGCGCGGGAGATTTGGGTTCGTTGCTCATGGATCAGTCCGAGGTTCCGGCCATGCGGTGCAGGCCGACGACGCGGTCGCTGACGAACAGCAGGATCACCGTGCCGGCGAGGATGAGGGTGGAGAGCGCGGCGAGCGTCGGGTCGGGCGCTTCCTCGATATATTGCAGCATGCGGATCGGCAGCGTCTTGGTGCGGACGTCGGCCAGGAAAATCGACACCGGATAATTGTCGAACGAGGCCAGGAACGAGAAGATCCCGGCGATCAGGAACGACGGCGCCAAGGCCGGCACCATCACCCGCAGCACGCTGCCGGGATAGGTGCAGCCGAGCGTGCGCGCCGCCTCGATCAGCGTGAAGTCGAACCGCGCAAGTCCCGCGATCATGGTGCGCGCGACGTAAGGCAGCGTGATGACGAGATGCGCCACCAGCAGCGTCGCCCAGGGCGCGGTGAATCCGATCGCACGAAACCCCTGCAGCAGCGCGATGCCGAGCACGAGGCCCGGCATCATCAGCGGCGAGACCAGCGCGGTCGCAAAAATCTCCGCGCCCGGCAGCTTTCCGCGCGCAATCGCGATGGCCGCGAGCGTGCCGCAGACCAGCGAGATCGCGGTCGACAGCAGCGCGATCTGGAGCGACAGCAGCAGCGAGGGCCAGAAGCCGTCGAGCCGGCCGATCCTGCCGTACCAGCGTGTCGATGCGCCGGTCAGCGGCAAATCGAACACCGGCGTCGGCGAGAAGCTCGCGGCTGCGATCACCAGCAATGGCGCGATCAGGAACAGGGCCAGTGCGATGGCCATCACCCAGCAGACGACGATAGCGGCCCTCGTCATCACTTCGGCTCCCGTGACAGCCGTGCGCTCAAGGCGACCACAGCGATGGCGATCGCCAGCAGCACGACGCCGGCCGCCGCGCCGAAGCCGGGTTCGCGCGCCAGCAGATAGGCCTTTGCGATCGTGGTCGCGAGCGTCGGATATCTTTCGCCGATCAGCAGCGTCGGCACCACATAGGCGGAGACCGACAGCGAGAACACCAGCGCCACGCCGGCGATGATGCCGGGCAATGTCAGCGGCAGGATCACGCGAAGGAAAGTCACGAGCGGCGAGGCGCCGAGCGTCGCGGCCGCTTCGGCGTAGCGGGAATCGAGCTGGGCCACGATCGCGTAGATCGGCAGGATCATGAAGGGCAGGAAGATGTTGACGGCGCCGACGATCAGCGCGGTCTCGGTAAAGATCATCCGGATCGGGTCTTCGATGATGCCGAGCGCGATCAGCGTCTCGTTGACGATGCCGTCGCTGCGCAAGAGGATGGTCCAGGCGAACGCCTTGACGACGACGCTGGCCGCGAGCGGCAGGAACAGCGTCGCCAGCAGCACCGAGCGCAAGGGCCCGCGGGCCCGCGCCAGCGCAAAGGCGGCGGGGTAGCTGATCAGGAAGGCGATCAGCGTGGTGAGAAGTCCCAACCGCAGCGAATTCCAGACCACGCCGAGATAATAGGGCGTGCCGAGCAGGCGCTTGTAATGGGCGAAGGTCAAGCCGTTGGCATCGACGATGCTGACGCCGAGCAGCAGCACCAACGGCAGCGCGAACACGCCGGCAATGATGAGGAAGGACGGCAGCACGAATCCAACAGCCGTCAGTCGCTCGCGATCGACCGAGGGCGCCGCCACGGGCGCGGGAAGGGCCGCCTCGGTCATGCCTGCGCCTCCATCGGAAACGCAAAGGTCTCGGTCACGGGCCAGCTCAGGCGGATCTCGTCATGCACGCGCGGAATCGCGCCATCGCGCTCCGAGAGTTCGGCGAGCAGGCTTTCGCCGGCGCCGGCATCGACCTCGACCAGCGTGCGCGAGCCCTGGAACACCACGGAGCGGACGCGCCCGGCCGCGGAGTTTGCCTCGCCTTGCTCACTGATCCGCAGCTGCTCAGGGCGCGCCGCGACGATGACGGGGGAGCCCGCCTGGAAATTGCCGAGCGCCGACAGCCGGCCGACCCTGGTCTCGACATCGACCTTGCCGTTATCGGCGGCCAGCACCGTGCCGGAAATCCGCGTCGACAGCCCGACGAAGTTGAGCGCGAACAGGCTCGCCGGGCGCAAATACAGCTCGCGCGGCTCGGCGAGCTGCTCGATCCGCCCCTTGTTCATGACCGCGACGCGGTCGGACATGGTCAGCGCCTCGTCCTGGTCATGCGTCACGAAGATCGCGGTCGCCTTCACGTCCTGGAGCAGGCGGCGCAGCTCGACCTGCATCTCCTCGCGCAGCTTGCGATCGAGTGCCGAGAGCGCCTCGTCGAACAGCAACACGTCCGGCTCGACCGCGATCGCGCGCGCCAGCGCTACCCGCTGCTGCTGCCCGCCCGAGAGCGCCGAGATGCGCCGGCCGCCGAGATGGCCGAGCTTGACCAGCGCCAGCGCACGCTCGACCGCGGCGTCGATCTCGCGCCTGGCCGCGCCGCGCACCTTCAGTCCAAACGCGACATTGCCGGCGACGGTGAGATGCGGAAACAGCGCGTAGCTCTGGAACACCACACCGACATTGCGCTTGTGCGGCGGCACGCTGGTGATGTCGCGACCGGCGAGCTCGACCTTGCCGGTGTCGGGCTGCGCCAGCCCCGCGATGGCGCGCAGCAACGTGGTCTTGCCGCAGCCGGACGGGCCGAGCAGCGTGACGAGCTCACCGCGGCGAATGGTGAGATCGATGTGATCGAGGACCGTCGTCGGCCCGTATCTTTTGGAGACGCCGCGGACGACGAGATGCGGGCTGCTCTCGCTCATGTCATCTCCTTGCTCCAGCGGTCGACCCACGCGGCGCGGTTCTTGGCGACGAACGCCCAGTCCGGCGCGAACAGCGACGCGGGATCGGGGAAGCCCGCCGGCGTCGGCGTGCCCTTGTTGGTCGGCGCGACAAAAGCCTTGTCGGCGAGGATGGTTTGCGCCTCCGGGCTCAGGAAGAAATCGATCACGGCGTCGGCAAGGTCGCCGCCAGGTGCGCCATTCACCTTGGCGATTCCCGATGGCATGGCGAAGCCGCCGTCCTGCGGCACGGCGAGATCGACCGGCGAGCCGTCCGCTTTCCGGATCAGCGTGTAGGCGGAAAACTGTCCGCCGATCATCCAGGCCTCGCCCTGCTCCATCAAATTGATGGCCTGCGGCGCGTTGGTATAGACGTTGAGCAGGTTCGGCTTCAACTCCTTCACCTTCTTGAAAGCGGCGTCGATCTCGTACTGTGCTTCCCTGTAGGGCTTGCCGGTTTCGAGATGCGCGGCCGCGAGCAGCGTCCAGAACCCTTCGGTATTCGACAGCGACGGCACGATCACCCTGGAGGCATATTTCGCGTCCCACAGGTCCGACCATTTTCCCGGCGCCGTCTTCATGCGCTTGGTCGAATAGGCGATGCCGGCCCAGGGCCGCTGGTAGTTCGCCCATAGTCCGTCCTGATGCACCGAGCCGTCGACGAGCTTGCCGAGATTGGCGATCGAGGAGGCCGACATCTTGGTGATCAGGCCTTCGGCGGCTGCCGGCAGCATCACCGGATCGTCCATGATGACGACCGAGATCTTCGGCGCGGCCTTGTCGGCCTGCATCTTCTGGAGGTTGGTCAGCGAATTGGTGCCCTCGTAGAGCACCTTGCAGTCGAGCTTCTTCTCCAGCACCGGAAACAGATCGGCGTTGAAATATTTCGCGGCACCTGCGGGGCCGCCGATGACGATCTCCTTGGGGGCGGCGCGCAGGCGCGCCGGGGCGGCGATGAGCGCGGCCAGCGCCGCGCCGGATGTCAGAACGCTGCGTCGGGAGGGGGTGTGCATGGGCATGTCCCGTTTGTTGTGCGTAAAGCTTGCAACGACAATGCAGCAAGCGTCATGCCAAATGTGCACATTTTTGTAATATCAAATAATATCAATTAGTTGATTGAAATTTCAGTTTGGCGCCTGCACCGTCGCGCAGCAAATGTGCACATTTTTTGGAGGTGACGCTGCGCATCCTTTGGGCCTAGCTATCGCCATGGCGACGCAGCGCAGGCGAAACGGCAAGGGAATCGGCAGGGGAATCGGCAAGGCCAATCCGGCCGAGGACGAGGCGGTCTATCAGGCCATCCTGCACGCGCTGCTGGAGGGCAAGCTGAAGGCCGGCACCAAGCTTGCCGAGCCGCCGCTCGCCGACATCTTTGGCGTGTCGCGCGAGCGCATCCGCAAGGTGCTGCACCGGCTGGGTGCGGAGCGGCGGCTGGAGATGATCCCCAACCGCGGCGCCCGCGTGCCACGCCCGACGCTCGACGACGTCCGCAGCGTCTACGAGGCCCATCGCGTGCTCGAGGCCGGCGTGCTGACCCAGCTCGTCCGCCGTGTTGACGATGCCTTGATCGACCGGCTCAACGCCCATCTCGCCGAGGAGCGTGCCGCCGCGACGCGTGGCGATCGCGCCGCCTCGGTGCGGCTGTCGGGCGCGTTCCACGTCCATCTGGTCGAGGCGCTCGGCAATGCCGAGCTCTCGCGCTTCCTCGCCGACCTGCTCAGCCGGTCCTCGGTGATGGTCTCGGTCTACGAGCCCGCCACCGATTCGATCTGCGCGGTAGACGAGCACGGCGCCATCGTCGAAGCCCTCCGCGCCCGCGACGTCGCGCGCGCGATTGCGGTCTCGCGCGAGCATTTTTTGCATGTGGAGAGCCGGCTGCATCTGGATGATGTGGTGCCGGCAGCCGAGGATTTGACGGCGGTATTCGGCACGGCAAAGCCGAAACGGCGCAAGGCGCGGTAAAGCTCCGCTCGCCGTAAAGCTCCGCTGTCGTCCCGGCGAAGGCCGGGACCCATAACCCCAGGGAGCAGTTTGGCGAAGACTCGCAGTTATCCTTCCTTCGCCGGTACTCACACTGCCCGCTACCGATAGATCACGCGGTATGGGTCCCGGCCTTCGCCGGGACGACAGCGGTGGAAGTTGCGCCGACGTGCCTCACGTCAGCACCTTCACCCCGCCGAACGACGTCACCCGGCCCTGCTTCAGCATCACGATCTGGGTCGCGAGCTGGCGCAGTTCGGCGACGTCGTGGCTGACATAGACCATCGGCACATTGGCCTCGTCGCGCAGCCGCACCAGATAGGGCAGGATCTCGAGCTTGCGGCCTTCGTCGAGGGCGCCGAGCGGCTCGTCGAGCAGCAGGAGCCGCGGCCTCGACAGCAGCGCGCGTCCGAGCGCGACGCGCTGGCGCTCGCCGCCGGAGAGTTTTCCGGGACGGCGATCGAGAAGCGCGCCGATGTCGAGCAGGTCAATGATGCGCTTGTGCTGCGCCGGATCGGAGGCGAGGCGGTTCATGCGCCTTCCATAGTCGAGGTTCTGCGCGACGTTGAGATGCGGAAACAGCCGCGCGTCCTGGAACACATAGCCGATGCGGCGGCGCCAGGTCGGAACGTGGATGCCGGCTGCGGTGTCGTCCACGGTCTCGCCGTCGATCACGATGGTGCCGCGATCGGGACGCAAGAGCCCCGCGACCATGTTGACCAGCGAGCTCTTGCCCGCGCCTGAGGCGCCGAACAGGCCGATGACGCGGCCTTCGCTGCTGAAGGATGCGGCGAGGAAGAATTCGCCAAGCTGCTTTTCGACATCGACCCGCAGCATGGTCAGTTCCCGTGTAGCCGCGCGGTGGCGCGGCGCGCAAACCATTCGGCGGCGATCAGCGCGCCCAGCGCCAGGATGATCGAGACGATCACAAGCCGGCCCGCTGCGGCATCGCCATCGGGCGTCTGGATCAGCGAATAGATCGCGGAGGAAATCGTCTGGGTCTCGCCGGGGATATTGGAGACGAAGGTGATGGTGGCGCCGAACTCGCCGATCGCTTTGGCAAAGCCGAGCACCATGCCGGCGAGCACGCCGGGCAGCGCCAGCGGCAGCGTCACCGTGAAGAACACTTTCCAGGGCGCAGCGCCCAGCGTTTCGGCGGCCTGCTCGAGCCGGCGGTCGATCGCCTCGATCGACAGCCGCATCGGCCGTACCAAGAGCGGGAACGACATCAGGCCACAGGCGAGCGCAGCACCAGTCCAGCGGAACGCGAAGACGATGCCGAGAGTGTCAGCCAGGAATCCACCGACGAGTCCCTTGCGGCCGAAGGTGAGGAGCAGGAGATAGCCGGTGACAACAGGCGGCAGCACCAGCGGCAGATGCACCACCGCGTCGAGAAACGACTTGCCCCAGAAGTCGTGGCGGGCAAGCAGCCATGCCAGCGCAATGCCGAACGGCGTTGCGACCAGCGTGGCGACGACGGCGACCCTGAGCGAGAGCAGGATCGCAGTCCATTCGGCGGGAGAGATGTCGAGCATCAAGTCGCAATATCAAGTCGTGGGGCTGACCAGGAACTTGAAGCCGTATTTTTCCAGAATGGTCTTGGCCGCGGTCGAACGCAGGAACGCGAGATAGTCGTTGGTCTCGCCCTTCGCGGTCGTGGTCGCCGCGACCGGATAGATGATCGCGGGATGAGAATCCGCCGGGAAAGTGCCGACGATCTTGACGCCGGGCTCGACCTTGGCGTCGGTGGAGTAGACGATGCCGAGGCTAGCCTCGCCGCGGGCGACCAGCGTCAGCGCGGCGCGCACGCTTTCGGCCATGGCGAATTTCGGCTCGGCCGCCTGCCACGCGCCGAGTTTTTCCAGCGCGGCCTTGGCATATTTGCCGACCGGCACGGACTTGACGTCGCCGGTCGCGATCTTGCCGTCACCGGCGAGTTTTGCGAGGTCAAAACCCTGCGCGATGGTGACGTTGTTGATCGCTGAATCCTTCGGCGCGATCAGCACGATGCTGTTGCCGAGCAGGTTGACTCTGGAAGGCTCGTTGATGGTCTTCTTGGAGATCGCGTAGTCCATCCAGTCGGTGTCGGCGGAGACGAACACGTCGGCTGGTGCGCCCTGCTCGATCTGCTTGGCAAGCACTGAGCTCGCGGCATAGCTGACGCTGAACTTGACGCCGGTCTTGGCGGTGTAGGCGGCATCGATCTCGTCGAGCGCGTTCTTCATCGAGGCGGCGGCGAACACGGTGATGATCTTGTCCTCGGCGGCGGCGGGCGAGAGGCTCGCGCCCGCGAGGATCACGAAAGCGGTGAAAAGTCCGGCAATACGAAACATGGGGTGCGCTCCGTGCGAGCCCGCGCGCGAAATCGCGCGCGCAACTGGCGTTGGGTGAGGTCATTGCGACGTGCGGAAGCGCTGTTCCACGTGTCCCCGCAACGGCTTACGGCCGGCGGGGATATCGCAATTGCGAAGATAGCAGGCCGGAGCCGTAGGTCAAAGGCGACCGTTTGTCTAACCATACGGCCTATTGCGCCGGCAGGATCGCGATCGAGACCGAATTGTCCTTGGCGCCGCTGACCTGGACCACCAAAGGCTGCGCCGACAGCTCGTATTTCATGGTCTTGCGGATGCCCTCGCAATCGGTCGCGCCGCTGAAGGCCACGGGCTTGAGGAAATGCCCATCCTGGACCACGTCGACCCAGGCGCCGGCCGACAGGCTGATCGTGTAGAGGCCGGCCTTCGCGGTCTTGATGCTGGTGAAGCCGGCAAAGGTACCGTCCTTCGGCGCGCGCTCCGGCGGCGTGGGCAGCTTTGCATCCGCGGGCGCGACCAGGCCCAGCGTGATGGCCGATGACGGCAGGGCCGCCTGGTCGCTGCCCGATGCGAGTTTCGCGCGGTCCGGCGCGGTAAGCGCGGCACGCTCGCGATCGATCGGCCATTTGAACTTGTCGCAGCCGCTCGGCTCTTCGGCAGCCAGTGCGGACGTCGCGCCGAGCGAAAGCGCGGCGAGGAAGGTGAGGACGCGCATGTCAAATCTCATTGTTGGCCACGCGAATGTGCGGGCGTGCGGTCAGGCTTGCTAGAGAACGGGATGCGCATCCCGACATGCCGCGCGGCTTACGGCACGGCGGCGGGGCATTCTATCGCATTCCGGGGGATGGGAGCCAGTCATCAGTCCGTCATCCCGGGGCGCGCGCAGCGCGAGCCCGGGATCCACAGCCACAGGCAGCAATTTGGCGAAGACTCGGAGTTACCACTTCGCGCCACAACCACTCCCTGGGGTAATGGGTCCTGGCTTTCGCCAGGACGACGGTGGAGAGCTTACGGCTTCGCGTCCGCCGCGTGCAGCACGGCTTTGCAGGCGGCCGGCATTTGCGCCAGCGTCATTGGCGGCTTCGGCTTTGGCGGCTCCGGCGGCGGCTTCGGGTGCAGCACGCCATCGCTGAACCAGTAGGCGAGATCGGCCTCCTTGCAGCCTTCGTCCTCGGATTGCGACGGCTGGCCCTCGCATTCGCCAGCACCGGGCGGGCAGCGCATGCGGATGTGGAAGTGATAGTCGTGGCCCCACCACGGCCGGATCTTCGACAGCCAGGAGCGGTCGCCCTTGGCCTCGCGGCACAGCGCCTTCTTGATCGCGGCATTGACGAAGATGCGCTGCACCGCCGGCTCCTGCGCCGCATCGCGCAGCACCAGGACATGGCCCGGCGTGAACACCTTCGGATCGATGTCGAGCCGGTCCTGGCGCACCATCATCACCGCCGACATCTCCTCGCGCTCCTCGCGCGAGAGCCGATGGTCCGGCATCGGCGTCAGCCAGATGTCGGCGTCGAGACCGATCTGGTGGCTGGCGTGGCCGGACAGCGCGGGGCCGCCGCGCGGCTGGGCGATGTCGCCGACCAGGATGCCCGGCCAGCCGGCGTCCTTGCGCGCCTTGGCCGCGAGCCGCTTGATCAACGCGATCATCTCGGGGTGACCGTAGCTGCGATTGCGCGACAGCCGCATCACCTGCCAATTGTCGCCGTTGAGCGGCATCTGCTCGGCGCCGCCGATGCAGCCCTTGGTGTAGGAGCCGATGACATGGGCCGGCCCTTTCGCCGGCAGCAGCTTGCGCGCGAACAGTTCCTTGGCGGCGATCTTGGGATCGTTCGGGTTGGCGAGCGGCGGCAGCGGTTTCGGGGTGACGCTGCCCTTGTCCTGGGCCAGCGCGCCGCCGGCACCCAGGAGTGTCGCCAAAAGCAGGAGAGGGATGATGCGGCGGCGACTCATGCTGGCATCCTTATAGCCCAACGCCGCGTCAGGGTTAAGAATTAGGCTTGCCGGTCGGGCACAACCTCACGGCGTCTTTACAGCCGCGGTCTCGCCGCGACATCATCGGTCCCGGACGAGAAGCTGCGGGGCTTTGGTCATGAACGGGCATCTTGCACGGCTCGCGATGCGGGTCGTCGTGGCGGCGCTTGCGCTGGCGGGATTTGCCGCGGCGCCGGCGCGGGCCGATCTCAGGGTCGACATCGACAAGTCGTCGCAGCGCATGTCGGTGCTCGTCGACGGCGCGCCGCGCTACAACTGGCCGGTGTCGACGGGCCGCAGAGGCTACGGCACGCCAAGCGGCACCTTCCATCCGCAGGTGATGATGCGGCGCTATTTCTCGCGCAAATACTACAATTCGCCGATGCCGCACGCGATCTTCTTCCATCACGGCTTCGCCATCCACGGCACGACCGACATTTCCCGCCTCGGCGGTCCGGCCTCGCATGGCTGCATCAGGCTGCACCCCGCCCATGCGGCGGCGCTGTTCGCGCTGGTCCAGCGCGAGGGCGCGCGCAACACCACGATCCGTATCTCCAATTAGCGCATCTCAAAAATCGCATATCGGCCGGCGGTTTTTTAACGCCACGATAACCCTATGTTGCATTGACCAAAATTCGTGCGCGGAATCAGGAATGACCGCGGTGGGTATGCAATCGCGCGCGATTCCGGAAATGATTCAAGAGCGCGCGCAATTTTGCGCCAGATTGCGCTCCGATCGCGACGGCGGAATTGGTCTGGCGCGCCCGCTGCCGCTGCCGCGCCTCGCAAACAGGCAATCAAGCCGGCTTCACGGCGCCCGCAGGCCGGCGCGCGGGGCGGCCGAGCCGCCGAAGATTACTTTTTTTTCAGACACTTGCCCCAAAGCTTGCGGCCGCAGAGCGTGACTGGGACGTATCAAGTTGAGTTCGGGGCCTCGAAAACCAGGAAAACCAAAGCGCAGCCTGACCGCGCGGGCCGGCCATGGGCCGCGCAAGCCGAGATTCGCGCGCGCGCGCCGTCCCGCGGTCGCAATCGACGAACTCGAGCAGAGCCGCGCGGAGGCGGATGCCGCGATTGCGGAGGCGCGCAAGGCACATGAGCGCCTGCGCCAGGCCATCGATATGCTGCCGCAGGGCATCGTGTTTCTCGATCCCGAAGGCCGCTACGTCCTCTGGAACAGGAAATACGCCGAGATCTACAGCAAGACCGCCGATCTGTTCGAGGAGGGCGCGCGCCTCGAAGACACGCTGCGCATCGGCGTCGCCCGCGGCGACTATCCGGAGGCGGCCGGCCACGAGGACGAGTGGATCGCCGAGCGGCTGCAAAAACTTTATCAACCCGGCGCGCGCCATGAGCAGACATTGTCGGATGGCCGCGTCATCCTGATCGACGAGCGGCTGACCGACGACGGCGGCGTGGTCGGCCTGCGCGTCGACATCACCGAATTGAAGCAGCGCGAGGCCTCGTTCCGCCTGCTGTTCGACGGCAATCCGGTGCCCATGATCGTCTGCGCGCTGGACAGCGAGCGCATTGTCGGCGTCAACGATGCCGCGGTTGCCCATTATGGCTACAGCCGCGCCGAGTTCGAGCGGCTGACGATCCGTTCTTTGCAGGCCTTCGACAGCGAGCCGCCCTGGACCACCGATCGCTCCAGCGAGGAGCAGGCCGCGCGCACCTGGAAGCACGTCAAGGCCGACGGCGCGCTGATCGACCTTGCGATCTATTCCCGCGAGCTGACCTATGCCGAGCGGCCCGCGGTGCTGCTCGCGCTGATGGACATCACCGAGCGCAAGCGCGCCGAGGCGCGGCTCGCCTTCATGGCCCAGCATGACGGGCTGACCGGCCTGCCGAACCGCAATTTGCTGCGCCAGCAGGTCGACGAGATGCTGCTGCATACGCGGCGCAGCACCGACAAGGTCGCGCTGCTGATGCTGGGGCTGGACAATTTCAAGGCGGTCAACGACACGCTGGGACACGCGGTCGGCGACAAGCTGTTGCGCGGCGTCGCCAAGCGGCTGCGCTCGACCTTGCGCGAGGAGGACGCGCTGGCCCGGCTCAATTCGGACGAGTTCGCCATCGTCCAGAGCGGCCTGGCGCGACCCGAAGACGCGGTGCTGCTCGCAAAACGCCTGCTGGAGGCCATCGCCGATCCCTATCTGCTCGACGGCCATTCCGTGGTGATCGGCGCCTCGATCGGCATTGCGATGGCGCCCGGCGACGGCGACGATTCCGAGAAGCTGCTCAAGAGCGCCGACATGGCGCTGTCGCGCGCCAAGCTGGATGCCCGCGGCAGTTTCGCCTTCTTCGAGGCCGCGCTCGACGCCAAGGCGCAGAGCCGCCGCAAGATCGAGGTCGAGCTGCGCGATGCGATCCAGAACGACGTGCTGCGGCCGTACTACCAGCCGCTGGTCGATCTTTCGAGCGGGCGCATCACCGGCTTCGAGGCGCTGGTGCGCTGGCCGCATGCCGAGCGCGGCATGGTCTCGCCGGCCGAGTTCATCCCGGTCGCCGAGGACACCGGCCTGATCAACCCGCTCGGCGGCTTGATGCTGCGCCGCGCCTGCTTCGATGCCGCGACCTGGCCGGACGACGTCCGCGTCGCCGTCAATCTGTCGCCGCTCCAGTTCCGCAGCGGCAACCTGCTGTCGGTCGTGACCGATGCGCTGAAGCATTCCGGCCTGCCGCCGCGGCGGCTCGAGCTCGAGATCACCGAGACGCTGCTGCTCGAGAAGAGCGCGCAGGTGCTGGCGACGCTGCATGCGCTGCGCGCGCTCGGCGTGCGCATCTCGATGGACGATTTCGGCACCGGCTATTCCAGCCTCAGCTATCTGCGCAGCTTCCCCTTCGACAAGATCAAGATCGACCAGGCCTTCGTGCGCGATCTCGGCGCCAACCGCGAGGCGCAGGCGATCATCCGCTCGATCGTCAGCCTCGGCAAAGGGCTCGGCGTCACCATCACCGCCGAGGGCGTCGAGACCGAGGCCGAGCTGAGCTGTCTGCGGGCCGAAGGCTGCGACGAAGGCCAGGGCTTTCTGTTCAGCAAGGCCCGGCCCAATGCCGACATCATCAGCCTGCTGGCCGCGCAGCGCGGCATCGATGCCGACGAGGATGCCGCGCTGGTGGCGTAAGGACCGCAATCGGCAGCGCGGAAACCAGGGCGTGAACTCAACGGTATGAGTCCACGCCCCGGCTCGGCCTAACCCAACAAGTCGTCAGTAATCCCAGAAGGCCGGGACCCAGCGAAAGGCGTCGCCGTCGACCGCGACATGGCCGATGGATGGGAACGGCATATGCGTGGCCACCAGCAGCCCGCCGGTCGTCGCCAGCTCCCGCAACAGGCGGACGCGAACGCGGGCCGCCTCCGCGGGGTCGTGCTCGAAGCCGTTGTACCACTCGGGGTGCTCGAACCCGACCGTGAACACGGCGTCGCCGGCGAATGTCAGCCGGTCGCCGCCGGATGCCACTCGGACCACGCTGTGCCCGGGGGTGTGGCCGCCGGTGCGCGTGACCACCACCCCCGGCGCCACCTCGTGCTCCTCCTCGAAGGTGCGCAGCTGGTTGCGATACACTGTCGCGAACTTCTTCGCGGCGGCCCGAAGCGCGTCCGGGAATCCCGGCGGCATGGAGACGTGGGAGAAATCGGGCGCCTCCCAGAACTTGACCTCGGCGGCTGCGACGTGGATCCGCAGGTCCGGACGCAGCCGGTCCTTCACCCCGTCGACCAGCAGCCCGCCGACATGGTCCATGTGCATGTGGGTCAGCACCACGTCGGTCACGGACCCAAGGTCGATGCCGGCGGCCTCCAGTCGCTTGTTCAACTGACCGGCCCGCGGCAGGTGCAGGTCGGGGTCGGCCCCCAGCCCGGCGTCGATGAGGATGGTCTGACCGCCGCTGCGCACCACGACCACGTTCAGCGCCCAATCGAACGCGTCCGGCGGCAGGAACCTGTCCTTCAGCCAGGCCGCGCGGACGGCCGGGTCGGCGTTGTGGGCCAGCATCGCGCCCGGCAGCGCCAGCACCCCATCGCTGACCACCATCACGTCAATCTCGCCGATCCGCAGCGCGTAGCGCGACGGAACCAGTTCGTCGAGCCCCGCTCTGCCGCGGTCCGAGGTGTTGTCCGGGCTCATATTCGTGTCCGGCTGGGTGTTGCGAACCATCTGATTCATCTGTGAAGACTCCTGCGTTCGATCTGGCGTTCGGTGTTGGCGCTCGATCCCGGGCGGGCCGCACGTCCCGCGCCGGAAGCGCGGTCCATGCTGACGAGGTGCCCGGAGACCGGTGACAGGCTCAATGCTCGGTCACGATGACGGTCTACAAAACCTCACCTGCGGCCGCCCCAGCGCGATTGCCGTCGGTATAGAGCGATTGCTGCGAACGCATGCGCCGGCCGAAGCGCTCCAGAAGCGCTTCTTGAAACGCGTCTTGGCACGATGCGCCGTTGCGGCGGATCATCCGTCGCGACCCGTCGACGTCAGCGGTCCCCTGAAAGGATCATCCTGCCGACATCCTCGTAATGCGTGTCGCGGGCCTGGATCTGCTGGGCGATGGCGTGCATGTCGCGAAACCGCCGTTCGAACGGATTGCTGCGGAACACGGCCGTGGCGCCAGCCATGTGATAGGCGGTGTCGACCACTTTGGCCGACTGGTGGATGGTCCAGGTCGCGGCCAGCCGAACCGCGCTGCGATGCGCCGCGCTGAATTCGCCGGTCGCGCTGAGGTCGCGCCACATCGCATTCACCGTGGCATAGAGATAGGCGCGGGCGGCGCGCAGATCGCCCTCGGTGCGGCCGATCAGCCCCTGCACCGCCTGGTTGTCGCGCATCGCGCTGGCCGCGAGCGACTGGTGCTTTGCGCGCGCCAGCGCAATCGACGCATCCAGCGTCGCGCGCGCCACGCCGAGCGAGACCGCGGCGAAGCCGAGGCTGAAGGTCGAGCCAGTGCCGATCCTGTAGAGCGGGCCCGTCTCGCGCAATGCGGACGGCACGTCGCGAAACGCGGTGAAGCGCTCGGGGATGAAGAGGTCGGCGACCTCGTAGGAATCGGTGCCGGTGCCGGCGAGCCCGATCGCCTGCCAGACGTCGTGCAAGGTCGCGCTCGCGACCGGGAACAGGATGGTGCGCAGCTCGGGCGATCCATCGGCATTTTTTCGTGGCACGCCGTCGGCACCCACGATGCGGACATGCGCGCCCAGCCAGCTCGCCTGCCGCGAGCCCGAGGCAAAATCCCAGCGCGCCGTGACCCGATAGCCGCCCGCGACCGCGCGCGCCTCATGCGCGACCGCGCCCCAGGCGAGGATGCCGGGGGCGGCGTTGAAGATCTCATCCGCGGTGTCGTGATCGAGCGAAGCCGCGATCATCGCGCAGACGCTGCACTGGCCGAGACACCAGGCGGTCGAGGCATCCGCCTTCGCGACCTCCTCCAGCATCTGCATGAAGGCATCGGGTGCGGCCTCGGCGCCGCCGAGGCTTTGCGGCAGCAGCGCGCGATAGAACCCGTGCTCGATCAGCGCGCCGACGACGGCCGGCGTCAGCCGCCGCGTCCGCTCGATCTCGTCCGCCTCATTCGCAATCAGCGGCGCGAGGGCGCGTGCCCGCTCGACGAGGCCAAACCCGGGAGTTGCGTTCATGCGCGTTTCCTCGCCGTTCTTGTTGTGAGCGGTCAGGGACGCGATGGTCGTCGATTTGGCTGGGAGGATCAAGATCATGTCCCAATGCTTGGCCCGCAGGCCACGATCCGAAATCTCGCGATCTCTCGTAGCCCGGATGGAGCGAAGCGAAATCCGGGGGCCTTTGGAACCCACGGCAACGAACCCGGATTGCGCTTCGCTTCATCCGGGCTACGCACTATCTGATGGAGTCGGTAAGCAATCGCTCCATGATGATCGTGCGTTCGTCGCCATGGTAACTGTCGCGCACGGCATTGAACCCAAGCCGCGCATAGAAAGCTTCCGCGGTGACTGAAGAAGGGACGGTCAACGAAGCGATGTTGCGCTCGCGCGCTATGCGCTCGATCTCGGCCATCAGCAGCTTGCCGACGCCGCGCGCCTGAACATCGGGAGCGACGAAGACCGTACGGACCACGCTTCCGTCAAGGCTTGCCGTTCCAACGAGGCGGCCGCCGACCGCGGCGACAAAAACGGTGCGCTTCCCGATCAGATCCCGTACGCCGCCTGGACTGAAGCTGCGCTCGACCCGTTCGATGATCTCGTCCGTATAGTCCTTCGCATTCGTTTCGCGCAGCGCACGCAGAATGACCGCGCTGATGTCATCGGCGTCGTCTTCGCGTGCGGGCCGGATCGTGCATTCCATCGATCACTCCACCGACGCCGTCGGAAATCACTGGACGTCGAAGCCTGCGCCTTTGGCTTGGCAATCAGCTTGTCGCGTGGTCAAACTTAATGCTACCGTTTGTAGCATAACCGAGCAAGCCAAAAGGCACGCCATGACGAAGCCGACCCGCCGCAATGCTCGCCTCGCCGCGGCTGCCACCGGCGCCAATGCGCCGGCCATGCTGAAGCTCGAGCACGCGCCGATGAGCGACATCATCGATGCCCTGGCCGATGGGCAGGTCACCGCCACGGCGCTGACCAAAGTCTATCTCGCACGCATCGAGGCCTACGACCGCAACGGTCCCATGCTCAACGCCGTCCGTGCGCTCAATCCCGACGCGCTCGCAATCGCGGGCAGGCTCGATGGCACGAGGCCGTCGGCCATGCGGCCGCTCGCCGGCGTCCCGATCCTGGTCAAGGACAACATCGCGACCTCTGACAAGCAGCCAACGACGGTGGGCTCGCTGGCGCTGGAGGGCGCGCGTGCCAAGAGAGACGCCACCGTCGTCAAGCTGCTGCGCGACGCCGGCGCGGTGATCCTGGGCAAGGCAAACCTGACGGAGTTCGCCAACATCCTCGCGATTGGCATGCCCTCGGGCTATTCGTCGCTGGGCGGTCAGGTGAGGAACCCCTACGCGCCGACGCTGATGGACGATCAAGGCATCCCGGTCGTGCAGCCAGGCGGATCGAGCTCGGGCTCCGCGGTCGCGGTGGCGACAGGTCTGTGCGCGGCCTCGATCGGCACCGAGACCTCGGGCTCGCTGCTGCACCCCGCCAGCCAGAACGGCCTCGTCACCGTCAAGCCGACCGTCGGGCTGATCAGCCGGGCCGGCATCGTGCCGATCGCGCATAGCCAGGACACCGCAGGGCCGATGACGCGCAACGTGCGTGACACGGCACTGCTCCTCAACGTGCTGGCCGCCAAGGACCCGCGCGATCCGGCGACGGAGCGGCAGCAGCGGCCGGCCGATTACACCACGGACCTCACGCGCGATGCGCTGAAGGGCGCGCGCATCGGCGTGCCGAGCGCCCCCGCCGATCCGCTGAACGATCCCTATTACGGCAAGCTGCCACCGACATCGGCCAAGGTGATGAGCGAGGCGATCAAGGTGCTGGAGGATCTCGGCGCCGTCATCGTGCGTGCCGGCATGCCGACGGCGGGCTGGATTGCCGGACCGGGCACGACCATGGCTGTGCTCAACCGCAATCCGCTGAGCCGCAACAAGGGCAATCCGATGATGCAGTGGGTCGTCTTCCTCTACGAGCTGAAGCACGATCTCAACCTCTATCTGAAGGATTGGGCGACCAATACCGACATCAAGACCATCGCCGACATCGTCGCCTTCAACGAGGCGCACGCGGAGAAGGCGCTGCGTTTCGGCCAGGACCTGTTCCTCGCCGCCGACAGCACCAGGGGCGATCTAAGTGAGCGCGAGTACAGATCGGCGCGTGCCATGGACCTGCTTGCCGCCAAGACGCGCGGCATGGACGCCTACATGAACCAGCACAAGCTTGACGCCGTGCTGTTTCCCGGCGCCGCAGGCTCCGCAATCGCCGCCAAGGCGGGCTATCCCAGCGTCATGGTGCCTGCCGGTCTTATTTCGGGGGTCGACGACAAGGACACGCCCGACTATCCGCTCGGCGTCGCCTTCGCGGGCCGCGCCTGGAGCGAGCACAAGCTGTTGCGCCTGGCCTACGCGTATGAGCAGGCGTCAGAGATGCGCAAGCCGCCGCCCGGCTTGGTCTCACTTTAGATTCCATGCTTCGCCTTGGCGAGCAATGCTCGCACGCCTCACGGGTCGGGCCGGACGGCCATCGCCTGATCCTCAGCCGTTCGGCAGCCACCAGCCGAATATCGCAACGGCGAGGCACGCCACCAGGCACACGGCCTGATGGCCCATTTCCATCCAGTACTGGACCGGCGCGGTGTCCCTCTGGAAAACCTGCCTCGACCAGTCCAGCAGCCAGTCCACGAGATCGGGACTGAAGGCCCTGATCTTCCGCTCGGCATAGCCATCCCGCAGCATGCGGCCGCAATCGACGCACAAATAGATCGCGACGACGCGAGCGACGACCTCACACAGGAAAAACCGCATGCACGCACCCGTTCATCGCATATGGATTCGACGGCTCGTCAATCGGCGGGGGCCGTCATTGCATTGGCACTACCCGGTTTGGTGCGGTTGGATTTCGTCCTGGTTCAATGGTAGGGCGGGTCATGTGCGCGCGCGCCGACGATCCGAGCCGGAAGCGATCAAAGCAGAAGTGGGGCGCCGCATTTCGGCCGACGTCGGCCATGGGGCCACATGCTGACACCATCTGCCCGTAATGATAGCATGCCTCTCGTCACCGGCCTGCGAGGTTGTTCTCGTAAACGCACACGCAAGAACGTGTGAGGAGGCAAGTCCAATGAATTGGGGAGCGCTCTGCAGGCCGCGCGGTTGCCGCAGGCTTTTCTTGCCTGTCATTGTCGTCTCCGTGCTCTGGGCGCCCTTGGCATGCGCGCAGGACGTCCGAAGCTCTCCCGGCGAGCCGGGGCCGTTTTTTTCGGATAGCGGCCCCGATGCCGAGATCTACGGCGCGGCCGAGGGCTATCCAGTCGGCACGCGGGGGACCGCCACCGAGCTTGACAAGCTGGTCGGGGTCTACAGCCATTTCGGCGAGATCTACCCGTCGCGCGCGATCGCTCGCGCGACGACGCCCTGGCAATTCAAACGCGCGCCAGAGCCATCGATCGCCTACAGTTTCGGCACGGAACGGCTGAGCATCGCGGATTATCTCAAGCGCAACCCGGTGACAGGACTCCTGATCGCCAGGGACGACACCATCCTGTACGAGCACTATCAATATTCGCGGACCGACCGCGACCGCTTTCTGTCGCAGTCCATGGCCAAGACGCTGGTGGGCATGCTGGTCGGGATCGCGGTCTCGGAAGGACGGATCAAGTCGATCGACGACCTCGTCTCAACCTACGTCGCCGGCCTTGCAGGAACGGAATATGGAAACACATCCATCCGGGCCTTGTTGAATATGTCTTCGGGCGTCGAATTCTCGGAAAACTATGATGGGCACGATGACATAGCCCGGCTTGGGCGAGCCCTGTTCGTTGGAGAGACAAAAGATCCCGCCGCAATCGTCGCGCAATTCAATACCAGAACCGCACCGCCGGGGACCAAATGGCACTATGCAAGCGTGGAAACCGAGATACTGGGCCTGGTCCTGCGCGCCGCCACGGGCGCCCCGGTCGCCGACTATCTCCACGACCGGATCTGGGATGCCATCGGCACCGAAGCGGATGCCTCATGGGCGATAGACGGTAGCGGGCAAGAGATTGCTTTTTGCTGCTTCAACGCAACCTTGCGCGACTATGCGCGCCTGGCCCGGCTGCTCGCACATGACGGCGCTTGGGAAGGTCGTCAGTTGATCCCCCGGCAGTGGCTGTTGGATGCCACGACCGTCAGACCAAGCGATGGTCATCTCGCTCCGCGAGTGGCCACATCCTATTTCGGCTACGGCTATCAGGTGTGGATCCTCCCGGGCGAGCAGCGCACATTTGCCCTGCTCGGCATACGCGGTCAGGTCATCCTGGTCGATCCAGCCTCGAAACTCGTCATGGTGCACACTGCCGTTCGCCAAAAGCCGTCCGAGCCGGGAGCCCTCCGTGAGCCGCTTGCGTTGTGGTCCGCCGTGCTTCAACAGCTCGGCAAATGATGATCCGGCTTGCGCCGGATCCCGGGTCAAGGGTCAGGTGCGCTTTCCGCCGACCGAGATGAATGCCATGAGACAGGGTTCCGGCAATGGGTTGCGCCAGCGATGGCGCGTTCCGTTTTGGACGATGCAATCACCTTGACGCAAATGCACCTTCTGCCCGTCGTCCAGCTCCAGTGTCATCTCGCCACGAACCACGACTCCGTAATCGATGGTGTCCGATGTGTGCATCCCTGGAGCGCCGCGCTCGAAATGGTCTCCCATGCCCGGGATCTTGTCCGACATTTCTTTGAGCCCACTCTCGAAAGTGACTCCAGGCGGCGGCTTCCAGCCTTCGGGACGCTTCGGCGGATACGAAATGAGCCGAAATAGGGTGCCCCCGGGACCTGGAAAGGCCTTCGTTCCGCTCGACATCGGATCCGGCTCCAGGCCAGTGAGAGCCGGCACTCCCTCGGTCATATACAGTTCGTAGAAGGTCAGTCCCGGATTGGCATCGATCTCCACCAGCTTCGGGGTCACGTCAAAAGACTTGAACACCGACTTGCCGGCTTCGTCGCGGCCGGTCAGCACACGCTTTGGAGGCGGCAAATCACTCGAATCTTTTGCCTCGGCGGGGTGTGACACCAACGCACTGCCGGTGGCCAGGACGGAGAGCGCCTGCAGCAGGTGTCGCCGGCTGCCTTCAAACTGTTCGGACAAAGGCTCCGCCTTGTGCAAAGAAGGCTCCGCCTGATCCAGGGATCTGGTCTTGTGCCGTTGCCACAAGCGCCAAAGCAAGCTGCTCATCTGCGTTCTCCGTGGTTACGCGTCGTCGCATCCGCACACCGCTCCGGTCGCACTCGGCCCGCAACGACCGCGACGTTGGCGAACATGCCGCCTCGCCAAGAAATCCGATGCAGTCAGTGCATCGGCAGCAATGCCCATCGTCAAAAATCGGGCGTTGCATACACCGCGCAGCAGTTGGCGACTGTCGCGGACAGCAAGCTTCACCAGCAGAAGCGCGGGCGCAGACAGCAGGAAAAAACCATCGGCAAAAGCAGGATGATGAAGGCCGCCAGAGCAACGGCATTTGATATCATGCGGCATCCCCGTTTGCCCGCCGACAACCCGCCCTTCCATCGTTCAATCTAGGCGCGTAGATTGCAAAGCGCTATTCGGCTTTGGTCGAGGATGATGGCGAGCCTCGACGTCTTCGCCTACGATCCAGTTGAGCCATTTGTCGGAGACGCCGGGATGCAAACCATTGGTCTGATCGGGGGCATGAGCTGGGAGAGCACTGCGCTTTACTACAAGCTCATCAATGAGCGCGTGCGGGATCGCGTGGGCAAGCTGCATTCGGCCCCGCTGCTGATGTATTCCTACGATTTTCAGGAGATCAAGGAGATGCAGTACGCGGGCCGCTGGGAGGAGGCGGCCGCCAGCCTCGCGGAGGTCGCGCGGCGTCTTGAAAGCGCCGGCGCGCGCGCGATCGTATTGTGCACGAACACGATGCACAAACTGGCGCCTGATATCATGTCGCATGTGACCATTCCCTTCATTCACATCGGCGACGCAACGGCAGAGCGCATTCGGTCGAAAGGATACCGGCGGGTAGGGCTTCTCGGCACCAGGTTCACGATGGAGGAAGACTTCTACATCGACCGACTGCGCGCGCATGATCTTGATGTGCTGGTTCCTCCCACTGAGGCGCGGGCTGACGTGAACCGCATCATCTACGAGGAGCTGTGCCTTGGAAACGTCACCACTTCCTCGCGCCGCCGCTATCAGGACGTGATGGCATCGCTCGTCGCCGCTGGCGCGGAGTGCATCATCCTCGGCTGCACCGAGATCACGATGCTGGTCGGCCCGGACGACACCTCGGTCGAGACATTCGACACGACCGCAATCCATGCCGAGACGGCGGCCGATTTCGCGATCGGTTGATTGTGATCGCGCAGATCAGACGTTCGCCATCGGAAGCAATTCCAGCTTCGCAGATGATCTTTCCAACAGCCTGGCTTGCGCCGTCCGCCGAGGATCATTCCGATAATTTTGAAAGTCCGCATCGGATGCGAAGCTGACGATGTGCACTTCCATGGTGCCATCCGGATTGCGAAGCCGACGTTCCAGACATCCGTTGAACTCGGCCAACAGCGGCTGGACAGTGTCCTCGTAGGCGCGAAAGTCCGCGACGCCTTCTTCAGGTATTTTGGCTATGAGCACAAACGTCACGGGCTTGGTTTGATGGGACATCATCGCAATTCCAGTTCGTAGGATGGGTAGAGCGTAGCGAAACCCATCAATCTCATAGTTACAATCGGATCGAACCAACAAAGGTTACCGCATGCTGCGTCTGCCCGTCGCGGCGATCGGTTTCGCAAGAGCTCAACCCATCCTGCGGGCTGGGTCTCTATCCGGGTTCGGTTTCTCGTCGGGGGATTTCGTCCCCTGACGGGGACGGATGATCCGAGGCGACGTTTGATCTAAATCAAGGAGAGGACCTTGAATTAGGCCCCCGATGGATAGGCGTGCCTCCCCGACATTTACCAATAGACCAAGCCTCGATGAAGGTCTGTAATGGGTCCAGAGCGATTTCCGTCTCCGCGTTTCCGTGGTCGGGTGTTCGCACCTTCAACCGGGCCCGCTATCGGTAGCAGTAAAAAGCTGCAGCGATCGGCTGGATGAGGATCGAATAGACGCGGATGCTCACGTTCCGGACTTCCATCACTTTTGCTGTAATGGCCTTCGTCGTGGCGCTGACCCTGCTGCTGATCGCCATTCAATTGCGCTCGTTACGCTTTGCCACGCGTGAAGCCGCGTCAGCCTACATGGACGCAACCAGCACCAAGGTGCTCGGGCGGCTTCATGGCGAACTTTCCACGATTTCGTCCCTGGTCCATGTGCTGGCGACCAGTTCCAGCGTCGCAGACTCGAACGAGAGGAGCGAGACCGGCCGTGCAATTCCCTTGTTCAAAGCTGCGCTGCAGGAATTGCCGCAGATGGACAGCATCTATGTCGGCTTCGAGAATGGCGCCTGGCTCCAGGTGCGGCGCATCAGCGGCCTTACCGAAGAGCAGCGCGAGCGCTTGCGCGCGCCCGCGAATGCGGAGATCGCGATCAGTCTCATTCGCCCTGCTGCGGAGGGCGCCCTGTCGCTACGGCGACTCTTTCAAGACAAACAAGGCAACGAGGTCGGAGAGGTCGATCTGTGGAAATACGGCTACGACGTCCGCAAACGTTCCTGGTATTGGGCGACGATGCAGGCCGACGGTCCCTACGTTTCGGAGCCTTACCTCTCGTTCAGCATAGGCGCGCCGGTCATCACCGTCAGCGCGCCGCTGCGTGGCAAGGTGCTTGGCGTGCTCGCCGCCGATCTCAAGCTCGATACGTTCAGTGAATTCGTCCAGGCCCAGCGGCCGGGCGAGCATGGTACGGTCATGATCTTCGACCAGGCAGGGTCAATCATCGCCCACCCGGAATTTTCAGACCTGGTTACGAGCGCAATGACGCACCCGGACCGATCGTCATTGCCCAGCATCGATGAGATCAACGCGGGAATCCTGGCCTCGGTGATCCGCGGCTCGTACAACAAGGACAGCTACGAAGGAAACATCGAGGACGGAACCGGGAAAGGCTTCCTCTTCAGGGTGACGAAGTTTGCGCTCGGCGAACGTTACAATGGCAGCATCTTGCTGCTGGCCGCCCAGGACGACTTCGTTCAGAACGTCCGCAAGCTCCAGTTCAATGGGCTCGTCCTCGCGATCCTGGTTGGCGCAGCCTTCCTTCCGATCGTCTGGATGTTCGGCAGCCAGATGTCGCGGTCCATCCAGCGCGTTACCGCGCAGGCGCGCCAATTGCAGACACTGTCTGAGCCCGAACTCGTGCCGGTAACTTCCTACATCAGGGAAATCCACGCGCTGGGCAGTACGATGAATCTCGCGCAGCGGGCGATATGGTCGTTCGCGCACTTCGTTCCCAAAGAGATCGTCCGAGGGCTGATTGACAATTCCATCTCGACGAAGCTCGGCGGCGCAAAGCAAGACATCACGCTGGTATTCACCGATGTCCGGGGTTTCACGACGATCGCAGAATCCGCCGATCCTGACGTGCTGATGCGGCAGACGTCGCGGTACTTCTCAGTGCTGACTGAAGCATTCCTCGCTGAGGGCGGGACGGTCGACAAGTTCATCGGCGATGCCGTGATGGTGTTCTGGAACGCTCCGCATCCGCAACCCGATCATGTCGCCCGCGCCTGCCGTGCGGCGCTGGCGGCCAAGACCGCCGGTGAGCACCTTAATGCTGAATTCGAGGCTGATCGACTGAAGCCGTTCTTTACAAGGTTCGGAATTCATGTCGGCGAAGCCGTGGTTGGCAACGTCGGATCGACTGAGCGCATGAATTATACCGCTCTCGGCAACACCGTTAATCTTGCCGCGCGACTCGAAGGCCTGAACAAGGAATTTGGGACAACGATCCTGGTCAGCGAGGATGTGTATCGGCGGGTTGAGGATCTCTTCAAATTCAGGGCCCTTGATGCCGTCATTGCCAAGGGCATGACAAAAGAAACCAGAATTTTTGAACTCCTCGGAGCATCGTCATGAAGCGGACGCCGATCGCTCGCGGCATATTGTCGACGCTGCTCACAGTCTGGCTGAGCTTTGCCGCTTCAACCCTTCATGCCGGCGAAGACACGATCAAGGTCGGCATTCTGCACTCCTTGTCCGGCACCATGGCGATCAGCGAATCTGTTCTCAAGGACACGGCGCTCATGCTGATTGCGGATCAGAACAAGAAAGGAGGACTGCTCGGAAAGAAGCTGGAGCCAGTCGTTGTCGATCCTGCGTCCGATTGGGATGCCTTTGCCGAAAAGGCTCGCGAGTTGCTGACCGGGGAAAAAGTCGCGATCGTATTCGGTTGCTGGACCTCCATTTCCCGAAAAGCAGTCCTTCCCGTTTTCGAGCAACTGAACGGTTTGCTTTTTTACCCCGTTCAATACGAGGGCGAGGAGAGTTCGCGCAACATTTTCTATACGGGTGCCGCGCCGAACCAGCAGGCCATTCCGGCGGTCCGGTACCTCATGAGCAAGGAAGGCGGCGGAGTTCGCCGATGGGTTCTGCTCGGCACGGACTATATTTATCCGCGCACGACCAATCGGATATTGAGCGCCTATCTTGCTTCTGAGGGTGTGGCAGGGGAGGACATAACGACAATCTACACACCGTTCGGGCATTCCGACTGGCGCGAGATCGTTGCAAGGATCAAGTCTTGGGGTTCGGATGGAAAGCGAACCGCGGTCATCTCAACAATAAACGGAGACGCGAACGCTCATTTTTACCGGGAGCTCATAGCCCAACAGGTGAGTGCCAACAGCATTCCCGTCATGGCGCTCTCGGTCGGTGAGCGAGAATTGCTGGACATTGGCGAGAGTGGTCTAACCGGCCAACTCGCTGCCTGGAACTACTTCCAGTCGGTCAAGTCGCCGGAAAACGACGCATTCGTCAAGATGTGGGCTGACTTCAACGAGCAACGGGACAAGATCACAAATGATCCGATGGAAGCAACCTTCATCGGCTTCAGGATGTGGGCGCAGGCCGTCAGCCAGGCCGGCACAACCGACGTCAACGCGGTCCGTCAAGCCATGTACGGCCAGCGCGTAACGGCGCCGAGTGGCTTCGAGGTCGTCATGAACACCAATCATCATCTCTCCAAGCCGGCCATGATCGGCAAGCTCCAACCCACCGGCACCTTCGAAGTGGTCTGGCAGTCCAGCAGCGCGATCAGGGCGTCGGTGTGGAGCCGATATCTTCCCGAGAATGCCAAACGCGTCGCCGATTGGACATTTCCCTGGGTTTGCGGCGGGTGCATTGAGCCGACATTCAAGGACTGGTGACGGCTTTTTCCATCAGGATGAGGCCAATCGAGAAGGACAACGCCTTGGACCTTTGATTGTGACGCAACCACAGCTCGACTGGAGAGGTGCCGAGAAGGCCGTCGCCCCCCGCGTCAGCAAAGCTCGGAACGAATGACGCCTCCGCCAGCTCTCACACGCGTTGCATGATGCCATCCTGCCCCTGTTTTGCCCGACGGGTCAAATCGATTTCGAAAAATCGGAAAAGTCCAATGCCGTCAAGGGGCCGGCTACTGTGCATGGGGTTGTTTGCGCGTTTTTTGTTGGCCGGCGCCAGATACCCCGGGCCGGGCCCCATCGCGTCACGCCGAGAATGGCCTGAGCGGTCGCCTCAGCTATCCACCTTCAGCGCGGCAATGAAGGCTTCCTGCGGGATGTCGACCTTGCCGAACTGCCGCATCTTCTTCTTGCCTTCCTTCTGCTTCTCCAGAAGCTTGCGCTTACGCGTGATGTCGCCGCCGTAGCACTTTGCGGTGACGTCCTTGCGCAGCGCGCGCACGGTTTCGCGCGCGATCACCTTGCCGCCGATCGCCGCCTGGATCGGGATCTGGAACATGTGCGGCGGGATCAGTTCCTTCATCTTCTCGACCATGGCGCGGCCGCGGCCCTCGGCGCGGGTGCGATGCACCAGCATCGAGAGCGCGTCGACCGGCTCGGCGTTGACCAGGATCTGCATCTTGACGAGATCGGCCGGCTTGTAGTCGGTGAGATGATAGTCGAACGAGGCGTAGCCCTTGGAGACCGACTTCAGCCGGTCATAGAAGTCGAACACCACTTCGTTCAGCGGCAGATCGTATTTCACCATCGCGCGGGCGCCGACATAGGTCAGCTCCTTCTGCGCGCCGCGGCGGTCCTGGCACAGTTTCAGCACGCT
Organism: Bradyrhizobium sp. P5_C12; assembly: GCF_054049735.1. Classification (NCBI taxonomy): domain Bacteria; kingdom Pseudomonadati; phylum Pseudomonadota; class Alphaproteobacteria; order Hyphomicrobiales; family Nitrobacteraceae; genus Bradyrhizobium; species Bradyrhizobium sp. P5_C12. The sequence goes on from NZ_JBFULU010000009.1 coordinate 107,589, forward strand.
GCCGAGATATTCGTCGGGGGTGAGGATCGTGGCCTCGATCCAGGGCTCCTGGATCTCCGCGATCTTGACCACGTCCGGCATGTCGACGGGATTGTGGATCTCGAGCTCGGTGCCGTCGGTGAGCTTCATCTTGTAGATGACGCTCGGCGCGGTCGCGATCAGATTGAGATCGAATTCGCGCGACAGCCGCTCCTGGATGATCTCCAGATGCAGAAGTCCGAGGAAGCCGCAGCGGAAACCGAAGCCGAGAGCTGCCGACGTCTCCATCTCGAAGGAGAAGCTGGCGTCGTTGAGGCGCAGCTTGCCCATCGCGGCGCGCAAGGTTTCGAAATCGTCGGCGTCGACCGGGAACAGGCCGCAGAACACCACCGGGATAGCCGGCTTGAAGCCCGGCAGCATTTCGGTGACCGGCTTCCTGTCGTCGGTGATGGTGTCGCCGACGCGGGTGTCGGCGACTTCCTTGATCGCGGCGGTGATGAAGCCGATCTCGCCGGGGCCGAGCTCGTCGACCTGAGTCATCTTCGGCGTGAAGAAGCCGACGCGCTCGACGTCATAGGCGGCGCCCGTGCCCATCATGCGGACGCGGCTGCCCTTCTTCATCACGCCGTCGACGACGCGGATCAGAACGACGACACCGAGATAGACGTCGTACCAGCTGTCGACCAAGAGCGCCTTCAGCGTCGCGTCGCGGTCGCCCTTCGGCGGCGGCAGGCGGGTGACGATGGCTTCGAGCACATCGGGAACGCCAAGGCCGGTCTTGGCCGAGATCATCACGGCGTCAGAGGCATCGATGCCGATGACGTCCTCGATCTGCTGCTTGACCTTCTCGGGCTCGGCGGCCGGCAGATCGACCTTGTTCAGGACCGGGACGATCTCGTGGTTGTTGTCGAGCGCCTGGTAGACGTTTGCGAGCGTCTGCGCCTCGACGCCCTGGCTGGCGTCGACCACCAGCAGGGAACCCTCGCAGGCCGCCAGCGACCGCGAGACTTCGTAGGCGAAGTCGACATGACCTGGCGTGTCCATCAGGTTGAAGATGTAATCCTTGCCGTCCTTGGCGCGGTAGGCGAGCCGGACCGTCTGCGCCTTGATGGTGATGCCGCGCTCGCGCTCGATGTCCATGGAATCGAGCACCTGCTCCTTGCCGGCCATTTCGCGGTCGGTCAGGCCGCCGGTCATCTGGATCAGGCGGTCGGCCAGCGTCGATTTGCCATGGTCGATATGGGCGACGATGGAGAAATTGCGGATGTTCGAAATGGGGACGGTCGTCATGGGCGCGGGATACCACTCACATCCCCGTGCGGCAACCATATTGCTGTATTTTCAGGGCCTTTCTTCACGCCAAGCTGATTCCACGGCGGCCCAAAACGCGCTACGCAACGGCTGATGTCCACGACCTCTCTTCCCACTGCCAGGGCGCGCGCGAAGACCCGGGTGAGCTTTGGCCGCTTCCGGGCCTGGCTGGTTGCCTGCGCGACCCGGCCGGAGGCGCGCCTCTGGCTGGTGATCCAGCTCGCCATCCTGCATGCCGTGCTCTGGACCTTCATCCTGATCAATCTCAAGGCAGCGCAGGACGTTCATATGGACGTCGCAGAGGCCTATGGCTGGGGCCAGAAATTCCTGCTCGGCTATGGCAAGCACCCGCCGCTGTCGGGCTGGATCGCCGGCGTCTGGTTCATGGTGTTCCCGGCGACGGACTGGGCGACCTATGCGCTCGCGATGGCGACCGTCGGCGTCGGCATGGTGATCTGCTGGCTGGTCGCGTTGCGCGTGGTCGACCCACGGCGCGCGTTCCTGGTCGTGGTGATGATCGCGCTCTACCCGATCTTCAATTTCAAGGGATTCAAGTACAACCCCGATCTGCTCCAGCTCGTCACGCTGCCGCTCCTCGTGCTCGCCTATCTCAACGCTTTCGAGAAGCGGAGCTGGCAGTCGGGCATCCTGCTCGGTCTTGCCGGCGCGCTGGCGTTGATGACCAAATACTGGGTGCTGACCATGATCGGCGCCATCGGGCTCGCCGCGCTGATCCATCCTGAGCGGCTGAAATTCCTGGCGTCGCCGGCGCCCTGGGTCGCGATCGCGACGCTCGTCGTGGCGATGATCCCGCACATCGTCTGGCTGGCGGACGCGCATTTCGTGCCGCTGACCTATGCCGGCGACACCTATAGCCTCGAGGACGGCGGCCAGGTGCATCAGCTCGTGTTCGGCTATGTCCTGCACAATGTCGCGCTGCTGGCGCTGCCGGTGGCGCTCGCCGCACTGGCAATGGCGCTGGTGCCGCCGTGGTTCACGCTGCTGTTGCGCGCGCCGTTGCGCATCGTCACGCGCGCCTGGGCGCGCGGCGCCAACGCGAGCGTCAATTTTTCGCAGGCGTTGAACGTCTGGATCATCCAGATCATCGTCGCGTTCGGCCCGCCGCTCGGCGCGCTCGCCTTCAGCATCTACATGAAGACGGATTGGGGCATCTCGCTGTTCTTCCTGGTGCCGCTGGCGCTGGTCGCGATCCCTGCGCTGCGCGTGCAGGGCGCGGCCCTGTTCAACATCGCCGCGATCTGGCTCGTGCTCAGCGTCGCGACGCTCGCTGCCTCGCCCTGGATCGCCGCGCGCGAGATCGCGGTCAATGCCGGCAACACGGCGACCTATGGCGCGCGCTCGGAGCTCGCGCGCGAGCTGACGCAGGCCTGGCACGCGCGCTTCGCCTCGCGCTGGGCGGTCGTCGCCGGCACGATGGAGTCGATCCAGCCGATGGTGTTCTACAGCCCGGATCATCCCGCCGCGTTCACGCCGAACGAGGCCTGGAATTCGGGGCTGACGTCGCTCGATGACGTCAGGAAATACGGCTTCATCGGCGTGTTCGATCCGACCGACGGCCGTCTGCCGGCCTTCGAGAAATGGGTCTCCGAGATCGCGCCGAACGCCGAGCGCATCGTGATGACGACACGCCGCTTCACCCACGGCAAGGCCGGGCCGTCGATGACCTGGAATATCTACATCGCGCCGCCGGGGAAATGATGCCTTCACCTCTCCCCGCTTGCGGGGAGAGGTCGGATTGCGCAGCAATCCGGGTGAGGGGGTACAGGTCTCTCGACGATCTCGCGTGTGGAGAGGCGCCCCTCACCCCAACCCTCTCCCCGCGAAGGGCGGGGCGAGGGAGCGCAGCACGACGCGTGGCGAGAGCTAAACCCCTTCCTCGTTGAACTTGCTTTCAACGAGCTCGGTGATCGCGGCGAGCGCGGCTTCCGCATCGTCACCGGCGGCCGCGACCGTGATTGTCGTGCCCGGTCCTGCGGCGAGCATCATCAGGCCCATGATCGAGGTGCCGCCGACGGTCTCGCCGCCGCGCGTCACCCAGACCTGCGCATTGAAGCGCTCGACCGCCTGCACGAACTTCGCGGAGGCGCGGGCGTGCAGGCCGCGCTTGTTGATGATCAGGAGCTCTTTGGACATCGCGCCCGCGGGCACGCCTGTCCCGGTCTGGTTTCCGAGCGGCGCGTCGTCGCTCATTTGCCGGCGAGCACGCGGCTGGCAATGGTGACGTATTTGCGACCCGCCTCCTGCGCCATTGCGATCGCGTCGGGCAGCGAACGCTCCTCGCGCACCTTGGCGAGCTTCACCAGCATGGGAAGGTTGATGCCCGCGAGCACCTCGACCTTCGGCCGGCTCATGCAGGATATTGCGAGGTTCGACGGCGTGCCGCCGAACATGTCGGTGAGGATCGCAACGCCGTCGCCGGAATCGACGCGGTTAACCGCCTCGATGATGTCGCTTCGACAGAGATCGGAATCATCCTCGGCACCGATCGTGATCGCTTCGATTTGCTTTTGTGGGCCCATGACATGTTCAAGCGCTGCCTTGAATTCGTCGGCAAGGCGCCCGTGGGTCACAAGTACTAGACCAATCATCGGAAAACTCCTCGCGGGCGCTTTTGGTGCACCGCACGAACGCGCCACTTTGACCATCCAGAGCCCCCGCGCAAGAGGGGATGTTGCGTATCTCCCTGAACTTAGACGGATGGATAAGGGGAGCTGCGCCGGTCTACTCGGTCGCGATAGTGGGGTTCATATGGTTACCATTTCCCTTCAAACAATCGCCTGAAGGGTTAACGGAAGATGAACTCTTGGTAGTGGTCAAGGCCGCAACAACCAGAGGGAGGGGCGAATAGTCGCGGGGGACCGGGATTCGCGGTATTTCGACACCGAAAATGCTTGTTTTCAGCGATTCTGCCGCCGGCAGGCGTTCCGCGTCCGCGGCGTCCAGATCGACCACCAGACCGACGGTCGCATGCTCCACGAAGTCGCAGCGGCGGATTCCCAGCCCCCGGATCTCGATCAGGCCGGCCAATCGTTGGGCGGGGCGGACCATAATTTCCTGGCCGACTGTCGCCAGATGGACACGGTCATCGCCGACCAGAACGGCCCTTTCGACCACGCCGGCGCGGCCGGCCATGATCAAATCGAAGGCAAGGCGCGACTTGCCTGAGCCCGAGGGCCCGCGGATCAGCACCGCCAGATCGCCGACCTTGACGGCGGAGGCGTGAACGCTGGGGCCATCTTCGCTCATAGCGCCGGCAGCCTCACCACGAAGCGCGCGCCGGCAACCGTAGGCGCGCCGTCCTCGTCCGCCGGGCCTGCGCGATTCTCGGCCCAGATGCGTCCGCCATGGGCGTCGACGATCTGCTTGGAGATCGACAGCCCGAGGCCGGAGTTTTGGCCAAAGCCCTGATGCGGACGGTCGGTGTAGAAGCGCTCGAAGATGCGCTCCAGCGCGTCGTCGCGGATGCCGGGGCCGTCGTCGTCGACCACGATCTCGATTTCTCCGCGCACGCGGCGGCAACTGAGCCGCACCTTGGCTCCGGGCTCGGAGAAGGATTGCGCGTTGGAGAGCAGGTTGGAGACCACCTGCCCGAGCCGCGAATCATGGCCGGTCACGGCGAACGTGTCGGTCGGGCCGCGGCCCTCGAAGCGCGCCTCGACCGCGACGTCGTGGCCGAGCTTGGTTTCATTGGCGACCGACACGAGCGTGGTCAAAAGGCGGCGCAGATCGACCGGTATGGCATCCTGCCGCTGCAACTCGGCGTCGAGCCGGCTCGCATCCGAGATGTCGGAGATCAGCCGGTCCAGCCGCTTGACGTCATGCTCGATCACCTCGAGCAGGCGTGCGCGGCTGTTCTCGTTGCGCGCCAGCGGCAGCGTCTCGACCGCGGAACGCAGCGAGGTCAGCGGGTTCTTCAGTTCGTGGGCGACGTCGGCGGCGAACATCTCGATCGCCTCGATCCGCTTGTAAAGCGCGTTGGTCATGTCGCGCAGCGCGCCGGAGAGATGGCCGATCTCGTCGCGGCGGCGGGTGAAATCGGGGATCTCGACGCGGGTCTTGATGCGGCGGCGGACGCGCTCGGCGCTGTCGGCGAGCCGGCGCACGGGACCCGCGATCGTGCTGGCGAGCAGCAGCGACAGCATGATCATGACGGCGGCGGCGACGCCGCCCACCTTGAGGATGGCCAGGCGCTCGGCGGTGACCATCTGGTCGATATCGTCGCCCTGCGTCGACAGCATCAGCGCGCCGTGGATGGCGCGCGAGCGCAGCACCGGGACCGCGACCGAGACGATAACCTCGCCGCGCGAATTGACCCGCACCATCGACCGCTTCTGGCCTTGGAGCGCATCGCCGACCTCGGCGTAGCCGTTGCCGTTCTCGGGCCCGAGCTCGCGATAGAGCGGCAGGTCGCCGCGGTTCAGCCAGGTGCGCACCGCGACCATGCCGCGCTCGACCATGCCGGGCTTCTCGGCGGACAACGGCGGCAGGGGGAAGCGCAGCACGTTCTCGAGATTGCGGCTGTCGAGCAGCAGGCTGCCGTTCGGGTCGTAGATGCGGGCGCGGGTCTTGGTCGGCGAGATCAGCGTGCGCAGCACCGGCGCGACGCGCTCCGGATTGATCGGGAAATCCAGCGGCGAATAGTCTTCCGAGCCGCCATAGGTCTCGCCCGGCTTGAGGTCGAGCAGGCGGTCGGGATCGATGGTGATGGCGTTGGTCTGCACGGTCGCGGAGGCCGCAATCGCGCCGGCAATGATCTCGGCCTGCACCAGAAGGCTCTGCGCGCGCGCGTCGATCAGGCCGGCGCGGAACTGCGACAGATACAGGATGCTCGCGACCAGCGCGACGAGGCCCGCCAAATTGAGCGAGACGATGCGGCGGGTCAGGCTCGAGAAGGACAGCGCGAAGAAGAACTGCCCGGCGCGCTTCAGCCAGTTCAGCGGGCGCCAGCCCTGCGCGACCGGCTTGTCCTCGGCCACATGCTCCAGACCGCCGTCGGATGCGACATCCCCGGCGTTCTGGTTTGAATCAGGCTGCGTTCGGTCAAGCAATGCTTACGCCCGCGTTGGGACCGCTCGTGCGATCGGGTCCCCGCATCCTAGAGCCCTCCCGGTTCCGATGGAATCAGAACCGGTGATGCTCGCGTCATTCGTGAAGGCGCGTGCCCCTCAGGCTTCCTTGAAGCGGTAGCCGACGCCGTAGAGCGTCTCGATCATTTCGAACTCGTTGTCGACCACCTTGAACTTCTTGCGCAGCCGCTTGATGTGGCTGTCGATGGTGCGGTCGTCGACATAGACCTGGTCGTCATAGGCGGCGTCCATCAGAGCGTTGCGGCTCTTGACCACGCCGGGCCGGGTCGCGAGCGCCTGGAGGATCAGGAATTCGGTGACGGTCAACGTCACCGGCTCGTTCTTCCAGGTGCAGGTGTGCCGTTCCGGATCCATGCGCAGCAGGCCGCGATCGAGCGCCTTCGCGTCGTTCTCCTTCGGCGCGACGGTCGGATCCTTCGGCGCCGAGCGGCGCAGCACCGCCTTGACGCGCTCCACCAGCAGCCGCTGCGAGAACGGTTTGCGGATGAAATCGTCGGCGCCCATCTTGAGGCCGAACAGCTCGTCGATCTCTTCGTCCTTGGAGGTGAGGAAGATCACCGGCAGGTCGGATTTCTGCCGCAGCCGGCGCAGCGTCTCCATGCCGTCCATGCGCGGCATCTTGATGTCGAGGATGGCGAGATCGGGTTGGGTGGTACGGAAACCGTCAAGGGCAGAGGCGCCGTCGGTGTACGTCATGATGCGGTAGCCTTCGGCCTCCAGCGCGATCGAGACGGATGTGAGAATGTTGCGGTCGTCGTCGACCAAAGCGATTGTGGGCATGAGCCTCTGCTTTCTGCTTTCCGTTTGGGTCGTGGCTTGAAACGGCGAGCAAACCAGTGATGCGCCGCATACATGGGTCCCGAACTTGGAGTTCGAACTTTGTCACCGAGCAATGCAAGCTGGGCTGAAGTGTGACCAAGTTCCGCGAGGCACGACAGATTCGCCGCATCTCGACCCATAACCGGACCCCCGTTTAGCCGAAAAAAGCCCTCCCTTGCAACCACCTGACCCGAGAAAGCCGATGCAACCGACCCCCGATTTCGACCCCGGAAAGCTCGCCAAATCGCTGCTCAGGCGCTCGCGGCAGGGGGCGCTCGCAACATTGATGGCCGGCAGCGGCGATCCCTATTGTTCCCTGGTCAATCTGGCGAGCCATCCCGACGGCTCGCCGATCCTGCTGATCTCGCGCCTGGCCGTTCACACCAGGAACATCCTCGCCGACGCCAGAGTCTCCCTGATGCTGGATGAGCGGGCCGCCGGCGATCCCCTGGAGGGCGCCCGGATCATGCTGTTAGGCCACGCAGAGCAGGCCGACGCCGAGAAGGATCTGCTCCAGCGACGGTATCTGAATGCCCATCCGTCCGCAGAAGCCTTTGTTTCCTTTCAGGATTTTTCCTTTTTCCGGGTTCGTCCGACGACAACCCATCTGGTCGCCGGCTTTGGCCGGATCGTCGATCTCAAGCCCGAGCAGTTCCTCACGGACCTTGCCGGAGCCGAGGACCTGCTGGCGGCCGAGGAGGGCGCGGTCGAGCACATGAACAGCGACCACCGCGACGCCATGGGCCTCTATGCAACAAGGCTCCTCGGTGCGGCCGAGGGCGACTGGCGCTGCACCGGTTGCGACCCCGAGGGCCTCGACATGCAGGACGGGCAAACCACGCTGCGCCTCGAATTCCCGGAGCGGGTGACGAACGGCACTGCGCTGCGCAAGATGCTGGTCCGCCTGGCCGGCGAAGCGCGGGAAAAGACGGGGTAGCTACAAATTGAACGCTGCTGCGCATCGCTGCGACCCAACACCGTAATCACCTGCGGTCACAGCGAGAGGGTTCATGGCGCGTCGTCGTTTGGCATGGGTCACCGGTTTGGCGCTTGCGATCACCGCGACGCTGGCCACGCCCGGGCTTGCCCAGAAGGGCGATCTTTCGACGCAGAGCGCACGGATCAACGCGCTCAGAGGTGCCGGCAAATATTCGGAGGCGCTGCCGCTGGCGCAGGCCATGGTGGCGAGCCTGGAGAAGACCAGCAACAATCGCGATCTCGCGGCCGCGCTCAACAATCTCGCCCAGATCTATGCGGACCAGGGTCACGACGACCAGGCCGAGCCGCTCTACAAGCGTGCCATTGCGCTGATGGAGAAGGGGACCGGTCTCGACAGCGTCGAGGTCGCGCCCCTGCTGAACAATCTCGCGGCGCTCGATCAGCGGCAGGGCCGCTTCACTGATGCCGAGCCGTTGTTCAAGCGGGCGCTCGCCCTTCGCGAAAGGGCGCTGTCACGCGAGCATCCCGATGTCGGTCAGTCCCTCAACAATCTCGCCACGTTCTATGTGAAGCAGCAGCGTCATGCGGATGCCGAGCCGCTGTTTCAGCGCGCGCTCGCGATCTACCAGAAGGCCGGCGGGCCCGAGCATCCGGCGGTCGCAACCCTCCTGAACAATCTCGGCCAGGTCTATCGCGACCTCAACCGCGATGCGGATGCCGAAGCACCGATCAAGCGCTCGCTCGCGATCCGCGAGAAGGTGCTGGGGCCGGATCACCCCGACGTCGCCCGCTCCCTGAACAATCTCGCCGGCCTCTATGAGCACCAGCAGCGCTATGCCGACGCCGAGCCGCTCTATCGCCGCGCGCTTGTCATCCGCGAACGGGCGCTCGGGCCGGATCATCCTGATGTCGCGACCTCGACCAGCAATCTCGCCTATTTCCTGTATGCGTCCGGGCGGAACGCGGATGCGCTGCCGCTCGCGGAAAAGACGCTCGCCACCAACCGCGCGCAGTTGCGCGTCGTGCTGCCGGTCCTGTTCGCCGCGCGTCAGCAACATCTGCTGCCCGACGACAAGGCGCTCGACGAGGCGCTCGCCGCGATCCAGCGCGGCACGCAATCCTCCGCCGCATCCGCCGTGAACAAGCTCGCGGTGCGGCTCGCCGCCGGCAGCGACCGGCTCGCCGAGCTCGTGCGCCGGGACCAGGATCTGGCAGCCGAGACCGAGGCGCTCGACAAGGCGATCATCGCCGCCGTGTCAAGGCAATCGGGGCAACGCGACGTCGCGGCCGAGCAACGCAGCCGCGCGCGGATCGCGGCGATCGCGAGCGAGCGCGGTGGATTGCAGAAGACGCTCGCCGTCGAGTTTCCCGACTATGCCTCGCTCTCCAACCCGCTGCCGCTCGCGGTGAAGGACATCCAGGCGCTGCTGTCGGCCGACGAGGCGATGGTGCTCTACTCCGTCGTCGACAAGCAAAGCTATGTCGTCGCGATCACGCGCGAAGGCGTCGACTGGAAGGAGATTCCCCTTGGTGCGGACGCGCTGGCGCAAAGAGTGTCCGCGTTCCGCAGAGGGCTCGACGTCGGCAAGGCGCGCGATGCCTCGGGCAAATCGGGGCTGTTCGATCTTGCGCTCGCCAACGAGCTCTATGTCGCGCTGCTCGGCCCTGTCGAGACGCTGACAAAGGACAAGCGCAGCCTGCTGGTGGTGCCCTCGGGTGCGCTGACCGCGTTGCCGTTTCATTTGCTTGTCACGGAGAAGCCGCAAGCTGCGATCCCGGACAAGCTCGAAGGCTATCGCAGCGCCGCCTGGCTGTTGCGACGGCAGGCGGTGTCGGTGTTGCCGTCGGTGGTGAGCCTGAAATCGCTGCGTGCCTTTGTGCGCAGGGATCAGGGCGTCAAGCCGATGACGGGCTTCGGCGATCCCGTGTTCAATCCTGCCGAGGCGGGCCCCGCGGACCGGCGCGCAGCAGGCGGCAAGGTCGCCGCGCGCAGCATTGCGACCATCGCCTATACCGACTTCTGGCGCGGCGCCGGCGTCGATCGCACGCGGCTTGCGCAGGCGTTGCCGCAACTGCCCGACACCGCGGACGAGCTGAGCGCGGTGGCGAAGGACGTCGGCGCAGCCGAGGCCGACATCCATCTCGGCCGCGATGCGAGCGAGACGACGCTGAAGCGTGCAGCGCTTGCTCAATACAGCATCATCTACTTTGCAACCCACGGTCTCGTGGCCGGCGACGTCAAGGGCGTGGGCGAGCCCTCGCTTGCGCTCTCGATTCCCGACCAGCCCTCCGAGCTCGATGACGGTCTGCTGACCGCGAGCGAAGTCGCACAGCTCAAGCTCAATGCGGATTGGGTGGTGCTGTCGGCCTGCAATACGATTGCCGGCGACAGGCCCGGCGCCGAGGCGCTGTCGGGATTGGCGCGTTCGTTCTTCTACGCCGGCGCGCGCGCTCTTCTGGTCTCGCATTGGGCAGTCGATTCCGAAGCTGCCACCCGCTTGACCACGTCGACTTTCGATCTGCTCAAAAACGAACCAGGAATGGGTCGCGCTGAAGCGTTGCGGCGCGCGATGCTGGCCTATCTCGATGACGCATCTTCACCGCGCAATGCCTATCCCGCTATCTGGGCACCGTTCGCGCTCATCGGCGAAGGAGCGGTCCGATAGACCGCTGCAGGGATTGTGCGTCGCAATAACCCCGTATAACGCCGAATCGCGCATTTGGTTGCGCGATCATCCGCGATTTTTTGATGCACCTGCTCAGGGCAGACATGCGCGACCTTTGGCGCGGTCCTTGAATAAACCAAATCCTACGGGATCAGCTTGGCAACGCCAGCGTTCATCATTATTAGGTCGTCCAGCCGAGGCCGGATGGCCTATTATTCACGGTGACCGCGACGGCGCCAAAGCATGATCGCGCTGAGTGTCGCGGGTTCTAGGAGGATTTTTTCGTGCAAGAGACGGGCGTGCGCAACGGTGCCTTCGGTGCCGACAAATTCGGCTTAAAGAATCTCAAACAGGTTCACTGGAACCTCGGCGCACCGCAGCTTTATCAATATTCGCTCTCCGCGGGCGAGGCGGTGCTCTCCGCGGATGGCGCGCTCTGCGCCGACACCGGCGAGTTCACCGGCCGCAGTCCGAAGGACAAGTTCACGGTGCGTGACGCCACCACCGACAAGAAGATGTGGTGGGCCGGCAACCAGTCGATCACCGCGGAGCAGTTCGAGACGCTCTATCAGGACTTCCTCAAGCACGCCGAAGGCAAGAGCCTGTTCGCGCAGGATCTCTACGGCGGCGCCGATCCGGCCTACCGGATCAAGACCCGCGTCTTCACCGAGCTCGCCTGGCATTCGCTGTTCATCCGCACGCTGCTGATCCGCCCCGAGGCGGTCGAGCTGTCGAGCTTCACGCCGGAGCTCACCATCATCGACATGCCGAGCTTCCGCGCGGATCCGAAGCGCCATGGCTGCAAGTCGGAGAACGTGGTCGCGATCGATTTCGCCCGCAAGATCGTGCTGATCGGCGGCTCCTACTACGCCGGCGAGATGAAGAAGTCTGTCTTCACCACGCTGAACTATTACCTGCCCGAGCGCGGCGTGATGCCGATGCACTGCTCCGCCAATGTCGGCGCCAAGGGCGATGCCGCGATCTTCTTCGGCCTGTCCGGCACCGGCAAGACCACGCTGTCCGCCGATCCCAACCGCACCCTGATCGGCGACGACGAGCACGGCTGGGGCCCGAACGGCGTGTTCAACTTCGAAGGCGGCTGCTACGCCAAGTGCATCAAGCTGTCGCAGGAAGCCGAGCCCCAGATCTATGCCGCCTCGACGCGCTTCGGCGCGGTGCTCGAGAACTGCGTGCTCGACGAGGACACCCGCATCGTTGATTTCGATGACGGCTCCAAGACCGAGAACACGCGCTCGGCCTATCCGCTCGACTTCATCCCGAATGCCTCGCGCACCGGCCGCGCGCCGCAGCCGAAGAACGTGGTGATGCTCGCCGCCGACGCCTTCGGCGTGCTGCCGCCGATCGCAAAGCTGTCGCCGGCGCAGGCGATGTATCACTTCCTCTCCGGCTACACCGCCAAGGTCGCGGGCACCGAACGCGGTCTCGGCAACGAGCCGCAGCCGGAATTCTCGACCTGCTTCGGCTCGCCGTTCCTGCCGCTCGATCCATCCGTCTACGGCAACATGCTGCGCGACCTGATCGCCCAGCACAATGTCGATTGCTGGCTGGTCAACACCGGCTGGACTGGCGGCAAGTATGGTGTCGGTTCGCGCATGCCGATCAAGGTGACGCGCGCGCTGCTCACCGCCGCGCTCGATGGCTCCTTGCGCAACGTCGAATTCCGCACCGACAAGTATTTCGGCTTCGCGGTCCCGACCGCGCTGCCGGGCGTGCCGGCTGAGATCCTCAACCCGGTCAACACCTGGAAGGACAAGGACGAGTTCGACAAGACCGCGCGCGCGCTGGTCGGCATGTTCCAGAAGAACTTTGCCAAGTTCGAAGCCCAGGTCGACGCCGAAGTGCGTGCAGCCGCGCCGGACGTGAAGCTCGCGGCGGAGTAGCTTCGTCTCCACTCGAAATGCAGAAGGGCGGCCGCGAGGCCGCTCTTTTTTTGTTTGGGGGCACTAGCGTGAACCACACGCTCAGTGTCGTCCCGGCGAAGGCCGGGACCCAAACCGCGTGATCTGTCTATGAATGTAGGCAGCAGTCCCGGACCGCGAGTCTCCGCCAAACTCCTCCCTGGGGTTATGGGTCCCGGCCTTCGCCGGGACGACGTTGGGGTGAGATCTGGGGAGTCCATCTGCCACCGCATTCGCGGGGACGGCTCCTCGTCAGACGGCAAAAGCTAAGCCTTGCTCTAGCGCCACGCCTGCTGCACCGATCCGGGGATGATCCCGCACGCGTCGAAGATGTTCGGGTCGGTGCAAAGCTGATCGGCGAGGAAGATGTCGACGAAGTCCTTGTTGATGCCGATCATCGGCCCGATCGCCCTCGCCAGTTTTCCCGGAACGTGCCGGATCGGCTTTGCGGGATCGCGGTTGAGCAGGCGGATGATCTGGTCGAGCGACAGGACTTCCTTGCCTTCGAGCGCGAATGCGCCCGGCAATCGCCGCTCGATACAGCTCAGGGCCGCCTGTACCACGTCGTCGATCAGCAGGGGACGATAGCGCGCCCGGCCGTCGCCGAAGGAGCGGGCCGCGCGTCCCCGCGGCGTCTGTTGGCGGACATCGCTCTCCTGCGGGAGATCGGGCGTGCCGCAGATGTAGACCGTCCGCAGGATGGTCGCGATGCGCGCCGTCTCGAGCGTCAGGGCTTCGGCTTCCCCCTTGGTTCGCAGATAGCGGTTCGGCGAGATCGTGCTGGCGCCCGGAAAGCCGATGAAGACCGCGTGCGCGGCACGGCCGTCATAGTGCCGGCGCAGCCGCGCAGCCGTCCTTGTATTGGCGCCGTCGTAGTCGCCTCCCGGTGGATTGACGTCTCCGGTCAGGTTGACGACCACGTCATTGGCGTCGGCGTCCGGCAGCGGTGCATGCATCCAATCGGTGATGCAGCTGGTGGCCTCCGGAACCGGGTCGCTGCGCACCAGGGCGATGACCTCGTGGCCTGTTGCCGTCAGCCGTGGCACCAGCAACCGCCCGACCTTGCCGTTTGCGCCGGCGACGATGATACGCGTCATTTTTCTCACTCCGGATTATACTATACCGTATAGTATAATCTCAGCCTATGGTCAAGGCCTGTCGCGCCCGCTATGCGTGGGCCCTCTCCTGATGCGACCGAGCGGCGATGCCTGTTGCCAACAAAACCGACCAGATCATCGACGCCGCGAAAGCGACGTTCCTCACCCTCGGCTACCGCGCGACCTCGATGGATCAGGTCGCCGAGCGCGCCGGCGTGACCAAGCGGACGATCTACAACAATTTCACCTCCAAGGAGCAGCTGCTGGAAGCGGTCATCGAGGGCACGCTGGCACGGCTGGGCGATCGCCTGGCACCGCTGCCCCTCGATGCGGGACAGGCAAAACTGCTGCGCTTTGCGGAGACCCTGATCGAATTGACCTGCTGGGACGGTGCGATCGGCGTGCAACGCCTGCTGATCGCCGAGGCCGACACCTTTCCGGCGCTCGGCTCCCGCCTGGTCACCACCAGCGGCGAGATCATGGAAAGGCCGGTCGCAGCCTGGCTGGCGACCAGGGGGCACAGGGCCGCGCAGACCGGGAGCCTTGCGCGGGATTGGATCAACCGTTTGACCGCGCCGGCGCGCCTCGACCGGCTGCTGGGGCGCCGCCGGCCCTATCCGCGGGAGCCGGGCGACAACACGCTCGACGCAGGGGACCGCACCGCCGCACGCGACGCCGTCAGCTATCTCCTGGGCCTGTCCTGAGGCCCCTCACGCCTTGAAATAAGCGATCTGCGTGGTCGTCGCGAGCAGCCTCCCGTTCGGCGACCACAGCTCGGCATTCTGGTCGGCGTAGCTCTTGTGCATCACCTTCGAATCCACGGTCGCGAGGACACGCGTGATGTCCTCGGCGGCGAGCTCCTCGCTGTCGGTGTGGAAATAGGTCGTCAGCGACACCGTGCCGAACGGCACCAGCTCGCGCCTGGCGTGGAAGATGCGGCCGAAGAAGGCGTCCGACATCGACATCAGCGACAACATGTCGAGCTTGCGCGGCGTGTGGTCGCCGATCCAGATCTTCGAATAGGTGCTGGCAAGCTCGGCCTGCGGCGGGCCGATCCGCATCTCGCCCTCGACGAAGCGGAATTCATACTGGTTGGCCCAGGACGCCGAGATTTTTGGGAAAGGCAGCGTCGCTTCGAACGCCGTGGCGTCGGGACACTTCGCCACCCTGTGCTCCCAGGACGGCCGCCGCTCGGCGAACACGGCGGTGGCAAGCGTTGCGACCTCGCCGCCGCCCTGTGACAGTTCGACGCTCCAGTGCTGGCTGGAGCGGTTGGCTTTCACCAGCCGCACGTCGAGATCGAACGGTCCCTTCGCGATCGGCGCGCAGTAATTGACGGTGATGGCCAGCGGATCGCCGGCGGCTTGCGGATGGTCGATCAGCGCGCGCAAAATGGTCGCGGCGGTGGCGCCGCCGAACGGGCCGACAAAGGCCCAATAGTCGTCGCTGGTATGCCCCTGCCAGCTGCTATCGCCGGCGGTGACGCGGGTGGCGTCGTCGAAAGGGTGCGGGAGCTTGGCGTGCATGGAATTAGACCTTTACTGTGCTTCCATCCCAAAGACGAAACTCAATCGTCTCATCACCGGGGCCATATTTTTGCGAACTCGATAGATCGTCCGCCGGATCGTTCGTGACCCAGACATCCGCCACCGAGCCTCCTATGCGCTTCATTGCAATGATGCTCTTGCCGCTAGTCAAATCGGCGATGAAGTCGTCGATCGCGGTCTCCTCGTCCTTCCCGGACAGACTGGCAAGGATGCTGCCGTGCGTGTGCCACGGGAATCCGTCAAAGCCCAATGTCCAGTCGCCGCCGGGACAGATGACAAGCAATCGAAGCTGGCCATCCGGGCTGACATATTCGCCAACGGGCACGATCGACTCCGGCTTGAGAAGGCTCAAGCCGTAATATGATGGTTATCCTGCCAAATCAATAACCTGGCAGGTAACGTGGGATTCCGCCGCGTGGAAAATCAGCTCGCCGCGTCGCGCAGGTCCTCTGCCTCCTGGAAAGCGGGCGTGGTCGGATGCACCGGCACGTTCCAGATTTCCTCGGCATATTCGCGGATGGTGCGGTCGGAGGAGAACCACGCCATGCGCGCGACGTTGAGGATCGAGGCGCGCGTCCAGGCCGGCGCCACCTGCCAGCGCGCGTCGACGCTGCGCTGCGCCTCGTAATAGGAATCGAAATCGGCGCTGACCATGTAATGGTCGAGATAGCGCAGCGCATGCGCGATCGACTCGAACCGTCCGGGATCGCCGGGCGAGAATTCGCCGGTGCCGATCGCATTGATGGCGCGCTGGAGCTTCGGCGATCTGCGGACCACGTCGGAGGCATCCAGCCCCTGCTTGCGCCGGATCATCACGTCGCCGGCTTCCATGCCGAAGATCGCGATATTCTCCGCGCCGACATGGTCGCGGATCTCGATGTTGGCGCCGTCGAGCGTGCCGATGGTGAGGGCGCCGTTCAGCGACAGCTTCATGTTGCCGGTGCCGGAGGCTTCCATGCCGGCGGTCGAGATCTGCTCGGACAGGTCGGCCGCGGGAATGATCACCTCGGCAAGGCTGACATTGTAGTCGGGCAGGAACACGACCTTGAGCTTGCCGCCGATCGCGGGATCGTTGTTGACGACCTCGGCGACGTCGTTGATCAGCTTGATGATCAGCTTGGCGTAGCGATAGCTCGCCGCCGCCTTGCCGGCGAAGATCTTCACCCGCGGCACCCAGTTGCCGTTGGGATCGTCCTTGATCGCCTGGTACAGCGCCACCGTCTCGATAACGTTGAGGAGCTGGCGCTTGTATTCGTGAATGCGCTTGATCTGGACGTCGAACAGCGCGTTCGGATCGACCTTGATGCCGAGCCTCTCGCCGATCAGGCGCGCAAGCGCCGTCTTGTTGTGAAGCTTGACGCTGCGAAACTTTTTCTGGAATTCGACGTCGCTGGCGCGCGCTTCCATCAATTGGAGCTGTGTCGGGTCGTCGAGCACGGCGTCGCCGCAGGCCTCGCGCAACAGGTCGGTCAGCTTCGGGTTCGCCAGCATCAGCCAGCGGCGGAAGGTGATGCCGTTGGTCTTGTTGGTGATGCGGCCTGGATAGAGATGGTTGAGATCATGGAATACGGTCTCGCGCATCAGGTCCGAATGCATCGCCGAGACGCCGTTGATGCGGTGCGAGCCGACAAAGGCGAGCTGGCCCATGCGCACGCGGCGGCCGCTCTTCTCGTCGATCAGCGAAACCGAGGCGCGGAAGTCGATGTCGCCGGGCGCGCGCGCCTCCGCCAGCGCGAGGTGCTGGACGTTGATGCGGTAGATGATCTCGAGATGCCGCGGCAAAAGCCGTTCGAACAGCTCGACCGGCCAGGTCTCCAGCGCCTCGGGCAACAGCGTGTGGTTGGTGTAGGACAGCGTCGCGACCGTGATCTTCCAGGCCTCGTCCCAGCGGAAATTGTGCAGGTCGACCAGGATCCGCATCAGCTCGGTGACGGCGAGGCTCGGATGGGTGTCGTTGAGCTGCACCGCGACCTTCATCGCGAGGCTGCGAAGCTGTCCGTCGGAGGTCAGGTGACGATTGACCAGGTCCTGAAGCGACGCGGAGACGAAGAAATACTCCTGGCGCAGCCGCAGCTCGCGGCCCGCCGGGCTCTCGTCGTTCGGATAGAGGAATTTGCAGATCGCTTCCGCGCGCGACTGCTCGGCGCTGGCGCTGACATAGTCGCCCTTGTTGAAGGCGTCGAGCTTCAACGGATCGGGCGAGCGCGCCGACCACAGGCGGAGCGCATTGACGTGCTGGCCGCGCCAGCCGACGATCGGCGTATCATAGGCGATCGCCTGCACGGTCTCGCCCGGATGCCAGATCGCGCGGTCGCGGCCCTTGTCGTCGACATGCTCGACGCCACCGCCGAAATGAATGTTGTAGATCACTTCCGGCCGCTGCAATTCCCAGGGATTGCCAAAGCCGAGCCATTCGTCCGGATATTCCTGCTGCCAGCCCTGATTGATGATCTGGCGGAACAGGCCGTAATCGTAGCGGATGCCGTAGCCGATCGCGGGGATCGACAGCGTCGCCATGCTTTCCATGAAGCAGGCGGCAAGCCGGCCGAGACCGCCATTGCCGAGCGCCGCATCCGGCTCGCATTTGCGCAAGTCGGGCAGGGAGACGCCGAGGTCGCCGAGCGCAACCTCGAAGATCTTCAGGAGCCCCATATTGTTGAGCGCGTCGGTGAACAGGCGGCCGATCAGGAATTCGAGCGAGAGATAGTAGACGCGCTTGCGCCCCGCATCGTAGCTGCGCTTCTCGGCGCTGAGCCAGCGATGCACGATGCGGTCGCGCAACGTCAGCGCCGCGGCCTGGTACCAGTCGTGCTTGGTCGCCATCCCTGCGTCCTTGCCGATGGCAAGGCGCAGCTTCGCCAGGATCGCGCCCTTGATCTCAGCCAGCGCAAGTTCGTCGATGGGCTGGTCGGGGGCGGGAAAATTTGGCTGGAACGATGAATCTTGCAAGGCCGTCACTTCCTGGTCGCGAGAACACCACTAACCCTACGCGTCTTGCTTCCGGACCGAAACCATCGCCGGCGCGGCGTGCACTGCGCTGGCGTAAAATTATGCAAGGAACGGGCCGGTTTGGGAACCCGGATGCGTACGGAGAAGCGCGGATTTGGTGGTAGAATAGGGACAGATTCAGCCATCAGTGTGGAGGAAGCGCCCCATGAGACTGCTGATCGAAATCGCCGCGGCTGCCCTGCTCGTCGTCTGCATCACCGCCTCCAGTGCCGCGTTCGCCGCCGGCAAATCAGGCCGCAGCGCCGACGGCCTCAGCTGCGGCTTCACCGTCCCGCAAAACGCATCCCCCGCCACCCGCTGCGCCGCCATCAAGCGCCAATGCGGCGGCAAGTTTTATGCGAGCGCGTGCGGGGACAGGCTGATGTCGGCGGCGAATTGAGGGGAGGGTCGCGAGGTATGCCGATGTGATGCGGATTGCCGCCGCCACATCGTCGTCCTGGCGAAAGCTCCCACCGCATCGTCGTCCCGGCGAAGGCCGGGACCCATAACCACCGCTGTCAGAGAAGATGCGACAGATCGCGCCAATCCGGATTTTCCTGCTCGATCAAGCGAATCTTCCAGTCGCGACGCCACTCCTTCAACGCCTTCTCGCGCGCGATCGCTTCGGATGGTGAGGCATACGTCTCAACGTACACAAGTCGTGTCACGCCATACTTGCTGACGAACTTTGAGCCGCGTCCCGAACGATGCAGTGACAATCGATTACTGAGGTCGTTGCAGACACCAATGTACAGTGTGCCGTATCGCCGGCTCGCGAGGATGTAGACGTAGTACACGGCTGGTGCATTCATTGCTGGGCACCCATTTCCGAAAACGTCTGACGGCGGTGGCTATGGGTCCCGGCCTTCGCCGGGACGACGTTTGCGATGGCATCGGAACAAATTAAGAACACTTTAGCAAGTCTTTGATATATCATTGTGATTCGGCGCATTGCCGACACAATATCTAGGGTCTGCCAGAGTTCGTGAGGACTACATGTCCACCATTGCCTTCGATCAGTTTGCCCTCACCCGGATCGCCGATTTCGCGCGGTCGCTGTCGCGGCTGCATCAGGCGGCGCGGAGCTATRCGGTCGACGACGACCAGTTCGACCGCGAGTTCAACGCGGTGTGCCAGTCGATCTGGGGCTACACCATCGATGACGTCAGCGACGATCTGTTCGCGCCCGAGGACCACCTGTTTCTCGACACGCTGGATGAAGCGCATGCGCGCATCTTCGCGGCCGAGCAGGGCTATGACCTCGTTGGCGATCAGGGCATGCTGACCGACTGGTGGGGCTTCTGCTGGATGATCCTGGCTGAGAAGCGCGGCCTGCTGACGGCGGACAACCGCGCCGCCGCGCGCGCGGCGATCGAGGAGAAATATCTGGCGGCGCCGAACGTGATCGGGGTGATCATCGGCAGATGACGCGGAGCGTCATTCCGGGGCATCGCGTCAGCGATGAACCCGGAATCTCGAGATTCTCAGGTGCGCAATTGCGCACCGTAGTTCGATGCTGACGCATCGCCCCGGAATGACGAAATCAATCCAGCCCCGCCCGCTTCGCCGACTTCGCCGGTGTCTTCGGCACCGTTACGTCAGGCAATGCCCCGCGCACGATCTCCGCGGCCGGCGCATCCGCGGCCACCGTGTCGGCGCGCACCGGGGCCACTTTCATTTCGCCGAGGCGGGCGCGGACCTGTGCGGTGAGGCCGGGATAGGAGGCGACCGGGGTGAACTCGGCGGTCTGGTCGTTGCCGAGGCGGATGCCGGTATAGGCGACGAGGCCGTCGGTGGTCGCGATCACGTCGCCGGCCTTCAGCGAGGAGTCCAGCGCCAGATCGACCGGGGCAAGCCCGGCCGGCTCGCGGCCGTTGCAGGTGCAGTCGGCGCGCAGCGCCTTGCGATAGGCGAACGCATTCTCGCTGTCGGCGTAGCGTTCGCCGGTCTGGGAATAGGCGCCGTCGATGCTGGAGCCGAAAAAGATCTTTGTGGCACTGGCAGGACAGAACGCCTGACACATCTGCGCCGGCGAGGCGAGGCCGCGCATCAGCGGAAAATATTTCCCGTCGCAGCTGCGCACGCAGAACGCCGGACCCGAGCCGCCGGCCGCGGCCGCGCGCGTCGGCGGGACATATTGCGGGGTCGCGGCATTCTGCTGGCCGGTGAAGGGATCGGCGTAGGAGCTCGCCTGCGGCACCTCGCGCTGCGGGCGTTGCTGCTGCGCTCCGCCGAAGAAGAAGTCGAACAGGCCTTCGGCGGAGACGGGAGCCGGCGCCGCGAGCAGCGGGCTAGCGAAGATGGCGGCCACAAGCATCGCGCGACGCCGCCGGCGCGCATGGGACATGATTGTACGCAACGCTTACTCCACCCGACGCAACGCAACCCGCCGAGAGCAACGCGTCTCAGCTTCTGATTCACCATAAGGGGTGATGGTAAATGAGCGGTTGAGGGGGGGTGCTTCCCTCTCCCCGCTTGCGGGGAGAGGTCGGATCGCTCTTGCGATCCGGGTGAGGGGGTACAGGTCCCTCCTCGATCTCACGTGTGGATAGAGGCCCCTCACCCCAACCCGCTCCCCGTAAGAACGGGGAGAGGGAGAAGAGCCGTCACGCCTTCAAGAATTCCGACGCCTTGTACAGCGAGCGGAATGGCAGGCCGGCCGCACCGAACGTATCGGTGGCGCCTTCCTCGCGGTCGACCATGGTCAGCACCAGCACCACATCGGCGCCGGTCTCGCGCACGGATTCCACCGCCTTCATCGCCGAACCGCCGGTGGTGGTGACGTCCTCGACGATCACCACGCGCTTGCCTTCGAGAGTCTCGCCCTTGGGCAGGCCTTCGATCGCGAGCTTCGCGCCGTGCTCCTTCGGCTTCTTGCGCACGAAGAACGCCGCGATCGGATGGCCCTTGATCCAGGAGATCTGCGCCAGCGCGCCGGCCAGCGGCACCGCACCCATCTCGAGCCCGCCGATGAAGTCGAGCTTGTCGTCCTTCAGCGTCTCATAGGTGAGTTCGGCGAGCAGCGTCGCGCCCTCCGGGTCGAGCATGGTCGGCTTGAGGTTGAAATAGAAATCGCTCTTGCGGCCTGAAGCGAGCGTCACGTCGCCGCGGCCGAAGGAGCGCCGGCGGATGATTTCGAACAGGCGGGCGCGGGAGGCTGATTTCGACACGGCGGTCCCTCGGAGCGTTTTTGGAGGAGGCGGAATTTATCCCCCACGGCCGGGACATTCCAGAGGGGACGGGTCCAGTCAACAGGGATCGCCCGACGGTCGGCCATCCCGGTCCGCCGGTTGTAGGGGTGCAACCTTCTGGAGTAGGTGAGGCGGCACATCTGTTGGGCAAGAAAACGGGCAAGGAAGCAAGGCATGACCATCGAGCTGCACACCTGGAACACGCCGAACGGCCGCAAGATCTCGGTCGCGCTGGAGGAAATGGGGCTGCCCTACAAGGTGATCCCGGTGAACATCACCAAGGGCGAGCAGATGGCGCCGGAGTTCCTCAAGCTCAGCCCCAACAACAAGATCCCCGCGATCCTGGATCCCGAAGGCCCGGACGGCAAGCCCGTCAGCATCTTCGAATCCGGCGCGATCCTGCTCTATCTCGGCGAAAAGACCGGCAAATTCCTGCCGAAATCGCTGGCCGGGCGCATCCCCGTCTACGAATGGCTGATGTGGCAGATGGGCGGCTTCGGGCCCATGCCGGGCCAGGTGCACCATTTCATCGCGCTCGAGAACGAGCAGGACCGCGCCTACGGCCTGAAGCGCTTCATGGCGGAGACGCGCCGGCTCTACGGCGTGCTGGACCGCCGGTTAGAGGGCCGCGACTTCGTCGCCGGCGATCTCTCGGTGGCCGATTTCGCCATTCTCGGTTGGGCCTGGCGCCATCCTCGCCACAAGGTAGAGCTGGCCGATTTCCCCAACGTCAAGCGCTGGTACGAGGCCCTGATGGCGCGCCCGGCGGTGAAGCGGGGCATGGACGCGAAGCTGGATTGATTGGGCGGTGTCATCGCCCGCCTTGTGCGCAGTTGCGCACTGGGGCGGGCGATCCAGTATTCCAGAGGCGGCGGTGATTGAGCCGAGAGGCCGCGGCGTACTGGATGCCCCGGTCAAGCCGGGGCATGACAGTGTGCCTCACACCTTCCGCGCTTCCACCGCCATCCTGACCGCAAGCCCGGCGAGCACCGTGCCCATCAGCCAGCGCTGCACCAGCATCCAGCTCGGGCGGCTGGCCAGGAACAGCGCGATCGAGCCTGCGGCGAGCGCGATCATGGCATTGACGCTGACGCTGATCGCGATCTGGATCGCGCCCAGCACCACCGACTGCGCCAGCACGCTGCCGGCGGTGGGGTCGATGAACTGCGGCAGCAATGCGAGATAGAGCATCGCGATCTTCGGATTGAGCAGATTGGTGACGAAGCCCATCGCGAACAATTTGCGCGGGCTGTCGATCGCGAGCTGCTTCACCTGGAACGGCGAGCGGCCGCCCGGCTTCACCGCCTGCCAGGCGAGCCACAACAGGTAGCCCGCGCCGGCAAAACGCAGCGCGTCATAGGCAAAGGGAATGGCGAGCAGCAGCGCCGTGATGCCGAACGCGGCACACAGCATGTAGAACACGAAGCCGAGCGCGACGCCGCCGAGCGAGACGATGCCGGCGGCCGGTCCCTGCGTGATCGAGCGCGAGATCAGGTAGATCATGTTCGGCCCGGGCGTGAGCACGAGGCCGAAGGAGACGAGGGCAAAGCCGAGCAGGGCTGATGTGTGAGGCATGGGCGAACCGGTGCGGGGATCGCTCGGTTCTAATATGCGTGGGATCGCGGTGCCATCGCGCAATTGCACGGAGGACAATTCGATATGGTGCGGCGAACGCGGTGCGCTCCCTCGCCCCGCTCTTGCGGGGAGAGGGTTGGGGTGAGGGGCCTCTCTCCACACGTGAGATCGTCGAGGGACCGGTACCCCCTCACCGGATTGCTTCGCAATCCGACCTCTCCCCGCAAGCGGGGAGAGGTGAAGAGGCAGCGTCAATGCGCCTCGTCCCAGTTCGTCGCCGCGCGCGCGTCAACGTGCAGCGGCACTGACAAGAGCACGGCGGGGAACGGGGCGTCCTRCATCACGTGCTGAACGACGGGAAGCGTTGCCGCGACCTCGGCGTCCGGCACCTCGAAGATCAGTTCGTCGTGCACCTGAAGCAGCATCTGCGCCGACAGTTTTTTCTCGGCCAGCGCATCCTCCACCCGCGTCATGGCGCGGCGGATGATGTCGGCCGCGGTGCCCTGAAGCCGGGCGTTGATGGCGGCGCGCTCGTTGAAGGCGCGCACCGAGGCGTTCGAAGCCTTGATGTCGGGATAGTGGCACTTGCGGCCGAACAGGGTCGTGACATAGCCGTGGCTCCGGCAGAAATCACGGGTCTCGTCCATGTAGGCGCGGATGCCGGGGAAGCGCTCGAAATATTTCTTGATGTAGGCGGACGCCTCTTCGCGGGCGATGCCGAGCTGGTTGGCCAGCCCAAACGCCGAGATGCCGTAGATGATGCCGAAATTGATCGCCTTGGCGCGGCGGCGGATCTCGCTCGGCATGCCCTCGATCGGCACGCCGAACATTTCCGAAGCCGTCATCGCGTGAATATCGAGCCCGTCCTTGAACGCCTGCTTCAGCACCGGAATGTCGGCGATTTCGGCGAGCAATCGGAGCTCGATCTGCGAATAGTCGGCGGAAACCAGCTTGTGCCCCGGTGTCGCGATGAACGCGCGACGGATCTTGCGGCCGTCCTCGGTGCGCACCGGAATGTTCTGCAAATTCGGCTCGTTCGACGACAGCCGGCCCGTCGTGGTCGCGGCCAGCGCGTAGGTGGTGTGGACGCGATGGGTCTGCGGGTTGACGTAGGTCGGCAGCGCGTCGGTGTAGGTCGATTTCAGCTTGGAGACCTGGCGCCACTCCAGAATCTTCTTCGGGAAGTCGTGGCCCTGCTCGGCGAGGTCGTCCAGCACCTGCGCGGTGGTCGACCACGCGCCGGTCTTGGTCTTGGTGCCGCCCGACAATCCCATCTTGCCGAACAGAATGTC
Organism: Bradyrhizobium sp. P5_C12; assembly: GCF_054049735.1. Taxonomy (NCBI): domain Bacteria; kingdom Pseudomonadati; phylum Pseudomonadota; class Alphaproteobacteria; order Hyphomicrobiales; family Nitrobacteraceae; genus Bradyrhizobium; species Bradyrhizobium sp. P5_C12. The sequence continues at coordinate 132,020 of NZ_JBFULU010000009.1, forward strand.
GCCGATCTGCTTGGGGCTGCCGACATTGACCGGCTCGCCCGCGATCTCCTGGATCTCGGCCTCGACGCGCGCGGCGGTCTGGGCGAAGTCGCCGGACAGGCGCGACAGCACCTGGCGGTCGATCGAGATGCCGCGCCGCTCCATGCGCGCGAGCACCGCGACCAGCGGCCGCTCCAGCGTCTCGTACACGGCGGTCATGTGCTCGGCGACGAGCCGCGGCTTCAGCACGCGCCACACCCGCAAGGTCATGTCGGCGCCTTCGGCCGACAGCGGCGCGGCCTTCTCGATCGGCACCTGGTCGAAGGTGATCTTGCCCTTGCCGCTGCCGAGCAGCTCGCTCTCCTTCAGCACGGCGTGCCCGAACCAGCGCTCTGCGAGCGAGTCAAGTTCGTTCGAACCCCGCCCGGCGTCGAGCACATAGGAGATCAATTTGGCATCGTCGGTGTTGCGCAGCGTGATGCCGTGCTGCGCCAGCATGACGGCGGTGAACTTGACGTCGAAGCCGATCTTGAGGATGCCGGCCGATTCCAGCACCGGTCGCAGCGCATCGATGGCCTCGGCGTGCTTGACCTGATCGGGCGCGAGGCCGGCGTCGAACAGGCCGGCGCCGCCGCCGGACTGCTTGTGCGCCAGCGGCACGTAGCAGGCGTCGTTCGGCGCCAGCGCCAGCGCGATGCCGCAGAGATCGGCCTGCATCGGGTCGATGGAGTTGGCGCGGATCTCGATCGCGACCTGGCCGGCGTCATGGATGCGTGCGATGAAGGCATTGAGCTCGGCGAGCGTCTTGATCGCCTGGTACTTGCCGCGGTCGACCGGAAGCTTTCGCAAAGCCTCTTCACGCGCGGCGGCGAGCGAGATCGGCGCGCCCTTGAGGCTGGCCGACTTGTCACCCTTGTCGCCGCCCTTGGCGGTGACTGCAGGAGCGGCAAAGAGATCGCCGGACGTCTCGGACGATGTCGCCCTGGCCGCGCCGTCGCCGGTTTTGCCGCGTGCCTCGCTGCTGTTGGCCACGTCGGCGTCGACATTGGCGGGATCGATCTGCGAATAGTCGGCGACGCGGCGGGTCAGCGTGGAAAACTCCATCGCCTTCAGGAAGGCGATCAGCTTGCGCGCATCGGGCTCGTGGACGGCGAGGTCGTCGAGCGGCACGTCCAGCTCGACCTTGTCGTCGAGCAGCACCAGCTTGCGCGAGATCCGCGCCTTCTCGGCGTTCTCGATCAGCGCCTCGCGCCGCTTCGGCTGCTTGATCTCGGTGGCGCGGAACAGCAATTGCTCGAGGTCGCCATATTCGACGATCAGCTGCGCCGCGGTCTTGATGCCGATGCCCGGCACGCCCGGCACGTTGTCGGTGGAATCACCGGCCAGCGCCTGCACCTCGACCACCTTCTCCGGCGGCACGCCGAATTTCTCGATCACCTCGGGGATGCCGATGCGGCGATCCTTCATGGTGTCGTACATCGTGATCTTGTCGTTCACGAGCTGCATCAGATCCTTGTCGGAGGACACGATGGTCGTGTGGGCGCCGCGGTCGCTGGCCTGCCGCGCATAGGTCGCGATCAGATCGTCGGCCTCGAAGCCGCCCTGTTCCAGGCAGGGCAGGTCGAAGGCGCGCACGGCTTCGCGGATCAGCGAAAATTGCGGGATCAGGTCGTCCGGCGCCGGCGGCCGGTGCGCCTTGTACTCGGGGTAGATCTTGTTGCGGAACGTGACCTCCGACTTGTCGAAGACGATGGCCAGATGCGTCGGCCGGTTGTCGGCGGGCATGTCGCGCAAGAGCTTCCACAGCATGTTGCAGAAGCCGAGCACCGCATTGACCTGCAACCCATCCGACTTGCGGTTCAGCGGCGGCAGCGCGTGATAGGCGCGGAAGATGTAGCCGGAACCGTCGACCAGGAAGATGTGGTCGCCCTTGCCGGCCGCCTTCGCCGCGACTGGTTTGGCAGCAGGCTTGTCAGCAGCGGATTTGGCGTCGGCTTTGGCGGCGGTCGTCGGGGAGGTTTTGGGCATGGCCGCAATGTATGAATTTTTGCGGGCTTTGACAGCCTTCGACAGTGGCTTTTTGGGGCGATTCCCACACCTCATCGTCGTCCCGGCGAAGGCCGGGACCCATAACCACCGGGCGTAGTTTGGCGAAGACTGGTGGTTAAGCGATCGTGCCGCTGTACAAAGACCTGCGATCCATCGATAAATCACGCGGTATGGGTCCCGGCCTTCGCCGGGACGACGGATTACTCCGCCGCCTGCAACACCGCGCCCGCCTTCTTCGGCGCGATCCAGAACGCATCCGGCCGCTCGAACAGGAAGTGCGCATTGAGCCGCAGCGCGGCCTGCCAGATCGCGAGCGATCCGACCACCCCCACAATGGTGACGATCAGCGACACCGTGCCGATATCGGGAATGATGCCGGTGCGCAGCAGCAGCGTTCGTGTCGCCGCCATCGGCAGGAAGAAGGCGAGGTAGATCACGATCGAATGCTCGCCGCAGAAGCCCAGGACATTCAGCCAATGGGCCCGCGCGAGCAGCGTGCCCATTGTGATGATGGCGCAGGCGCCGGCGAAGCCGAGCACGAGCGACACGATCTTCCATTCGCTCGCGCCGAGCGCGACGACGCCTGCATTGATCAGTGCCCACGCTGCAAGGGCCGCGAGCGCAAGTGTGGGGTGATTGCGCGCGCGATCCGACAGCGCGAACACGTAAGGCGCGAACAGATAGCCCGAGTAGAAATAGACGAAGCGCGCGCAGAACTCGTCGATCGCGGTCCAACCGGTTGTGATGTGCGCCGTCTCCAGCGCCGCGGCGACGAGCCAGATCGCGAGCGGCGGGATCGGCCGTGTCAGTTTTGTGACGACGAAGAAGATCGGCAGCAGGTAAATGAACCAGAGCGTGCCGAACGGCTCGATGAAGGATTCGAGATACAGCAGGCCGGCGTCGCGCCAGCTCGTCTCCGCCGCGAAGGCGGGCGCCTTGAAGCCGAACTGGATTGTCACCCAGACGACATAGAAATAGGCGAAATGCACCACCTTGCGGTCGAGATAGGTTCGCCAGTCGCGGTCGATCACAAGGGGCAGGAACAGGCCCGAAATCAGGAAGAAATCCGGCATCCGGAACGGTTTTGCGAAGGCCACCGCGACATGCATGAAACCGGTCTCGCCGGCGGCGAGCTCGACCCCCAGCACCGAATGCATCATCACCACCATGATGATGCAGATGCCCTTGGCGTAGTCGATCCAGTCGACACGCGCGGCAGCCGGGACCTTGCGTCCCCCGCTCGCGGCGATTGTGCCGATTGCTGCCATGGTGTCCCTTTTCGAGGCGTGTTCCGCCCGGCTCTGTCCGGGCGCGGGGCAGTGTGGGGCCTTGCGGTTTACGATTTCTTTGCCGGTACAATTCGCGTGCCGGTTTTTGCCTGCGGACTGTTCCCTCAGCTCAGGAAAATGCTAAACCGCCCCGCATTGGGGTTTCGTTAACCAAGCCAGAACAGGGTTTTTCATGCGAATCGCGATGATCGGCACGGGCTATGTGGGACTGGTCTCCGGAGCCTGCTTTGCGGATTTCGGTCACGACGTCACCTGCGTTGACAAGGACGAGAAGAAGATCGCGGCACTCCATCGCGGCGAGATCCCGATCTACGAGCCCGGCCTCGACGAATTGGTCGCAACCAACGTCAAGGCCAAGCGGCTCGACTTCACCACCGACCTGTCGAAGCCGGTGGCCGATGCCGATGCCGTGTTCATCGCGGTCGGCACGCCGTCGCGCCGGGGCGACGGTCACGCCGATCTGTCCTATGTCTACGCCGCCGCGCGCGAGATCGCGCAGTCGCTGTCCGGCTTCACCGTCGTGGTGACGAAGTCGACGGTTCCGGTCGGCACCGGCGACGAGGTCGAGCGCATCATCCGCGAGACCAATCCCAAGGCCGATGTGGTCGTCGCCTCGAACCCCGAGTTCCTGCGCGAGGGCGCCGCGATCCGCGACTTCAAGTTCCCGGATCGCGTCGTCGTCGGCACCTCCGACGAGCGCGGCCGCAAGGTGATGGGCGACATCTACCGCCCGCTGTCGCTGAACCAGGCGCCGCTGATGTTCACCGAACGCCGYACCGCCGAGATGATCAAATACGCCGCGAACGCGTTCCTCGCGACCAAGATCACCTTCATCAACGAGATCGCCGATCTGTCCGAAAAAGTCGGCGCCAACGTCCAGGAGGTCGCGCGCGGCATTGGCCTGGACAACCGCATCGGCACCAAGTTTYTGCATGCCGGCCCGGGCTTCGGCGGCTCCTGCTTCCCGAAGGACACCAAGGCGCTGATCAAGATCGCGCAGGACTACGACGTGTCCCTGCGCATCGTCGAATCCGTGCTCGCCGTCAACGAGAACCGCAAGCGTGCGATGGCGCGCAAGGTCAGCCAGGCGCTCGGCGGCTCGCTGCGCGGCAAGACCATCGCCGTGCTTGGTCTCACCTTCAAGCCCGACACCGACGACATGCGCGATGCGCCGTCGATCCCGCTGGTGACCGGCCTGATCGACATGGGCGCCAAGGTGAAGGCCTTCGATCCCGTCGGGATGGAGCAGGCGAAGAGCGAGCTGCCCAGCATCACCTATTGCGAGGACGCCTATTCCTGCGCGGAAGGCGCCGATGCGCTCGTCATCGTCACCGAATGGGTGCAGTTCCGTGCTCTCGATCTCGACCGGCTGAAGGCGACCATGGCGCAGGCCGTCATCGTCGACCTCCGCAACATCTACCGCCCCGAAGAGATGGAAGCCGCCGGCTTCGTCTATGAGAGCGTCGGCCGGCCGTCCACGCGGGGCTGATAGCGACACACGATTGTCATACCCCGCGAAGGCGGGGTATCCAGTAACCCCGATCTTCGTGATGATTGGGACCTGAGTTTACTGGATCACCCGCATGCGCGGGTGATGACGGAAGCGAGATTTTGCCCCGCAGCTTCGACACGCCCCTCCCGATCGACGCCGTGCTCGACGATTTGTCGCGCACGCTGGAGGCGCGTAATGCCGCCGTTCTGGTGGCCCCTCCCGGCGCCGGCAAGACCACGCGGGTGCCGCTTGCGCTGCTCGATGCGCCCTGGGCCAAAGGCAAGAAGATCATCGTGCTGGAGCCGCGGCGCATCGCCGCGCGCGCCAGCGCCGATCGCATGGCCAAGTCGCTTCGAGAGCGCCCGGGCGAGACCGTCGGTTACCGCGTCCGTTTCGGCTCGAAGATTTCGCGCGCGACGCGCATCGAGGTCGTGACCGAAGGCATCTTCACCCGGCAGATCATGGACGATCCGGAGCTCTCCGGCGTTGCCGCCGTCCTGTTCGACGAATTCCACGAGCGCTCGCTCGATGCCGATCTCGGCCTCGCGCTGGCGCGTGACGCGCAACTGGGCCTGCGCGAGGATTTGCGCATCCTGGTGATGTCGGCAACGCTCGACGGCGCGCGTGTGGCAAAACTGCTCGGCGAGGCGCCCGTCGTCGAAAGCGAGGGCCGCGCTTTTCCGGTCGAGACGCGCTATCTCGGCCGCAAGGCGGATGCGCAGGTGGAACGGCAGATGGCGGACGCAATCGCCTCGGCACTGCGCGCAGATAGCGGCTCGGTGCTGGCCTTCCTGCCCGGCGCCGCCGAAATCCGCCGCACCCAGACTTTCGTCAGCGAACGCGTGCAGGATGCGTCCATCGAGATCGTGCCGCTGTTCGGCGCGCTCGATGCCGCCGTGCAGGATCGCGCCATCGCACCGGCGCCCAAGGGCACCCGCAAGGTCGTGCTGGCGACATCGATCGCGGAGACCTCGCTCACCATCGAGGGCGTGCGCATCGTGGTCGATTCCGGTCTCGCCCGCGTGCCGCGCTACGAGCCGGATATCGGGCTGACGCGGCTCGAGACCGTGCGCGTCTCGCGCGCGGCGGCGGACCAGCGTCGCGGCCGCGCCGGCCGTACCGAGCCCGGCGTGTGCTACCGGCTCTGGGACGAGCCGCAGACGGCGTCGCTTGCGCCCTACACCCAGCCGGAGATCCTCAGCGCCGATTTGTCGTCGCTGGTGCTCGATCTCGCGCAATGGGGCGTCAGTGATCCGGCCGCGCTGTCGTTCCTCGACCCGCCGCCGCAGCCGGCCTGGAAGGAAGCCAAGAGCCTGCTCTCCGAGCTCAACGCCCTCGATGGCGACGGCCGCATCACCGCGGAAGGCAAGAGCCTGCGCGCGCTGGCGCTGCCGCCACGGCTCGCGCGCATGATCGTGGATTCGCATCGTGCAGGCGCGGGCGAAGAAGCGGCCGAGATCGCCGCCATCCTCACCGAGCGCGGGCTCGGCGGCGACAGCGCCGATCTCGAGCACAGGCGCGACCAGTTCCGTCGCGACCGCTCGCCGCGCGCGTCGAGCGCGCGCGACCTCGCCCGGCGCTGGGCTTCGCAGGTGGCGGCCTCGGAGAAGTCCGCGATAGAGCAGGACGAGCTCTCGACCGGCCTGATGCTCGCCTATGCCTTCCCGGACCGCGTCGCGCGCAACCGCGGCAATGGCAGTTTTGTGCTCGCCAACGGCCGCGGTGCTGCTGTTGACCAGACCTCGTCGCTCGCCCGCGCGCCCTATATCGCGATCGGCGAGATGACGGGCACGGCGGCCAGCGGACGCATCCTGCTCGCGGCGCCGATCGCGCAGGACGAGATCGAGCGGCACTTCGCCGAACATATCGAAACCGTCGACGAGATCTCATTCGATCGTGGTGCGATGGCGCTGCGCGCACGGCGCAAGCGCGCGCTGCACGCGATCACGCTCTCCGAGGCGACGCTTGCCGTGTCGCCGTCGGAGGAGACAGCGCGCATCTTCGCAGATGGCCTGATCGCCGCCGGCCTCGACCGCTTGCCCTGGTCGAAGGCAGCAAAACAATGGCGCGACCGGGTGATGTTCCTGCGCAAGGCCGAAGGCGAAGCCTGGCCCGACCTGACGGACGATGGCTTGATCGCGCGGCGTGACGACTGGCTGGTGCCCGCGCTGTACGACAAGATTGCGCTGAAGGATATCGCCGCCGGCGATCTCTCCGATGCGCTGATGGCGCTGTTGCCGTGGGAGATGCGCGCGCGGCTCGAGCGCGAAGCGCCGACCCATTTCGAGGCGCCGACCGGCACCGTGCTTGCCATCGACTATGAAGCCGAGCAGGGGCCGACCATCGCCGTGCGGCTCCAGGAATTGTTCGGCCTCAACACCCACCCGTCGATCGCGGCGGGCAAGGTGCCGCTGGTGCTGGAACTGCTGTCGCCGGCGCAACGCCCGGTGCAGGTGACGCGCGATCTTCCCGGCTTCTGGCGCGGCAGTTACAGCGCCGTGCGCTCCGACCTGCGCGGCCGCTACCCGCGCCACCCCTGGCCGGAAGATCCGGCGAATGCTCTGCCGACCCGGCGGGTGAAACCGCGCGGCACCTGAGAAGCACGAAGGCGAATTAACCGTTCGCTCATCCTTTTCGTCAAAATGACACCGTTCCGGCCGCGGCGCCGCTCGCGGGCGAGCAGGTCGCGTGGTGAAATCGAGCTTTCGGGCTCCGAGTGCCGTGATGCGTAACATAATGATCTTCGCGGCCATCATGATAGGGCTGGGCACCTTCATGGCGCAGATGGCCGACAGGATGAGCTCCGCCTCCGCGACGTCGGCGCCGCGCACCACGGTCGCAGTCGCGACCGCGGCGCCGGCCGGTGGCCGCAGCCTCAGCATCTCCCGCGACGGTCGCGGCCATTTCCAGGCCGAGGGCCGGATCGAGGGCCAGCGCATCGGCTTCATGATCGACACCGGCGCCTCCGTGGTTGCACTGAACGAGACGTCGGCTGCACGCTTCGGCCTGCGTCCCTCGCGCAGCGAGTACAACGCCACCGTCTCCACCGCCAACGGCACCATCAAGGCCGCGCGCACCCGCATCGCCATGTTAGAGGTCGGCGGCCTCATCGTGCGCGATGTCGATGCCATGGTGCTGCCGGACGAGGCGCTGTCCGAGAACCTGCTCGGCCTCTCATTCCTGTCCCGCCTCAAGCGCTTTGAGTACGCCAACGGCCAGATGGTGCTGGAGCAGTAGGCCCTGGTGGGCTAAGCCGGGCCAATTCAATAACGATCTGAGAGCCTGCCGCGGCTGGCGTTTCGCCGTTACCAAACTGCCGCAATTATCATCCATAAGCTGCCAATCCCGCCTTCCGCTGTGGCCCGGCATTCGCTAAGGCTGCATGAAATCCTGCTCATTTTCACGAGACCGTCTCAATGTTCCCCAAGCCTAAATCCGTCTTGTTGCCCAACACCTATGCCTTCGAATCCGAGCCGATGGTGAAGGCGACCGGCTTTCGCGAATATGACGCGCGCTGGCTGTTCAACAAGGAAATCAACCTGATGGGGGTGCAGGCGCTCGGCATGGGGCTGGGCGCGCTGATCGCCGAACTCGGTGTCAGCCAGGAGATCGTCACCGGCCATGATTTCCGCGGCTATTCGGCCTCGATCAAATATGCGCTGATTTCGGGCCTGATGGCTGCGGGGTGCAAGGTGCATGACATCGGGCTTGCGGTGACGCCGATGGCCTATTTCGCGCAGTTCGATCTCGACGTGCCCTGCTGCGCCATGGTCACGGCCTCGCACAACGACAACGGCTGGACCGGCGTGAAGATGGGCGCCAACCGTCCGCTGACCTTCGGCCCCGACGAGATGACGCGGCTGAAGCAGATCGTGCTCAATGCCGAGTTCAAGAACAAGGTCGGCGGCTCCTACCAGTTCCACGAGAATTATCCGGCGCGCTACATCGCCGACCTCACCAATCGCCCGAAGCTGAAGCGCAAGCTCAAGGTGGTTGCGGCCTGCGGCAACGGCACCGCCGGTGCGTTCGCGCCGCAGGTGCTGGAGGCGATCGGCTGCGAGGTGATCCCGCTCGACACCGAGCTCGACTACACCTTCCCGAAATACAATCCGAATCCGGAAGACATGGAGATGCTGCACGCGATCCGCGACGCGGTGCTGCAGCACAAGGCCGATGTCGGCCTCGGCTTCGACGGCGACGGCGATCGCTGCGGCGTCGTCGACAACACCGGCGAGGAGATCTTTGCCGACAAGGTCGGCGTGATGCTGGCGCGCGACATGTCGGCGATCCACAAGGACGCGCAGTTCATTGTCGACGTGAAATCGACCGGCCTGTTCATCACCGACCCGGTGTTGCAGAAGCAGGGCGCCAAGACCACCTATTGGAAGACGGGCCATTCCTACATGAAGCGCCGCACCCACGAGACGGGTGCGCTCGCTGGCTTCGAGAAGTCGGGCCACTTCTTCTTCAACAAGCCGTATGGCCGCGGCTATGACGACGGCCTGGTCTCGGCGATCGCGATCTGCGACATGCTCGACCGCGCCCCCGGCAAGTCGATGGCCGACCTGAAGGATGCATTGCCGAAGACCTGGTCGTCGCCGACCATGTCGCCGCATTGCGCCGATGAGGTCAAGTACGGCGTCATCGACCAGGTGGTGAAGCATTTTGAAGGCTTGCAGGCCAAGGGCGCCAAGATCGGCGGACAGGCGATCCGCGACCTCGTCACCGTCAACGGCGTGCGCGTCACGGTCGAGGACGGCAGCTGGGGCTTGGTGCGCGCCTCCTCCAACAAGCCCGAGCTCGTGGTCGTGGTCGAGAGCCCGGTCTCCGAGCAGCGCATGCACGACATGTTCGAGATGGTGAACAGCGTGCTGAGGACGCATCCCGAAGTCGGCGAGTACAATCAGAAGATCTGAGGTTTGGTTCGCGGCGGCCCGCCGCGGCGGCAGTGCGCTCCCTCGCCCCGTTCTTACGGGGAGAGGGTTGGGGTGAGGGGCCTTTCTCCGCACGTGAGATCGACGAGAGACCTGTACCCCCTCACCCGGATCGCAAGAGCGATCCGACCTCTCCCCGCAAGCGGGGAGAGGTGAAGAGCAACGCCTCTTGAATATTAAGCCGCCACCACCGCCGGGATCGGCAGCGCCGTCACCGACTTGATCTTCTCCATCGCGAAGCGCGAGGTGACGTTCTTCAGCGGCACGGCGCTGATCAGCTTCTTGTAGAAGACGTCATAGGCCTGCATGTCCGCGACCACGACGCGCAGCATGTAGTCGACGTCGCCGGCCATGCGGTAGAATTCCATCACCTCGGGCATGGCGCTGACGGCCTCGGCGAACTTCTTGAGCCAGGCGTCGGAATGATCGGAGCTCTCGACCGAGACGAACACGGAGATGCCGAGTCCGATCTTGTTCTGGTCGACCAGCGCCACCCGCTTCAGGATGACGCCGTCGGCCTCGAGGCGCTGGATGCGCTTCCAGCAGGGGGTGGACGACAGGCCGACCCGGTCGCCGATCTCGGCGACGGACAGGGAGGCGTCTTCCTGGAGGACCATCAGGATCTTGCGGTCGATGGCGTCGAGGCGGCGGCTGGTCTCGGGGATCTGGACGGCGAGGTCAGTCATTTGAAGAACTTTGTTCCATTATTCGGGTCGATATCCCTCATATATAGAAAAATCTTCTATCGCAAGCCTATAATCTCGGCGAGCGGCTTGTGTTCAACCGCAGTCATCCACGCAAAAGTTCTTCAACTTCAATGCGTTGCGGGGCGGCCAGACCGCCGCCATGGCGGGTGCATTTCAGCGCTGCGGCGGCCGCGGCGAATTGCAGCGCCTCCCGGACATCGCTGCCTTCGGCCAGGCGAAGCGTGAACGCGCCATGGAAGACGTCGCCGGCACCGAGCGTGTCGACGGCCTCGACCAGAAAGGCCGGCGTCTCCTCGAGCTCGCCCCTCTCGTTCAGCCAGATCGTGCCGCGCGGGCCTCGGGTGGCGGCCAGGAAGGCCGGCGTCAGCCCGGCCAGGCGCTTCAAGGCGCCGCCGTCGTCGGCGATGCCGGCAGTCTCCCGCACCTGTTCGCTGGCGAACAGCAGATGCGAGGCCGCCGTGAGCAGGCCGTCGGTCGGTGCCATCGCACGGTCGACGCCGACGATGACGGGAATGCCGCGGCTTCGCGCCTCCGCGCAGAGGTCGGTGCAAAACGAAGCGCAGCGGCTCTCGACCAGAACCGCCTCGCAGCCGGCCAGCAGTTGATCGGTGTTGGGCAACCTCACGCTCCACAGAGCGGGATCGCGAAAAATGGTGAGCGTTCGCTCGCCGGAAGGTTCGATCAGGATTGCCGAGACCGGCGTTGCAAGCCCCGGCATGCGCACGATATGTGCGGTTTCGATGCCCTCGGCGGCCATCCGTTCGAGAATGAAGCCGCTCGATGCCTCCTGCGCGTCGCCCATCGGCCCGGTGAACGCGACGCGGCCGCCGAGCCGCGCGATGGCGATCGCGGCATTGAGCGCGTTGCCGCCGCAGATCTCCGCAAAATGGCTGGCGTTCGCCTTGCTGCCGTGCTCGGGCACGGCCTCGACGCGAAACGTGAGGTCGCGCACGGGAATGCCGATGCACAGGATGCGCGGCGCGGTCCCTGACGCGGCCATCGACGGTTTCAGCTCAGGTGCTGCTCTTGTCGTGCACCCAGCGGCCGAGCAGATGATGGGCAATGGCGAAGGGGTGCGGGCCGGCGAGGCCGTCCGGATGCGTCCGCGTCAGCATCTTGGCTGCCTCCTCGCGCGTGAACCAGCGCGCGTCCTCCAGCTCAGAATGATCGACGACGATGTCCTCGTTCAGCGCCCGCGCGCTACAGCCGATCATCAGCGACGACGGGTAGGGCCAGGGCTGGGTCATGTAATACTGCACGTCGGTGCAGCGGATCCCGGACTCTTCGAGGATTTCACGGCGTACCGCGTCCTCGATGGTTTCGGCGGCCTCGACGAAGCCGGCGAGGCACGAATACATGCCCGGCAAGAACTGCTTCTGGCGGCCGAGCAGGCACTTCTCGCCGGAGGCCACCAGCATGATCACGACCGGATCGGTGCGCGGAAAATGCTCGGCCTTGCAGCTCGGGCAGTCGCGCTTCCAGCCGCCCTCCTTCATCGCGCTGCGGGTGCCGCAATTGGCGCAATAGCCGTGGCGCTGATGCCAGCTCACCAGAGACTTCGCCATCGCGACCGCCGAGAGCTCGTCGGGGCGGACCGCGCCCTGCATCGCCATGCCGCGCAGCTCGGTGAGGGTGTAGTCCTCGCGGCCGACCAGCTTCTCGGCCGCGGCCTGCGACAGGCCCATGCCGAACACCGCGGCGCCGTCGCGCAGCCCCAGAAAGACCGTGCCGGGATTGGCGCCGCATTTCAGCGCTTCGTCGATTCCCAGCAGCGCGCGGACTTTTTCGCCCTCGCGCTTCACCAGCAGCGAGTCGCGGTGGACGACATAGGCGCGCGAGGTCGGCTTCTGTTCCAGCGCGAACAGCTTTTCGTCGTCGCGGCGCAGATGCGCGGCGCGGTCGAGCACATTGGTGACGAAGGCCGGTTGCCCCAGCGGAAACGAGTCGAATGCTGACATTTCTTGCTCTTTCAACCCAACCAGATTTTTCGGCGAAGCGCGCTGATGAAATTCTGCACCTCGGTGGCGTCATGCGGCAATGGCTGCATCACGCCCCAGACCGGCCGCGGCCAGGCGGCATCACCGGTGCGGCGCGCGATGATGTGGACGTGAAGCTGCGGCACGAGGTTGCCGAGCGCCGCGATATTGAGCTTGTCGCATTTGGTGATCTCCTTCAGCGCGCGCGAGACGCGGGAGATCTCCGTCATCAGCTGCGCCTGCTGCACCTCGTCGAGATCGATGATCTCGACCGCGTCCGCGCGCCGCGGCACCAGCAGCAGCCAGGGATAATGCGCGTCCTTGATGACCAGCACCTTCGACAGCGGCAGGTCGCCGATGTCGATAGTGTCCTCTTTCAGGCGGGAGTGCAGCGACCAGGCGGGATCGGACATATGCGTTTCCAGATTGCCCGGTGCGATCGGGCTCGTTTGATCCGAGCATACGATACCGAGTCAGCCAGGGGAAGGATGGCAGCTGCATACGCGATCGTCGTCCCGGACAAGCGTAGCGAAGCGGAGCGCAGATCCGGGACGACAGCGAGAGTGCGGCCTACCCCTCCGCAATCACCCGCGCATTGGCGCGGATCGAGGCTTCGCTGACGCGAATGCCGAGGCCGGGGCCATCGGGCACCACGACATGGCCGGCGCGGTTGGCGACGCGCTCTTCCAGCACGTCCTCGGTCAGCACATGGTGCGGCATGTAGAATTCGCAGCCGAGCGAGATGCCTGGCGTCGCCGCGATCAGCTGCGTGCCGGCGGCCAGGCCAATGCCGCCCTCCCACAGCGTGCCGCCATAGCCGGGCAGGCCGGCGATGTCGGCGATCGCCATGATCGCCTGGGCCTCGAACAGGCCGCCGGCCTTCATCAGCTTGATCGAGACCGCGTCGGCCGCCTCGCGCCGCACCACCTCCATCATGTCGCGACGGTCGAAACAGCTTTCGTCGGCGAGCACCGGCGTTTCCAGCGCCGCGGTGAGCTGCGCCATCACGTCGAGATATTTGCGCGGCACCGGCTGCTCGATGAAGGTCGGCGCGAACTGCTCGACGTCGCGCAGGATCTTGATGGCCCCGAACGGCGCCAGCGCCTGGTTGTAGTCGACGCGCAGATCGACCTTGTCGCCGAATTCCTTCCGGATCGCTTCGAGATGGTCGAGATCCTCGCGATGCGGCTTCACGCCGGTCTTGACCTTGTAGATCACGTTGCCGTCCGGAACCATTTTTCGCATGCGCTCCAGATCGGCGGCGAAATCCGGGTCGGCGATCGAGAACGACAGCGGGATCGTGTCGCGCACGCGGCCGCCGAGCAAATCGGCGACCGAAAGCCCCGACGACTTGCCGACGATGTCGAGCAGCGCCATTTCGATTCCAACCTTGGCCTCGGCATGTCCCACCAGCGCGCGGTCGAGCTCGGCCATCAGCGCACGAATCCGGCGCACCGGCTTGCCGAGCACGACAGGACGCAAATAGATGTCGAGCGCGGAGAACGCCGCTTCCGGCGTTCCCGTGAACACCTCCCACGGCGCGGCTTCGCCCCAGCCGATCACGCCATCGCTTGCGGTGAGCTCGATCAGCACGCGCTTCACCGTGCCCTTGACGTTGCCGACGCCCTGGAGGCGGGCCATCTTGATCGGGCTCTCGATCAGGAACAGCCTGAGGCGTTCGATGGTTGCTTCGGTCATGTCAGGCCTCCATTGACGTGCCAGACCTGGCCGGTGACGTAGGACGCTTTCGGCGACGCCAGGAAGGCGATGATTTCGGCGACTTCCTGCGGCCGCCCGCGGCGGCGCATCGGGATCAGCGCCTCGGTCGCGGCGATCTGCTCGGGCGACAGCCGGCTCTCGCTCGGCTTGTCCTTGACGATGAGGCCCGGCGAAACCGCGTTGACGGCGATGCCGTCGCCGGCGAGCTCGACCGCGGTGAGGCGCACCAGCGCTTCCAAGGCGGCGCGGCTCGCCGCGGTCGCGGCGAAGGGCGCAAATTCGGGCCGGATCGCGTGCGCGACGAACGAGGACACCGCGACGATCCGCGCGTCATGCCCCGCACGCAGCAGCGGAAGCGCGGCGTCGACCAGCCGCGTGAACGCCAGCGCGGATTCATCCATCGCCTGGCGGAATTGATCCGCCGGCGTGCCGATGGCGCTGCCGCGCCGCGCATGGCCGCCGACCAGGATCAATCCATCGAGCCGGCCAAAGGCGCCTTGCGTGGCGGCGATGGCATCGATTGCCGCGGCCTCCTCGGCGAGATCGCCGAGGCATTTTGCCACCACCGCGCCCTGCGCTTCGGCGTCCGTCGCGGTGGCCTCGAGACCGGCGGCGTTGGAGCGCGTGTGCAGCAGCAGCCCGGTGCCGGGGCCCGCGAGCAGCTTTGCGGTGGCGCGGCCGATGCCGCTGGCGGCCCCGGTGACGAGATAGACGCGATTGATATCAGGCATCACGATATCGCGTTGGCCGGCGGCAGAGCGCCGGTGCGGTGGAAATGGCTGAGGAAGGCGCGCGTCGCGGCTGCTTGCGGATTGTCGATCACCTGCCGCGCCGGGCCCTCCTCGACCACGATCCCGTCGCGCATGAAGATGAGGCGGTTGGCGACCTCGCGCGCAAACGCGATCTCATGGGTCACGATCACCATGGTCATGCCTTCGGAGGCCAGCTGCTGGATGACGGCGAGCACCTCGCCGACGAGCTCGGGATCGAGCGCCGAGGTCGCCTCGTCGAACAGCATCACGTCCGGCTCCATCGCGAGCGCCCGCGCAATCGCGACGCGCTGCTTCTGGCCGCCGGACAATGTCGCGGGATATTGGTCGGCTTTCTCTGCAAGGCCCACCTTGGCAAGCTGCGCGCGCGCGAGCTTCTCGGCGTCCGCCTTGGCCATCCGTCGCACCGTGACCGGTCCCTCCATCACGTTCTGGAGCGTCGTCATGTGCGGGAACAGGTTGAAATGCTGGAACACCATGCCGGTGGTGGCGCGGAATTTTGCGAGTGTCCTCACGTCGGGCAGTTTCGCGCCTTCGCCGAACTGGAAGCGTGTATCGCCGACGCGAACGCTGCCGCCATCAGGCGTCACCAGAAGATTGATGCAGCGGAGCAGCGTCGATTTGCCCGAGCCCGACGGGCCGATCAACGCCACGACGCCGCCCTTGGCGACGTCGAGGCTGATGTTCTTCAAGACCTCGTTGCTGCCAAAGCTCTTGCGCAGGCTCCGGATCTCGATCTTCGAAGTGGTCTTCGAATCGTTCTTTGAGGTCTCGCTCATTCGCCGACCGCCAGTCGCTTCTCGCCGCGCCGGACGAGGATGGTCAGGGGAATCAGGATCGCCGCATAGGCGACGGCCACGGCCGTGTAGGTCTCCAGCGGACGGTAGCTGTCATGGGCGGCGACCTGGCTCTGATAGACGAGGTCAGGCACCGCCAGCACCGAGACCAGCGAGGTGTTCTTGAACTGGATGATCGACTGGTTCATCAGCGCCGGGATCATGCGCTTGACCGCCTGCGGCAGCACGATGCGCCGCATGGCCTGCCCCGGCGTCATGCCGAGCGCGGCGCCGGCTTCGGACTGGCCGCGGTCGATCGAGACGATGCCGCCGCGGATGATCTCCGAATAGAACGAGCCGCCATAGAGCGAGAGCGCCAGCGCCGAGGCCGTGATCGGCGTCATCTCGACGCCGGCGAGAATCGGCAGAGCGTAATAGAACCAGATCAGCTGCACCAGGATCGGCGTGCAGCGGAACGCCTCGATGAAGGTCAGCGCGATCAGGCGTACCGCTCTGAAGCGCGACAGGCTGCCGAAGGCCCCGAACAGGCCGAACACCAGCCCGAGCACCACGATGACGACGGTGAAGCCGACGGTGACGCCGAGCCCGTTGAGAAAGAGCCAGCGATAGCTCCAGAGGATGCCGAAGTCCCAGTGATACATGCGTGCGTTACTCGTCGTGCGGCTAACCGCTTACACCGTCATTCCGGGGCGCCCGAAGGGCGAACCCGGAATCTCGAGATTCTCAGGTGCGCAATTGCGCACCATAGTTCGATGCTTCGCATCGCCCTGGAATGACAGTGGGAGCTTACAGCGACACGCCCGGCGGAATGTCCGCTTCGGTCACGCCCACCAGCTCCATGTTGGTGATGATCGCGTTGCGGATGAAGCCGAGGCCCTTGTTGAAGTCGATCCAGGTGTTGACGAAGTCGCGGAAGGTCTTGTCGTTCTCGCGGCGGAAGCCGGCATTCGACGTCGTCGCGAAGATCGGCGTCGGCAGCACGAACTGGCCGAGCGAGGGGTTCTTCTTCAGGACGGTCAGCGACAGCATGGTGATCAGGCACTGCGCGTCGACGCGGCCGGTCTGGAGCGCGGCGGTGGCGTCGTCGGCGGTCTTCAGCCGCGAGATCTGCGCCTTCGGCGTCAGGCGGCTCACGACCTGGTCGTGCGACGAGCCCTGGTCGACCGCGAGCTTGACGTCGGGCGAGTTCAGCTCGGCCCAGCTCTTCGGCTTGAAGTCCTTCTTGCAGAGGATGCCGAAGGCGTTGTTGAAGACCGGCACCGAGAAGTCGACCACCAGCGCGCGCTTCGGGGTCGGGTTGAGGCCGAAGAAGATGTCGATCTTGTTGGACTGCAGGTCGAGCACCGAATTGCCCCAGGTGGTCTCGGTGATATCGAGCTCGGCCTCCATGTCGTCGGCGAGCCCCTTGGCGATGTCGATGTAGAAGCCTTTCCACTGGCCGCTGGCCAGGTCCTTCATGTAGTAGGGCGCGCCGCCGCCGACCGCGCCGATCCGCATCTTCTTGGTCCGGCGGATGCGAGCAAAGGTCGATTCGTTCGGATCGGCGGCCTGGGCCACGGCCGGCGACGCCAGCGCGCCCGCGGCCACTGCGCCGACGGCGCCAAGTCCGACAATCGATGCAACATCACGACGTGTAACCATTGGGATCAATCGCTTTTCTGGTTGGGTGGAATTCCGGCAGCGTTCATACCAAGGCGTTCCCGGCAGTGAAAGCACAGCCTATCGGCTGGGCAGGTCGGGATTTGCCCGGATGCTGGGCAAGTGCAAGCGGATCAGGGCGATCCCCGCTTGCTTTCCCGCCCTTTTGGCCCCAAATAGGGACCGGGAGATTGGCGGTGGACGAGCCACTCGCCAACCGGGTCAGGTCCGGAAGGAAGCAGCCCTAACGAGGTCCGGATCGGGTCGCTCGTCAGTCTCCTACCGTTTTTCCGAGCGAATTGCGCCGGCGGCTTAAGCCGCCAGCGCGCTCCTTTCCGCAAACGCCGGCCGAGAGAGATTTCATTGCGGATCGACCGATGACCGACGCCGGCGCCCCTCCCAATTCCGATAGCGCCAGCCAGGCTGGCTTTGCGCTCGGTGCCCAAGCAGGCACGCCGTACCGGGTGCTGGCGCGCAAATACCGCCCCTCCAGCTTCGACGACCTGATCGGCCAGGAGGCCGTGGTCCGCACCGTCTCCAATGCGTTCGAAACCGGCCGCATTCCGCAGGCCTGGATCCTCACCGGCGTCCGCGGCGTCGGCAAGACCACCACTGCGCGCATCCTTGCCCGCGCACTCAACTACGAGATGCCGGATGGCTCGGTGAAGGGCCCGACCGTCCACATGCCGACGTTAGGGGTGCATTGCCAGGCGATCATGGAAAGCCGGCACATGGACGTGCTGGAGATGGACGCGGCGTCGCATACCGGCGTCGACGACGTCCGCCAGATCAATGACAGCGTGCGCTACGCGCCGGCCAGCGCCCGCTACAAGGTCTACATCATCGACGAAGTCCACATGCTGTCGACGGCGGCGTTCAACGCCTTCCTGAAGACGCTGGAGGAACCGCCGGAGCACGCCAAATTCGTGTTCGCGACGACAGAGATCCGCAAGGTTCCGGTCACGGTGCTGTCGCGCTGCCAGCGATTCGACCTGCGCCGCGTCGAGGCCGACGTGCTGATGAAGCACCTCGCCAGCATCGCGGCCAAGGAAAACGTCGAGATCGAGCCGGAAGCGCTCGGCATCATCGCGCGCGCCGCCGAGGGTTCCGTGCGTGATTCGCTGTCGCTGCTCGACCAGGCGATCGCGCATGCGGCGGGTACCGTGAAGGCCGATGCCGTCCGGCAAATGCTGGGGCTCGCCGACCGCACCCGCGTCATCGACCTGTTTGATTCGCTGGCGCGCGGCGACATCGCGGCCGCGTTCAAGGAGTTCCGCGACCAGTACGACGTCGGCGCCGATCCGATCGTCGTGCTCTCGGACCTCGCCGAATTCGTCAATTTCGTCACCCGCGTGAAGATCGTGCCGGCGACCGCCGACAACGTCGCCTATGGCGAGACCGAGCGGGTGCGCGCGCGGGATTTCGCCTCGAAGATCTCGATGCGCGTGCTGTCGCGGATGTGGCAGATGCTGCTCAAGGGCATCACCGAGGTGCAGGCGGCAACGCGGCCCGCCGCCGCCGCCGAAATGGTGCTGGTGCGCATCGCCTATGTCGCCGACCTGCCGACGCCGGACGAAGCGATCAGGATGCTGGAGCAGAACGGCGGAAGCTCGCCGGTCGTGAGCGGCGGCAGCGCGGCGCGCAGTGCGCCGGCAGCACCGGTTGCCTCGGCTGCGTCCGTGCGTGCGCCGGCCTCGTCGCCGTCCTCGTTCGGCGGTGGCGCCCGGCCGCAGATGGCGGCGCCCGCGCCGGAACCGCAAGCTGCGGCGCCCGTGCTGCGCGTCACGAGCTTCACCCAGCTCGTCGCGCTTGCCGGCCAGAAGCGCGACATCATGACCAAGGCCGCGCTCGAATCGGACATGCGCCTCGTCCGTTTCGAGGAGGGCCGGCTGGAAGTCGCGCTCGAGCCCAACGCCTCCAAGACCATGATCACCGAGCTCGGGCGCAAGTTCGAACTCTGGACCGGCCGGCGCTGGACCGTGACCGTCTCCAACGAACAGGGCCAGCCGACGCTGCGTTCGGTGAACCAGGCCGCCAAGCAGGAGCATGCCCGTACCGCCGAGGCCGATCCGCGCGTGCAGGAGGTGCTGTCGCGCTTCCCCGGGGCCAAGGTCGTCGAGGTCCGCAGGCTTGCCCCCGAGGTGCCGGAATCCAATATTAACGCCGACTATGGCAGTGACGATCCGCCCGACGGTTCCGACGGCGACGATCTCTAGAGCATGATCCGGAAAAGTGCGAAGCGGTTTTCCGATAAGATCATGCGCACACAATATGCTAAGGCGCGATGATGATTCATCGCGCCTTAGGCCCATCTTTCCAAGGACAAACACCCATGGCTGATTTTCTCGGCATGATGAAGCAGGCGGCGCAGCTGCAATCCAAGATGCAGGAGATGCAGGATCAGCTCGCCAATGTGGAAGTCGAAGGCATCTCCGGCGGCGGCCTCGTCGCGGTGCGCATGACCGCGAAGATGGACGTGAAGGGCATCAAGATCGACCCCTCGCTGATGAAGCCGGAGGAGCGCGAGGTGCTCGAGGATCTGCTCGTCACCGCGCTCGGCGACGCCCGCCGCAAGGCGGAGACGGCGATGCAGGAGAAGATGCAGGCGCTCACCGGCGGGCTCGGCCTGCCGCCGGGGCTGTTCGGCCAGTAATATGGGCGCGGTTGCAGGTCCCGAAATCGAGCGGCTGGTCCAGCTCCTCGCACGGCTGCCGGGCCTCGGTCCGCGTTCCGCGCGGCGCGCGGCGCTGCATCTGATCAAGAAGCGCGAAGCGCTGATGGTGCCGCTGTCCTCCGCCCTGCAGGTCGCGCTCGACAAGGTCCAGGTCTGCAAGACCTGCGGCAATATCGACACGCAAAATCCCTGCACGGTCTGCATCGACCCGCGGCGCGACGACGCCATCATCGTCGTCGTCGCCGATGTCGCCGATCTCTGGGCGCTGGAGCGGGCCAATGCCACTCAAGGGCGCTATCATGTGCTTGGCGCGACATTGTCGCCGCTCGACGGCGTCGGCCCGCAGGACCTCACCATCGACGCGCTGGTGGCGCGTGCCCATGATGCCAAGGTGCACGAAATCATCCTGGCGCTGAATGCGACGGTCGACGGTCAGACCACGGCGCATTACATCACCGACCTGCTTCAGGACGCCAACGTCAAGGTCACGCGGCTCGCCCATGGCGTGCCGGTCGGGGGCGAGCTTGATTATCTCGATGAAGGTACGCTATCGGCCGCGATGCGGCAGCGGACCCTGTTCTAGCAATCCAGACTTTACGGAAATGGACGACATGACGAAACGATTCGCCACACGGCTGGCTTTGGTCGCGATGATGACGATGCCGGTCGCCCCGGCCATCGCCGCGCAGCAGGGCGACGAGGTCCCGCCGCCGTCGAAGCCCGGCAAGCCGATCAACACCGGCGAGGTGCTCTCGGGCGAGCTGACCGCATTGAAAGTGCGCGACGTCAAGAACGCAGGCAAGCGTATCGCGACCTACCAGATCACCTCCGAGCCGCGCCGCCTGCCGGCGCCGAACGGTTTGTGCAATCTCGAGACCGGCCCCGAAACCTTCCAGCTCGTCACCTCCAGCGACGCGCAGGCCGCGCAGCTGAAATCCTTCGTCGGCAAGGCCATCTCGGTCAAGGTCGACGAAGTCGCCTGCGCCAGCGATCCCGGCCAGATGAGCGAAGCCGTGGTGACGAAATGGAGCATCATCAAGAAGCAGTAGGAGCATCAGATCGAGATGCCGTAGGGTGGGTTAGCCGAAGGCGAACCCACCACTGTTTATCTCCGCGGTGACAGAAATGGTGGGTTACGCTGCGCTAACCCACCCTACGAGAGCGTCACACCCGCACCGGCCCCAGCGCCTCGAAATGCCCGCGCTTCTGCAGCCAGCTGAGCAGCACCAGGCTCGGGATCGCCACCAGCACGCAGATCACGAAGAACAGCGGCCAGCCGGTGGCCTTGGCGACATAACCGGCCACCGACGAGAGATAGGTGCGCCCCACGGCCGCGAGCGCGGTAAGCAGCGCGTATTGCGTCGCCGTGTGCAGCGGGTTCTGGCACAGCGCGGAGAGATAGGCGACGAAGATCACGGTGCCGATGGCGCTGGTGAAATTCTCGCAGGTGATGGCGAAGGCGAGCGCCCATTGGCTGGTGCCGACGAACGCCAGCCAGGAGAAGGAGAGGTTGGCGAGCGCCTGCACCACGCCGCCGATCCACAGGCTCGTCGCCAGCGAATAGCGCCGCGCGACGAAGCCGCCGGCAAAGCCGCCGATCAGCGTGGCGGCGAGGCCGACGCCCTTCACGATCGCCGCATAATCGTTGCGGGTAAAGCCGAGGTCGATCACGAACGGCGCCGTCATGGTGCCGGAGAAGGCATCGGTGAACTTGAACAGCACGACGAAGGCGAGGGCTGCGAGCGCGTCCTTGCGCGACAGGAATTCCGAGAAGGCGCCGATCGCCGCGTGCAGCACCCGCGCGAACGCCGTCTCGGTCTGGGTCGCCGCCTCGGCCCGCGCCGATTGCTCGGGCTCGGTCGCGGCCAGCGCCGTGATGGTCCCGATCAGCACCATCGCCGCCATCACCACATAGCCCCACATCCAGGCTGACGTGCGCGGAATGCCGGTGCCCTCGAAGCCGGAGACGATGAACAGCGCGCCGGCGGTCGAGACCAGCATGCCGATGCGGTAGGCCGCGACATAGGACGCCATGCCTGCGGCCTGCTCGCTCTCCGGCAGGCTCTC
This sequence comes from Bradyrhizobium sp. P5_C12, assembly GCF_054049735.1. Lineage (NCBI taxonomy): Bacteria > Pseudomonadati > Pseudomonadota > Alphaproteobacteria > Hyphomicrobiales > Nitrobacteraceae > Bradyrhizobium > Bradyrhizobium sp. P5_C12. The sequence goes on from NZ_JBFULU010000009.1 coordinate 154,111, forward strand.
GACGCGGAAGGCGTCGACAACGATGTCCTGCGTCGAGGACGTCGTCGCCACCAGCAGCGCACCGAGCGCGACGTAGAACGGCGAGCGCGCGGGATCGGTCAGCGCCAGCAGCAGGATCGCGATGATCAGCAGCATCTGCGAGAACAGCAACCAGCCGCGCCGGCGCCCGAACGTGCGCGTGAACAGCGGCACATGCAGCGCATCCACCAGCGGCGCCCACAGGAATTTCAGCGTGTAGGGCGTGCCGACCAGCGCGAACAGCCCGATGGTTCCGAGATCGACGCCGGCCTCGCGCATCCACACCAGCAGCGTCGAGCCCGACAGCGCCAGCGGCAGCCCGGAGGAGAAGCCGAGGAACAGCACGATCAGCACCCGCGGTTGCAGGTACACGGCCAAGCTGTCGCGCCAGGAGGCAGCAGGGGCATCGGTGCCGGCGGGGGAGGTCGCGTCGGGTGCGGTCATGGGCAGGTGTTAGCAGATTCTGGCGGTGCTGCCTCTTCTCCCTCTCCCCGTTCTTACGGGGAGAGGGTGGGGTGAGGGGCCTCTCTCCACAGATGAGATGGCCTTGAGACCTGTACCCCCTCACCCGGATTGCGCCGGACGATGCTTCGCATCGCCGGGGGCAATCCGACCTCTCCCCGCAAGCGGGGAGAGGTGAAAAAAACTCACTCCCCCGCCTGGAGCTTCCTTGGGAACAGCTCCGCGGCCCCCGTCGCCACCAGATGCGGGCCTTCGGGCGCATCGCTCTTGCTGAAATCGAGCTCCTCGATCCTCCCCGCACGCTTCTCGATCTTGTCGGCGGAGATCAGGATCTGCCTGACGTCCTCGTTGGCGTCGGCAAAATGCTTCTGCAATTTCAGCACGCGATCCCTAAGACGGCCGAGATCGTCGCCGAGCTTGATCACCTCGGTGCGGATCTGGTCGGCGGCGTCGCGCATGCGCGCGTCCTTCATGATCTGCTGCATCACCTGGATCGCCAGCATCAAAAGCGAGGGCGACACCAGCACGATTCGGGCGCGATAGGCCTTCTGGATGATGTCGTCGAAACCGTCGTGGATCTCGGCATAGACCGATTCCGACGGCACGAACATCAGTGCCATCTCCTGGGTCTCGCCGGCGACGAGATATTTTTCCGCGATGTCGCTGACATGCTTCATCACGTCGCCGCGCAGCCGCTGCGTGGCGATGCGCCGCTCCTCGTCGGTGCGCGCGTCATGCAGCGCCGTCATCGCTTCCAGCGGAAACTTCGCGTCGATGCAGAGCGGCCGCTGGTCCGGCAGGAACACCACGCAGTCCGGCCGTTTGCCCGTCGAGAGCGTGAACTGGAACTCGTAGGCGCCTTTTGGAAGTCCATCCTGGACGATCGCCTCCATCCGCGCCTGGCCGAAGGCGCCGCGCGACTGCTTGTTGGCGAGCACGTCGCGCAAGGTCGTCACCTGGGTGGTGAGGTCGGTGAGGTTCTTGTGCGCGTTGTCGATGATGCCGAGCCGCTCGTGCAGCGCGCGCAGGCTCTCCATGGTGTTGCGGGTGGTGCTCTCCATGGACTGGCCGACGCGGTGGGTCACCGAATCCAGCCGCTCGTTGACCGCGCGGGCCATGTCGGCCTGGCGGCCGGCCAGCGCCTGGGTCATGGCGTCGACCCGGCCCGAGGCCTCACTCTGCGCGTGCAGCATCTGGCTCACGCGCTCCTCGAGCTCGTCGGCGCGGATGGCATTGGCCATCGCGAGTTCCGCGCCGCGCCGCGACGACCGCGCGATCACCACGGCGATCACCAGCAGCAGGATGAGGACAAGGCCGCCGAAGCCGATCAGCGCATCGATGGCGCGCACCGGCCAATCGCCAGCCGTGAAAATGATCTCGTTCATGGCCGCCTTTTAGCCGATTCGGTCCTCTCCGCGAACGAATAGCGAACATTTATGGTTAATCGCCCCCTAATTTTTATGGTTAACGAAGCCCTAAGTTTTATGGTTAGCGGACCGTTAACGGAGTTCCTCGCCGCATTGACCGCATCCGGCATGCGGCTTAAATCGCCGCCATGGCCCTCAGAGAAATCATCATCCTGCCCGACAAGCAGCTGCGTCTGGTCTCCAAGCCGATCGAGAAGGTCACGCCGGAGATCCGCAAGCTGGCCGACGACATGTTCGAGACCATGTACGACGCGCCCGGCATCGGGCTCGCGGCGATCCAGGTCGCGCAGCCGCTGCGGCTCATCACCATGGACCTCGCCAAGCGCGACGAGAACGGCGAGACCAAGCCGGAGCCGCGCGTCTTCATCAATCCCGAGATCCTTGCTTCGTCCGAGGAGCTGTCGGTCTATGAAGAAGGCTGCCTGTCGATCCCCGAATATTACGAGGAGGTCGAGCGGCCCGCGAAGGTGCGCGTGCGCTTCACCGATCTCGACGGCAAGGTGCACGAGGAGGACGCCGAAGGCATCTACGCCACCTGCATCCAGCACGAGATCGACCACCTCAACGGCGTGCTGTTCGTCGACTATCTGTCAAAACTCAAGCGCGACCGCGTGCTGAAGAAGTTCGAGAAAGCCGCCAAGCGCGGGGAGTAAGGTTCTCCGTCATTCCGGGGCGATGCGCAGCATCGAACTAAGGTGCGCAATTGCGCACCTGAGAATCTCGAGATTCCGGGTTCGGCTCTTCGAGCCGCCCCGGAATGACCGTAACTGGATTTCTTTCCTCGCAGGTTTTTTCCCATGCCCCTCCGCCTGATCTTCATGGGCACGCCCGATTTCTCCGTGCCGACGCTGCTCGAGCTGGTCGCGCACGGCCACGAGATCGTGGCCGTCTACACCCGCGCGCCGAAGCCGGGCGGGCGGCGCGGGCTGCAATTGCAGCCGACGCCGGTCGAGGAGGCGGCGCGAAAGCTCGGTATTCCCGTGCTGACGCCGAAGACCCTGAAGACCGAGGAGGCGCTCGACGCGTTTCGCGCGTTTGACGCGGATGCCGCCGTCGTCGTCGCCTATGGCATGATCCTGCCGCAGGCGATCCTCGATACGCCGAAACTCGGCTGCTACAATCTGCACGCCTCGCTGCTGCCGCGCTGGCGCGGCGCGGCACCGATCAACCGGGCCATCATGGCCGGCGACGCCGAGAGCGGCGTCATGGTGATGAAGATGGATGTCGGGCTCGATACCGGCGACGTCGCCATGGCCGAGCGCATCGCGATTTCCGACAATATGACCGCGATCGACCTGCACGACCGCCTGTCCCGGCTCGGCGCCGATCTGATGGTGCGCGCCATGGCGGCGCTCGCCCGCGGCGGGCTTCAGCTCAAGAAGCAGAGCGAGGACGGCGTCACCTATGCCGCCAAGATCGACAAGGCCGAAGCACGCATCGACTGGACCAGGCCGGCGCGCGACGTGTTGCGTCATATCCACGGCCTGTCGCCGTTTCCCGGCGCCTGGGCCGAGCTTGAGAATGCGCGCGTGAAAATCCTGCGCTGCGAGCTGGCGAAGGGCTCCGGTGCACCGGGCGAGGTGCTCGACGATCACCTCACCGTTGCCTGCGGCGAGGGCGCCATCCGCATCCTCGAGCTCCAGCGCGAAGGCAAGGCGCGGATGCAGGCCACGGACTTCCTGCGCGGCGTGCCGCTGAGGGCGGGCGCCAGATTCACCTGACACTGTCATACCTCGCGAAGGCGGGGTATCCAGTACGCCGAGGCTTCTCGGTTGAACGGATGGGCCGCGGCGTACTGGATCGCCCGGTCAAGCCGGGCGATGACGGCAGAATTGGAAACGATGCCCCGCTACAAGCTCACCATCGAATATGACGGCGCGCCGTTCTTCGGCTGGCAGGTGCAGGAGACGCTGCCGTCGGTGCAGGGCGCGTTGGAGGCGGCGGTGAAGGCGATGACCGGCGCGGATCTGCGCGTGCATGGCGCCGGCCGCACCGACGCCGGCGTGCACGCGCGCGGCCAGGTCGCCCATGTCGACATCGAAAAGCAGTTTCCACCGGGCCGCTTTCGCGACGGGCTGAACGCGCATCTGCGCCCGCATCCGATCGCGGTGCTCGAGGCCGAGATCGTGCCTGATGACTTCGAGGCGCGCTTCTCCGCCGTCAAGCGCCACTATCGCTACCGCATCGTCAACACCCGCGCCAATCTCGCCCTCGACATCGGCCACGCCTGGCGCGTGCCGCGCAAGCTCGATGCCGATGCGATGCACGCGGCGGCACAGCGCCTGCTCGGCAAGCATGATTTCACGACCTTTCGCGACACCGAGTGCCAGGCCAAATCGCCGGAGAAGACGCTCGACCAGCTCGACGTCTTGCGGGACGGAAGAGAGGTGACGATCCTCACCTCCGCGCGCTCGTTCCTGCACAGCCAGGTGCGCTCGATGGTGGGATCGCTGATGTGGGTCGGCGAAGGCCGCTGGACCGCGGATGATCTGTCCGCCGCACTCGCAGCCCGCAACCGCGCCGCCTGCGGCATCGTCGCCCCGCCGGAGGGGCTGTACCTGGTGAAGGTGGATTATTAGGGAGGCGGGAGCTCTCGCCCCACTGTTGGTGTCATGCCCCGCGACGGCGGGGCATCCAGTACGCCGTGGCGTCTCGGCTCAATCACTGCGGCCTCTGGAATACTGGGCGGATTCGCCCGGTCAAGCCGGGCGATGACAGCGGAGTGGGAGGCGGCGACGGAGTGTAAGGCGCCAGCGCCCTACCCAAAATACCGCGCCAGTATCCCGCGATAAACCTTCGTCAGCTTCTCCAGGTCCACCACCGGCACGCGTTCGTCGATCTGGTGCATGGTCTGGCCAACCAGCCCGAACTCGATCACCGGGCAATAGCTGGAAATGAAGCGCGCATCCGAGGTGCCGCCCGAGGTCGACAGCTCCGGCTTGCGCCCCGTCACTTCCTCGATCGCGGAGACCGCGAGATCGGTGAACGGGCCGGGTTTTGTCACGAACACGTTGGAGTTCGAGGGCTCCCAGACGATGCGGGCGCGGATGCGGTTGCCGCAGGCCTTTGTCAGCCGCGCCTCGACCAGCTCGCGCAGGCTCGCTTGTGTATGGTTGTCGTTGTAGCGGATGTTGAACTTGGCGCGGGCCTGGCCCGGGATCACGTTGTTGGCGCTGTTGCCGACGTCGACCGAGGTGAATTCGAGATTGGAGGCCTGGAACGCCGCGCTGCCATGGTCGAGCGGCTCGTCGGAGATCGCCACGATCAGCCGCGAGATGTCTGGCACCGGATTGGACGCGCGGTGCGGATAGGCGACATGGCCCTGCACGCCATCGACATAAAGCGTGCCGGATTGCGAGCCGCGGCGGCCGACCTTGATGGTGTCGCCGAGCGTCTCGACATTGGAAGGCTCGCCGAGCACGCAATGATCGAATTTTTCGCCGCGCTCGGCGGCCCATTTCAAGAGCTTGATCGTGCCGTTGATGGAGACGTCTTCCTCGTCGCCGGTGATCAGGAACGAGATCGAACCCGTGCCGTCGGCGCGCGGCTTGCCGCCATTGGCGGAGAGATGCTCCAGCACCGCGGCGACCGAGCAGGCGATGCCGCCCTTCATGTCGACCGCGCCGCGGCCGTGCAGAAAACCGTCCTTCACCTCGCCGGAGAACGCGCCGACGCTCCAGGCGCTCTCGTCGCCCGGCGGCACCACGTCGGTATGGCCGGCGAAGGTGATATGCGGGCCTTCGCTGCCGATCCGCGCATAGAGATTGTCGACGTCGGCGGTGCCGGGCTCGCTGAACGTCACGCGATGGCAGGTGAAGCCTGCTGCGTTCAAAGCTGTTTCAAGCACCCCGAGTGCGCCGGCATCGGCCGGGGTTACCGAGGGGCAGCGGATGAGATCGCGGGCAATCGAGAGAGCATCGGTCATGCGCCCCGCTTAACATGCATGCCGCCGGGTGGGCTAGCACTGGGCGGCACAAATTCGATCTCGCGGTTCTGGTCCCAGCCTTGCGCAGGGGACGCGGCGGACGCGGAGCCGTCCTCGATGTCGGCGAGAGGGTCGGGGCCGAACTGGTTGTGGCCCGAGGTGCCGGGTCGGCAGAACATCTCGACGAGGCCCCACAGCCACAGGATCGAAACCGCCAGGCTGAACGGAAGCATCCAGTTTGTCTTGGGCAACAGGTCCGCGAACTGACTGAACAAGCCGGGTACGAAGAAGAACGGAACGATCCACCAGCCGCTCCTGTCGCGATCGTGCAGTCGCTTGATCGTAGTCGCGAGATAAATCCAGAAGAACAGCGCAATGCCGGACGCCTTGAGGATCGAGGTCGCGCGATCGGCGGATGCCAGCGAGCGGGAGGCTCGGGGATCGACCAGCTTGAACAGGTCGTCGAGACCGAAGTCGAAATCGAGGTCGATGGCGAGCTTCAAGGTGGATCTGGTCCCTCCGAGGATCCCGATGACCTGACCGACGATCTCCAGCAAGCCCACCAGCAGCGCGACGATCAGCAGCGCCTGCCACAGCAGCGCGCGGTTGATGCGGCCGTCGAAGCGGAAGAGGTACCAGGTCCAGTCCATGCCAAAAGGCTCCGGGCGGGAGCGCCCGCCCAAGAATTGGTCGCGACGGAGGGAGCGTGGGTTCGATAACGACACCAGACCCGTCATCCCCGCGCAGCGGCGAAGCCGCTGTCGCTGGAGGTGCGAGTGGCGCGATGCAAAGCATCGCGCCGGGAGCCTCGAAGGATGGACGGCCGAGATGCAGCCGACAGCCGGGCCGTCGCCCTTCGAGGGCCGCCGAAGAGGCGGCCACCTCAGGGTGACGGTGAGGGAGGGGAGAACTTAATCCCGCAGCGGCGCGCCAGCCAGATATTCAGCTGCGCGGGAGAGGGCCAGAACGGCGCACGAGAAAATCCGGAACACCATGCGGCTCTGGGCGCAAAGCGACGGCAGCAGCGGGAGCGGTGCGCGTCGGATCTGGCCCGAACCGGTTGGGCCCATCGGTCCCTATCAGGAAGAACAACTCGATGACGATCCAGGTCTGCAGAAGGGACAGGGTAACCGCAAACATCACGAGCAGCATTTCCCTGGCGATCGAGATATCGACGCCGAACGAGAGCCCGAAAAAGAGCCCGTAATACAGGTAGGAGAGGCGATTGACGGCGAAGACGGCAACCGCCCACCAGCCGCTTCTGTTGCGATCGTGAAGCCGTTTGGCCGTCGTGGCGGTGTTGATCCAGATCATCGCGATTGCGACGACCCAGCCCAAAGCCTCCGGTGCCGAGACCAGAAACGAGGATTTGTGCCAGGCCACGACCCAGAGCACGAGGAGCGCCAGCTCCACGACGAGGTATCTGGCGCGGTTGAGGCGGCCCTTGAAGCTGAAGAGGTACCAGATCCAGTCCATGCGAAAGGGCTCCGGGCGCGAGGAGCCGCCCGGGAATTGGTCGCGATGGAGGGAGGGTGGGTTCGATTGCCCCGCCGTGTCGTCCCGGCGAAGGCCGGGACCCATAACCACAAAACGCCGTTGGTTGTGAAGCTGCTAACTCGGAGTCTTCGCCAAACCACTCCCTGGGAGTATGGGTCCCGGCCTTCGCCGGGACGACGATGGATAGGCAGCGTAGCCGAACTTAATCCCGCAGCAGCTCGTTGATGCTGGTCTTCGACCGCGTGCGCTCGTCGACGCGCTTGACGATGACGGCGCAGGCCGTGCTCGGGCCCATCTGGCCGTTCTTCATCGGCTTGCCGGGCAGTGCGCCGGGGACCACCACCGAATATTCCGGCACTTCGCCGATGAAGATCTCGCCGGTGTCGCGGTCGACGATCTTGGTCGAGGCGCCCAGGAACACGCCCATCGCCAGCACCGCGCCCTTGCGCACGATCACGCCCTCGGCGACCTCGGAGCGCGCGCCGATGAAGCAATCGTCCTCGATGATCACGGGCTCGGCCTGGAGCGGCTCGAGCACGCCGCCGATGCCGACGCCGCCGGAGATGTGCACGCGCTTGCCGATCTGCGCGCAGGAGCCGACCGTCGACCAGGTGTCGATCATGGTGCTCTCATCGACATAGGCGCCGAGATTGACGAAGGACGGCATCAGCACGACGTTGCGGGCGATGAAGGCGGAGCGGCGCACGATGGAGCCGGGAACGGCGCGGAAACCGGCATCGCGAAAGCGGTTCTCGCCCCAGCCGTCGAACTTCGAGGGCACCTTGTCCCACCAGGTCGCCTTGCCGGGGCCGCCGGGGATGGCGCCCATGTCGTTGAGGCGGAACGACAGCAGCACGGCCTTCTTCAGCCATTGATTGACCTTCCACTTGCCGTCGGCGCCGCGCTCGGCGACGCGCGCCTCGCCCTTGTCCAGAATCTCCAGCGCCTGATCCACGGCCTCGCGCACCTCGCCCCTGGTCGAGGTCGAGATGCCGTCGCGCGCGTCGAAGGCGCTGTTGACGGTGGATTCGAGGGCTTGGAGGGACATCGGGATTTCCTCTCGGGAGGGCAGGATTTGTGACGGATTGGGGGGCTTTTTCGGGATTTGGGGGGACGGAGTCAAGGCATACTCCGCCGTCGTCCCGGACAAGCGCAGCCCGTAGCCCGGATGGAGCGCAGCGCGATCCGGGAAAGTCTCTCCGCGGCGAGCGGGCCCCGGATTACGCTTCGCTCCATCCCGGCTACGAGCCTTGGTTCGCTGTCATCACCCGCGAAAGCGGGTGATCCAGTACGCCGCGGCGGTCGTGATGAATCGAGATGCCGGCGATGACTGGATACCCCGCTTTCGCGGGGTATGACGGCTTACTTAGGGTGGCTCAACCCCGCCAAAAACCCCGCCAGATCATCCGTGACGTGGTCGACATAAGGGGCATCCCGGCCGGCCAGTTCCCAGTCCTCGCGCACCACTTCCTTGGTGCCGTCCGGCACCACCAGCACCGTGGTCATGCCGAGCTCGTGCGGGACGGTGAGGTTGCGGGCGAGGTCCTCGAACATCGCGGCCCGGGTCGGATCGACGGCATGGTCGTCGAGAAATTTCCGGTAGGTCTGCGGCGCTGGCTTGGGTTCGAACCCCGCGGCGATGATGTCGAACACGCCGTCGAAATGCGCGGCGAGGTCGAGCCGCGCCAGCACCGCATCGACATGGTCGACCGAGCCGTTGGTCAGGATCAGCTTGCGCCCCGGCAGTTTTGCGATTGCCTGGCCGAGCGCCGGGTTCGGCTCCAGCGGCGAATGATCGATCTTGTGCACATAGGCGAGATAGTCGTCGGCGGAGACGCCATGCAGGGTCATCATCCCGCGCATGGTGGTGCCGAAGCGCAAATAGTAATCCTTCTGGAGCTTGCGCGCTTCCTCCGGGCTCACGTTCAGCCAGTTGCACACGAACTCCCCGATCCGCGCATCGACCTGCTGCCACAGATTGACGTGATGCGGATAGAGCGTGTTGTCGAGGTCGAACACCCAGGTCTCGATGTGGGTGAAGGTGCGGGCTGGGTTCATTTCTATGCTCTATCTGCTGTACGCAACCGCCGCCCACTCTCCACCGTCGTCCCGGCGAAGGCCGGGACCCATACTCCCCGGGAGTGGTTTTGCGAAGACTCGGAGTTGGCAGCTTCGCGCGACAACTTGCTCTTGTGGTTATGGGTCCCGGCCTTCGCCGGGACGACACCGGTATTTTTGGCCATCATCACATCACGGCACAGCAAACCGCAGCGTCTTGCCGCCGCTCGACATATCCACCACGGCAAAACCCGTCGCCGCAAATCCGCGTGCTCCGCAATCGGTCTGCTCGTTGGTCTCGAACTTGGTCTCGCGGGTGCAGAGCTGCCGGTCGCCGCCCCAGTTCAGCGGCCTGTCCTTGAGCTTGATGGCGCGGTTGTCGGCGTCGATCGCCTCCGCGAAGCTGAAGATCTGCTTCGGCTGGCCGGTCACGTCGGGGTGCAGGCATTTGCCGGGATCGATCCGATACCAGCCGCGGCTCGTCACCGACTTGCCGTCGTCGGTGGCGACCGCCGCCATCACCTTGTGCGGCGTGTCGTTGCACCAGGTCAGGCCGCTCGCCGACGGCGTCTGCACCGCGTCGACCATGGTCTTGAAGAAGTTCGGCGAGGCCACGATGTCCGCCGGCAGCCCGCGGCTCTTCAGGAAGGCGGCAAGGGCAGCTTGCGTCTTCGGCCCGTCGACGCCGTCGATCGGCGCGGCATCGTAGCCCGCGATCAGCAGCAGCCGCTGGATGCCGGCGAGCCGCGCCTGCTCGTCGTCATATTCAGAATCCTCGGCGAGATAGGCGGTGAAATTGCCGTCGTCGCCCTGCGTCGGGGTGATCTGGGTGAAGGCGGCCTGGGTCTGGCCGCTGCGGCATTGCCGTGCCGCCGCAATGACGAAATTGTCCTGCGCGATGCACAGCATGTCGCTGCCGTTCTGCGGGATCGGGGACGCGCCATAGACGCCGAGCGCGCGGGCGTTAAGCAGGATGCGGTCGGCGGAGAGCGTGCCCTGCACCACCACGCGGCAGGTGGCGGGGTCGATCCTGAACCAGCCGCGCGTCGCGGTCGCCGCCTTGTCGTCGATGCCGATCGCGGCTTCGACGACATAGGACATGCGGTTGCAGATCTTGAGGTCGGCGACGGCCGGCGCGGAGGAGAACAGGAACGACACGGCCGCGGCCGGCAGTGTCATGAGGAAACGGGTGAGGGAGGAGCGGCGGGGGCGCCTCCGCCCCGTCATTCCGGGATGGTCCGAAGGACCAGACCCGGAATCTCGAGATTCCGGATTCGCCCTTCGGGCGCTCCGGAATGACTGAGCTATGCGAGCGGCGTGGATGCCCGGGTCAAGCCCGGGCATGACGACTTCTTTCCGCTGCTCGCGCTCGCCCATCACTTGTGGATCAGCGTCCCCGTGCCCGTGTTGGTGAAGAGCTCGAGCAGCACCGCGTGCTGCATCTTGCCGTCGATGATGACGACGCCCTCGACGCCCTGTTCGAGCGCGTAGATGCAGGTCTCGACCTTCGGAATCATGCCGCCGGAAATGGTGCCGTCAGCGATCAGTTTTCGCGCGTCCTTCACCGAAAGCTGCGGGATCAGCTTCTTCGACTTGTCGAGCACGCCCGGCACGTCGGTGAGCAGCAACAGGCGCTTGGCCTTCAGCGCGCCGGCAACCGCACCCGCAAAGGTGTCGGCGTTGACGTTCAGCGTCTGGCCTTCCTTGGAGGTCGCGAGCGGCGCCAGCACCGGGATCAGCTCGTAGCCGATGAGCTGGTTGAGCAGCGTGAGGTCGACCTTCTCGGGATCGCCGACGAAACCGAGATCGACCGCCTTCTCGATGTGCGAGTCCGGATCGATGATGGTGCGCGTCGTCTTCGACGCCTTCACCATATTGGCGTCCTTGCCCGACAGCCCCACGGCCTTGCCGCCGGCTTCGTTGATGTAGCCGACGATCTGCTTGTTGACCGAGCCGGCCAGCACCATCTCGACGATCTCGATGGTCGCCGCATCGGTGATGCGCAGGCCGGCGGCGAATTCCGAGACGATGCCGAGACGCTTGAGCATGGTCGCGATCTGCGGCCCGCCGCCATGCACCACCACCGGGTTGATCGCGGTCTGCTCCAGCAGCACGATGTCGCGGGCAAAGTTCTTCGCGGTCTCCTCGTCGCCCATGGCGTGGCCGCCATATTTGATGACGATGGTTTCTTCGTCATACTGCTGCATGTGCGGCAGCGCTTCGGACAGGATGCGGGCCTGGTCGAGCGGTGAGATGTCGGTCATGAGGCGGATCTCGCTGGCGGGACTGTCGGGCCGCGTTCTATCCGATTGGCGGGCGAGGCGCAAAGCGTGACTGGCATGCCGCTGCGTAGCCCGGATGGAGCGCAGCGTAATCCGGGGATTTGTGCCACAGACGCCGGTCCCGGATTGCGCTGCGCTCCATCCGGGCTACGGGTCAGCGCTTAGGCACCATCGCCGCCACACTCACCGCCAGCCAGCTCAAGATCAGCAGCGTTCCGCCCGTTGGCGCCGCGTACGGAAACAGCGAATGGCCCGCGTACTGCCGCAGCGTCAGGTCGCCCGCGAACAGCGCCGCCGCGATCACGAAGCCGAACGCGGCGATGAGGCCAATTCCGCCGTGCAGAAGGCCGCGTTCGATCAGGGCTGTGGCCGCGAGTATGGCAGTTGCATGAAACAGCAGCATGGCGCTGGCGGAGGCAAGCCGGCCGGCATCGGCGCCGTGCGCGGCAGCGGCTGCCAGGGCGACGCCGGCGGCGCCCATCAAACCGGCAAGCCCAATCAACAGGCGGCGCGCGGCCATCACGAACTCCGTTCCTCCAGCAGCTTCGCTATCGCGGCGCGCAGCTCGGCCATGCCGGCCCCGGAGCGCGAGGAGGTCGTCAGCACATCGGGAAACGCGGCGGGATGCTTGGCGAGCGCAGCGCCGGTCTCGACGATGCGCGATTGAAGCTCCGACGCCTTCACCTGGTCGGCCTTGGTCAGCACGATCTGGTAGCTGACGGCGGAGCGGTCGAGCGTCTTCAGGATTTCGAGGTCGACGTCCTTCAGCCCGTGCCGGGCGTCGATCAGCACGTAGACGCGCGCGAGCGAGGCGCGGCCGAGCAGGAATTTGTGGATCAGCTCGGTCCAGGACGCGACCTGGCTCTTCGGCGCCTTGGCATAGCCATAGCCGGGCATATCGACCAGCCGCAGGTCCGTCTTGCCCGGGACCTCGAAGAAGATCAGCTCCTGGGTGCGGCCCGGCGTATGCGAGGTGCGGGCGAGCGCGTTGCGGCCGGTCAGCGCGTTGATCAGGCTCGACTTGCCGACATTGGAGCGGCCGGCAAAGGCGATCTCGAGCCCCGCCATCGGCGGCAGCGTTTCGATCGAGGGCGAGGCCCAGATGAACTGCCAGTCGCGGGTGAACAGCTTTCGCCCGGTCTCGATCAGCTTCGCATCTTTGTCGTTGGTCATGCGAAGCTCTTTGTTTCACCGTCATTCCGGGGCGATGCGAAGCATCGAACCCGGAATCTCGAGATTCCGGGTCTGGTGCTTCGCACCATCCCGGAATGACGAGGTTGAGGTATTGCGCCTACGTCGCCTTCTTCGCGAACGTTGCCTTGAGATTGTCGAACAGCTCCACCTTCACGCCGTTGCGGCGCATGATGAAGCTCTGCTGGAGCACCGAGAGCGTGTTGTTCCAGGCCCAGTAGATCACGAGACCCGCCGGGAAGCCCGCCAGCATGAAGGTGAAGATCAGCGGCATCCAGTTGAAGATCAGCTGCTGGGTCGGATCCGGCGGCGTCGGATTCAGCTTCATCTGGAACCACATCGTGATGCCCATGATGATCGGCCAGATGCCGAGCGCGAGATAATGGCCGAACACGGGGATCGTGGTCGGATCGAACGGGATCAGCCCGAACAGGTTGAACAGATTGGTCGGGTCGGGCGCCGAGAGGTCCTTGATCCAGCCGTAGAAGGGCGCGTGCCGCATCTCGATGGTGACGAACAGCACTTTGTAGAGCGAGAAGAACACCGGGATCTGGATCACCACGGGAAGACAGCCGGCGACCGGATTGATCTTCTCCTTGCGGTAGATCTCCATCATCTCCTGCTGCTGCTTCACCTTGTCGTCGGGAAAGCGCTCCTTCAGCGCCTGAAGCTGCGGCTGGATCGACTTCATCTTCGCCATCGAGGCGTAGGACTTGTTCGCCAGAGGGAAGAACAAGAGCTTCACGATCACGGTCACGAGCAGGATCGAGATGCCGAAATTGCCGAAGAAGCGATAGAAGAAGTCCAGGCCCAGGAACATCGGCTTGGTGATGAAGTAGAACCAGCCCCAGTCGATCAGGAGATCGAAATGGTTCAGCCCGAGCTCCTTGTTGTAGCCGCCGAGGCCCGCGAACGGGAACACGCCGACGACGCCGGCTTCCTTGGCGCCGGCGAACAGCCGCGCGTTTGCCGTCGCGGTGCCGCCGATGGCGACGGTGACGGGATCGAGCAGATAGTCGGTCTGGTAGGTATGGACGTTGCCGGTGGGATTCGACGAGAAGCGCGCCTGGAGCTGGGCGTCGGTGTCGGGCAGCAGCGCCGAGGCCCAGTACTTGTCGGTGATGCCGAGCCAGCCATTGGTGACCTTGAAGTTCACCTGCTTGGTTTCGTCGATCTTCTTGTAGGCGTATTCCTGCAGGCCCTGGTCGCCGAGATAGCCGATCAGGCCTTCATGCAGGATATAGTAGCCCGAGACCTGCGGCGTGCCGTGGCGCGAGATCAGCGCGAAGGGATAGAGCGTGACCGGCGCGTTGCCGACATTGGTCACCTCGTCCTTGACGGTGAAGAGATAGTGGTCGTCGACCGAGATGGTGCGGCGGAAGGTGAGGCCTTCGCCATTGTCCCATTTCAGCACCGCCGGCGTCGACGGCGTCAGGCTGCCGCTGCCGTCCTGCTGCCAGAGGGTCTGGGAGTCCGGCAGCTTGGCCGTCACGCCCGTCGCCCGCACCCAGCCGAACTCGGCGTAATAGGGCTCCGCGGTGCCCGAGGGCGAATAGAGGATGATCGGCGGCGACTTCGGATCGACCGTTTCGCGATACTGCACCAGCGCAATGTCGTCGATGCGGCCGCCCTTCAGCGAGATGCTGCCGGCAATCCGCGGCGTGTCGATCTTCACGCGCGGGCTGGCTGCAATCGCGGTGTCGCGGGCAACGACCGGCTGGGCTTGCTGATTCGCGGCCGGAGCGGCTGACGGCTGAGCCGCACCGCCGGCCTGCGGCGCGCKGCCCGGCGTCGCGGAGGCCGTCGGCTGCGGCGTGGTCTTCTGAAGCTCGGCCTGCTGCTGCTGGGCGCGCTGCTTCTCCATCTGCGGCACGTTGTAGAAATACTGCCAGGCGATCAGGACCAGGCCCGACAGAATGACGGCGAGGATGGTGTTGCGATTGTCGGTCATCTCTAATGTCTCGTCATCAATCCGGGTTGCGGCTGGCAGCGGGAGCGGGGCCTGACCCAGAGCGGTCGGTTCTTGCGCCGCGTCCCTTTGGCGCCTGCCGCGTGCGTTTCGTGAACGCCGTGCGGAGGTCGTCGAGCATGATCGCGAAGTCGCGCGTGAGCGCGTCCCTTCGGCCGACCAGTACATAGTCATGATGGGGCTGCATCGATACCGGGTCGAGCCGCTTCACCAATTCGCGAAGCCGGCGCCGGATACGATTGCGCTCGGGGGCGTTGCCGTTCTTTTTGGTAACGGTGAAGCCGATCCGGATCGGACCGCTGTCGTCACGGCCGCGGCTTTGCAGGACGAACGCGGGACTATTCACCCGCGCGCCATTGGCAACGGCGAGGAAATCCGCCCGCTGCCTCAGCCGATCCATGATGAAATCCCAAAAGGGCCAGGCTCAGGCGCTCAGACGCTTGCGGCCGCGGGCGCGGCGGGCGGCGAGAACCTTGCGGCCGCCGGCAGTGGCCAGACGGGCACGGAAGCCGTGACGGCGCTTGCGCACCAGTTTGCTGGGTTGATAAGTCCGCTTCACGGGTTTTTCTCCGCTGACCGGGCAATTTGCCTGTAGAATTGAAGGTAAAGTCCGGAAGATGCGGCCCAAAATGGGCCCTTTTCCGGCCCTAAGAGAGCCGCTCCCGGCATTACGCCGGGTCATCGCGGACAATTCGCGCGGCTTATATGCGAGCGTCCCCTTCTCGTCAACGCCGCAGGACCGCGCAGGCCAAGGGAATATCAGTGAATATCGCTGTTTCGGCGGGGTTTTTTACCCCTGAGGTAGCGACTCGCCGTATCCACGCTTACATCCCACCTTGGGAGATTAGCGATCCGTAATTTGACCGGCCCTAGGTGCGGGTCGCATCCTTCGTCAGCCAAGGCCAGCAGGGGCGAACTTCGTGGTAGCGACAGACCTCCAGCGGACCCAGGATCTGGAGCGAGCTCTGGATCAGCCGGACCAACCGGACCAGCCGGTGACGCGGCCGCGCGGGCCGCGTCGGCTCGGCCTGTCCGGCAAGCTGCTGCTGCTGACCGTTCCCCTGGTGATGATTGCGGCCGTCCTGCTCTACGTGCCTGCGATCGCCAACTTCTGGGTCAACCGGCTCAACGATCGCGTGGCGGCGGCCAACACGGCGGCGCTGGTGCTCGATGCGGCGCCGCTCGGCATGGTTCCCGATTCGCTGTCGCGCCAGATCCTGAAAAGCATCAATGCCCGCGCGGTCGCCATCAAGATGGGCCAGCAGCGCCGCCTGCTCGCCAGCGACAATCTGCCGACCGCCATCGAGCACGACATCGACCTGCGCGACATGACGGCCTGGGAGGCGATCACCGGCTCGTTCCGGATGATGCTGGAGACCGGCAACCAGGCCATCCGGATCGTCGGCCCCGGCGTCGGCAGCGCCCAGTTCATCGAGATCGTGACAGATGAATTGCCGCTGCGGCAGTCGATGTATCGCTTCTCCCGCAACGTCGTGGTGGTGGCGCTGATCATCGCGGCGCTGACCGCGGGCCTGGTCTACCTCGCGCTTCATTATCTCTTCGTGCGGCCGATGCGGCGGCTGACCGCGAGCCTGGTCGGCTTCCACGAAAATCCGGAGAGCTCGGCGCGGATCATCGTGCCGAGCCAGCGCAGCGACGAGATCGGGGTCGCCGAGCGCGAATTGTCGGACATGCAGCGCGATCTGATGTCGATGCTGAATCAGAAGAGCCGGCTTGCCGCCCTCGGCCTCGCCGTCTCCAAGATCAACCACGATCTGCGCAACCTGCTCGCCTCGGCGCAGCTGTTGTCGGACCAGCTCGCCAGCGTGCCCGATCCGCGGGTGCAGCGATTCGCGCCAAAGCTGGTGCGCTCGCTCGAGCGCGCCATCGCGTTCTGCCAGTCGACGCTGTCCTACGGTCGCGCCCAGGAGGCCGCGCCCGACCGCCGCATGCTCCTGATCGAGCCGGTGGTGCTGGAGGTGCGCGAGACCGCAGGCCTCGCCAGCGACGCCTCGATCGCCTGGGTCGCCGCGATCGAGCGTGGGCTCGCGGTCGATGCCGATCCCGACCAGCTCTTCCGCGTGCTGCTCAACCTTGTCCGCAACGCCGCCCAGGCGCTGGAAAGCCATTCGTCGGGCGGCGACGGTGGCGTGCAGCAGATCCGGATCACGGGCAAGCGCGAGGGTGCCGTCGCCATCCTGGAGGTGTCCGACACCGGCCCCGGCGTCCCCCCGAAGACCCGGGAGCACCTGTTCGAGGCGTTCCAGACCTCCGGCCGCCCCGGCGGCAGCGGCCTCGGCCTTGCGATTGCCGCCGAGCTCGTCCGCGCCCATGGCGGCGACATCCATCTGGTCGAAGGCACCATCGGCGCCACCTTCCGCATCGTCATCCCCGACCGCCCCGTGGAACTGCTCTCGATCCGCAACGAGCGGGCAAGGGCGTAGGCCTCATCGCCGTCATTCCGGGGCGGCGCAGCGCGCCGAACCCGGAATCCGGAGGTTTGGCGCGAGATTCCGGGTTCGATGCTCCGCATCGCCCCGGAATGACAACGAAAACCGTCATCTCCCTGCAAAATCTCCCCCTCCCGGACCTTGCCAATTGCGGCAAGAGCGGTTAGTCAGAGCGCTCTTTCGCACCCCCTCCGGCGTCGCCGGGGGCTGCCTGCGGGCCACGCCCGCAATCGCTGTTTGCGAAAAACGCGCCCGTAGCTCAGCTGGATAGAGCATCAGACTACGAATCTGAGGGTCGGACGTTCGAATCGTTCCGGGCGCGCCAGTTTTCTAGGTGTTTCTCGACTTCTTCATTTGCAGGCCTTGAGCCGGGGACGCGCTGGGGACGCAAAAGCTTCTGGGATCAGCGAAGTCGCCTGTGCATGAGGAAACTAAGCCCCCGACATCATCGCTGGCTGATCTATCGATGCCGCGTCGCTCTTCGACCACGTCGGTTGGTGCCCAAAGTCGCCCGCTTGACGACGTCTTCCGGCACCCGTTTCGTCCGCGTTCTCAGCGAGAAACATCTCCCTCCGGTTATGTGTCTTGATCGGAATTACAGCGAAACGATCGATGTAATTCGTGACCTTCAACTCCGTGCTTCCCAACGGGCAACTGGCMGTCTGCTTCGGCCTACCGGCAGGAGAAATGGAAGGATCGGCTGGGTCAAAAACGCCACGGACTTCAGCACTATCAACACCATATCAGCCGGGGCGGCGCTCATGCTCGCTGCCGGCTACGATCGGTTGAGCCGGGTCAGCGGCCTAGTTCCAGCTACAATTGACATCGATCAATGGAATCCGGATGTGCGAGCCACACTGGCCGGGCTTGGCTTCTTCGACCTGCTCGGCCTGGATATCGGTGTTGCCGCCAATTCCAACGGTTTGCTAATCGAGCCTATGGTTAGTGGCAGCGATGCCGACCTGTCGCCCGTCAACGAGGCGATCCTTTCGTTATTCGGCAAAGTCCAAGGCGATGCAGGCCTACGCGTACAGCTTGCCAGCGCCGTGACCGATGCGGTTGAAAACGTGCGGAGCCATGCTTATCCGCCCAAGTACACGGATTTTCGCAATACGGTGCCGCTTTGGTGGTTCGTGGGTGCCGCGGATCACGAAGGCAGGGTTACCCTTGCCATTTATGATCAAGGAATAACCATTCCTCAAGCGTTGCCGTTAAAATGGGAAGTGGGCCTCTTAACTCAGCGGTTCCTCAGTCTGTTTTCGTTAAGCTTTGACCCCTCTGATGCGAGCCACGACGGCCAGGCAATCGATATGGCAATGCAGCTCACAGCTTCGTCAACCGGGCTCCCATATAGAGGGAAGGGTCTTCCCAAAATCCTAGACATCATCAAGCTTTGTCCCGAAGGTAGGCTTCGTGTCGTCAGTCGCTGCGGCGAATGCATCTATGGCGCAGACGGCTCCAAAGTTGTAAAAACCCACGAAGGGCCGTTGCTAGGAACCTACCTTGAGCTTGAAGCTTTAATCTCCAACCGCCCGCAGCAGCCATGAGCGAAATGATCTTATCTATTGCAAATGACTTTTCGCCTTCACCGGCGGGTCGCACGTCTGCGGACGGCCCCTTCAATGCTGAGCGGTTTCGTGACCAGGTTCTTCTGCCTGCCTTGCAGAAGGCTGCGCAAAATCACGACAAAGTTGTCGTGCTGTTAGACGACGCTTACAGCTATTCTTCTTCCTTCTTGGAGGAGGTGTTCGGTGGCATCGTGAGAAAGCATGCACTGGATGCCAAGACGCTCGCCGACACTTTAGAGATTAGAGCGAACAGCCCAATTTACGAGAGCTTCCGCCAAGACGCGGCGAAGTATTTCAACGACGCGATCAAGTCTCTTTAGACATACAAACCTATATGCCGTGGCGCGCCCGTGCCGGAAACCGACTATCTGCTCGAAATCGGCAAGATACTTCTGACAGCCGCCCTCTCAGCGGGACTGAGCGGCGTTTGGGTCAGCCGCTGGAAGGCAAGCACGGATCAAGCCGATAAGCGGATCGATGACCTTTGCAGCGATATCGCAAAACTTGCCGATCTTGGGAGCGAGTACTGGATTACGCCCCAGGCCGATCCGAAGATCCCCGTGTTACAAGCGCGGATCAGTTCAGGGCTTGTGAGGATCGCTTCAATTCGCGTGTCTCTGGCCGGGCTCGTGAAAGGGCTTGCAAACGACCGGCTTGTGCAAGCTGAAGCAAATTTTTCGCGCGCAATGACCGGCGGGGAATTTGGGGTTCACAATCGGACCGTCTCTGCGGAAACCGCAGCCGCCGTCCAGCATGTAGCTAGTGCCCTGATTGTGCAAATCCGCCGAGAGCGCATGGAAGCTCTACAACAGTGGTGGTTTCTGCCGAGAGTGTGAACGATCCTAGCCAACACGGGCGTCAGCGTTTTCTTTTCTTCATCCTCACGCCAGCACCTCCGCCGTTCTCGGGGATGAACTCGACGCCGGCCTTCTCTAGAGCGGCCTTCAGCTTCGCGCTTGTCTCCGCACGCCCGCCCACCTGTTCGCCATCCTCAGACTCAAGTCTAGCGATGGTTGGCTCTGACACGCCTGACGCCTCGGCGAGGTCGCCCTGCGACCAAGCAAGCAATGCTCGGGCGGCCTTCATCTGACGGACTGAAAACATTTCAACTCCATTGATAGAATTTCTATTGATCGCGCCGCTAAGACGTGTTAATAGAATTTCTATCAAATAGATCTGGCGAGAGCAACCCCAATGAGCAAAACCACCTTCCCGGTGAACGGCGGAGCTATGCCCGCACCTTTCCTCACCAATCAGCAGACCGGGCAATTCAACCGCAACTCAGCCATTGTCCGCCGTGAGGCGTCCGTCAACACCAAGCCGCGCTCATCGGCCAACGCGCTCCGCTCCAAGCTCATGACCGAGGCCCACGCCCTCGCGAAGGCTGACTATGCCGACGAACTGTCGTGCCGCGGTCGCGCCCATCACGTTAACCGCCCCTACAGCTATTACCTCGCGCTCCAGATGCGCAGCGGCTTCGCTGAGGCTCGTGTTGTGCGCACTGGCATGGCGCCGGCCTTTGAGCTGCCTGCTCAGCGTTGGGCATAAGGGAGCGCGCACATGCTCGCACCATCCAACCAAAGCACCCTCGTCAAGGTCCCCGCGCGCCACCTTTTGCGCGGTGACTTGACCGGCTCCGGGGAAGTCGTGCTTAGCGTCAGCGTCGGCACGAAGACCCCCCGTGGCATGGTTGACGTTCTCTTGCAGAAGGGTGAGCGCAAGCGCGCGGCCATCTGGAACGCGCGGACAATCATCGGCGTCCGACGCGGTGGCACTCCTCCGGTGAAGTCGCGGAGCCCGAGGTGGAAATTCCCCTTTCGGATCGCCTGCCGACATTTCACGAGCTCGCCAGCTTCGACGCCGGCAAGGCGTGGGACCGGCTCTCACCCGAGCAGCAGCGCGAAATCGGTTTGCTCGCTCTCGGGTTTGGCACGGTCGGCCAATGCGAGGGGTACTCTCACGAAACCATCGAGGCCGTCCGCGAAGGGTTCAGCTCGAGCCATTGGACGGCCCAGGTTCAGGCAACGGCCGTTTGGCCGCGCCTTCAAATCGAACTGGTCGAAAGCGCCGCACGCGCCGCATTTGAAGCGCTCTGCGAACACTTCGACCCCCTTTGGCCCCAGCTCTTTGGCTGGCAAGCCCGAAAGGAGGTGAAGTAACCGACCAGCACACAGCGCAACCGGCTGAGCGAGGGCGGAACCATACCGCTCGGCCGATGCAGCAACTACCTAATCCCTCCAGCATTTTGAGAGACGACATGAGCAACGCGGTATCTTCGGGCGCGGCGATGACGCACGCCCATACGAAAGACTCCACACCGAGCAGGCGCTCGTTTCTGGCAACGGCTGCCGTTGCAGCGGCTGGCAGTACCACACTAGCGAATGCAGCGGGCATCGCGCCATTACGCGAGACTGATCCGGTCTTTCAAGCCATCGAGAGGCATAAGCTGGCGCGGGAGTGCGTGGCAGCCGCAGCGGACGCCCATTGCATCTTGGAGCGTGAAATTGTGGGCTCTGGCGTCAGGCTCCGGGATGCGCGTGCCAACGATGAGCGACTTGAGGCGAGCGAAGCTGCGATGTCGCTGGCCTTCGATGCTGAGACGGCAGCGGCTTGCGAGATTCTCAACAGCTTTCCAACCACCCCAGCGGGAGTGCTCGCGCTGCTCTCCTATGCTGTGGCTGCTGATACCGACGGGCAGGGCTGGCCGTCTGACCTTTGCGGGGGAGACGACGACAAGTGCGGCTCCTGGCAACAGTTCCTGTTGGCCGCGCTGTGCGAAATTCTTCCGGCGATGATGACGGAGCAAGCGTGATGGGCAAAAACCCCCGCGTCGCAAATCTGCGCCAGCAGAATAGAGAGCGGGAGGCGACTCTAGTCGTCCTCCGCGACCTTCGCAGTCAAGCCCGCGCTGAGATCGATCGGCTCCTAGCGTTTCTCGACGCGAGCGACCTAGATCCTGACTTGGAACCATCGCTTGGCTTTTTAGAACGGCACCCCTCCGTCTATGGAGGCGAGAGAGACCGCAGCGGCAACCAAGAGCGCCTTTGCGAAGGCCTGCGGCTCGATGTCGAGGACGAGCACGACGGCGCCGAGCCGGGAGACGATGACGAGCCTTCCCTAGGCGCGCTGGAAGGCCATACCGATCAACGGGCTGCCTGGCATGTGGTGTCAGTCAACGACTACGAGTTGGACCACTCGGAGAGCGGCATCGGCGACCATGACGGGCTGCACGAGCAGGTTGGAACGCAGGACTGGCAGCAAGGGGCGATGGCATGAAACCGGAAAACTGGCATCGCCGCCATGCCGTGATGTTGGCAAGCCAACTTCCGGAAGGGACTGAGGATGCCTTGACCGTCTTGCGGCTGGCAACTCAGCTAGTGACGGGCTTCCTGGCCGAACCAGATGAAGCCCCAAAAGCCGCTCCCGTATTTAGTATCGTTCAGTCACCCAAGTCGGTTGACGCTTAACGCGCGGCGCCGGCCGCCGGTGAGTTAGCCCTGCGACTCACTCGGCGCCTACTCTCTCAATGTGAAATCCGATGGCTCTTCCTGTCGCTGCCTCGCCGCGATTCAGGATTCGGCTCCCCGACGCGCATTCCGCGCTTCCTATCCAACAAATGGAGATGGTCGTGATGAAACAGTGTCGTCGATGTGAGCAAGTCTTGCCGCTGTCACGCTTCCGAACCGGCAAGAGGGCCCCGCGGGTCTGCGAGTCGTGCCTTTCCAAGCTGATCGCGGGGGCAGTGTTCACGATGAACGCGACCGAGGCCGCGTCCTTCATGGCGCGCCTGGAGGCTGGCGAGACGTTACGTACAATCGTCGGTGGTGGCGGAAACACGATTTGCTCCAAGAAGGCATTCGATAAACACTGCAAGCTGTATCCGGAGTGGGGCGCAAAGGCGCTGGGCCTTGCTGCGTGCAACCGCAAGCTTGCAGACAAGAGGAAGGGACGCTCTAACCCCAATCTTCCAGTGCGGCCGACGAACGTTACAGAAGAGGACATCCCGACATTCCCAGAATTAAAAGCGCGGAATTTCAGCATTCGCGACTGCGCCGCTATTGAAACCTGTATAAATTGTCCTCATCCGGCCGACTGTGCCGCGGTAGGCGAATGCCTCGACAAGATTAACGCGCGTGCCGCTATCCCACATCAGGAAGAATATATGAGGCCTGCGCAGGCCACCGCGTGTATGTCAGCCCTCGAAAAGGGGATGAGCAAACGATGGCTGACGGGCTACGTCAGAGGCACAAAGGCCATCGTATCTGCAAACAAATTTGAAAAGCACTGCGTCGGGTATCGAAACTGGGGCACATGGGCGCTGGCGCTGGTCGAGCGCAATCGCAAACTGGCCGATAGGAAGAAAGGCCATCGTGGCGGTCGAGAGTTCTGCGCACACGGGCATTCATACGCCATCCATGGCAAGAGCTACCTGCAGGCGGACGGTCGGTGGCATCGGCAGTGCTTGGCGTGCGTTAGCTTCCGGTCTAGCAACCCGACTCATACACCTAAGCCGGAATTGGTCGAGAAAGTGCGCGCGGCCGTGATTGCCGGCACGCGGGTCAGTGTTTTGGCAGATCGGCATAGCCCGACATTCGTTTGCGATTTTCGCCAGATCAGGGCCATCCGTCGTCTCCATCACGACATAGCTGAGATGATCGACCGCAACTCGCAACAGCCCGAGGCCGCACCCCCACGCCCCCGGG